>NZ_JBIRRA010000010.1:0-86287 GCF_044333485.1 Streptomyces sp. NPDC020983 | reverse complement strand
CCGGGCCAGGGGCGCTAACACCCTCACCCCCGTGGCCAACCGCCTTACGACGGCGGTCTGACCCGCGCCCGGCCCGCCGGGGGCCCCCCCCTTTCCGGGGGGGGCCCCCCGGCCGCGGCCGGGCGGTGACCCGCAGCGCACGCGCGCGGGTCACCGCCCGGCAACACCGGCTACTGCAGCCAGGTGTAGGCGTACCAGCCGCTGTTGCCGATCTTCACCCTGGCCCTGAAGGTGGCGGAGGCGCTGGGGCTGCCGGTGGCGCCGAAGAGGTAGAGCTCCCCGGCGGTGCTGACGCCGACGATGTCCGCCTTGCCGTCGCTGTCGAGGTCGCCGGGGGCGGCGAGCTTGGTGTAGGCGTTCCAGCCGGTGCTGATCGCCACCCGGGCCTGGAAGGGGGCGGAGGCGGTGCCCGTGCCCCGGTACAGGTAGAGGGTGCCGCCGCTGTCGCGGGCGGCGATGTCCGCGATGCCGTCGCCGGTGAGGTCGCCGTTGCCGGTGATCTGGTTGTACGCGCCCCAGCCGCTGCCGACCTTCACGCGGGCGCCGAACGTGCTGTCGCCCTTGCCCGGGTACAGCCACAGCACGCCGCTGCTGTCGCGGGCGAGCAGGTCGCTGCGCCCGTCGCCGCTCAGGTCGCCGGGGCCGAGTACCAGGTTGTAGTCGCCGAAGCCGGTGGCCAGCGCGTTGGCGCCGCCGGCGACGGTGTCGTCGTACAGCGTGCCGTTGTAGACCTCCATCAGCGCCACTTCGCCCTTGTCGGTGAGGGAGGCGGAACTGACGATCCTGGCGCCCTGCAGTCCGCTGCCGATCAGGGAGCGTGCGCTCAGCGTGCTGTCGCCGTTCGGCAGGTAGACGTACAGGTCGCCCGCGGACGTCATGGCCAGGAGGCTCGCCTTGTCCCAGGAGGGGTTGCCGCCCATGCCGGCCACGCGGACGTGGTCGGTCTCGTACCCCTGGGGCAGGTCCGTGCCGGTGGTGTCCTGACGGGCGGTGAGCTGGGTGAGCCCCGAGCCGCCGGGGTCGCCCTCGTAGGAGTAGACCTCGTCGGACGGGGTGCGGGCCAGGATGCCGCCGTGCGCGCCCGGGTGGGCGCCCGGGAAGCCGATGAGCTGGGTGTACGCGTTCCAGCCCTTGCCGATCTGGACCCGGGCGGCCATCGGCGTCGCGGCGTTGCCGTCGATCTCGTAGTACCAGAGGTCGCCGGCGAGGTCGCGGGCGACGAGCGAGCCGTGCCCGGAACCGGTGATGTCGCCGGCACCGACCATCTGGTCGTAGATGCCGAAGCCGTGGCCTATCTGGACGCGGGCGGTGAACGGGTCGGCCACGTTCCCGGTGCCCCGGTAGAAGTACAGGTCACCGGTGGGCGTGCGCGCGACCAGGTCGCCCAGGCCGTCCCCCGTGACGTCGCCGACGGCGACGACCTTGTTGTACGCCTGCCAGCCGGTGCCCGTCCACAGCGGGGTGCCCTGCGGGAAGGACGTGTGGTCCCAGAGCGACAGCCGGCCCGACGCGGTGAGCGACAGCGCCTCGGGGCCGGCGGCGGAGGAGATCTCCTCACCCGGCGTGAGGATGTCGAGGTATTCGGTGTCGCCGTTCCTCTCCACCGTGAGGCCGAAGCTGCGCCACTCCGAGACCGTCCCGGTCGACCAGCGCATGAGCAGGTCCGCGTAGCCGTCGCCGTTGACGTCGTAGAGCGGTGCGTCGGGACCGGACGCCGGGGCGGCCGCGGCCGTGCCGGGGAGCTTCCCGGCGGTGCGCGGCGCGGCGGCCGCGGACGGCTGCGCGGCTTCCATGCGCGGGACGGCGATGCCGCGGTGCGGTGCTCCGGCGTCGGCCTGAGCGGTGGCGGCCGGGCCGAGGACGAGCACGCTCGCGGCCAGGGCGGTGAAGGTGCTGATCACCGGCAGGCGGCCGCGGCGGCCGGTGGGCGGGCGCGTCGAGGTGATGGACAAGAAGGAACCCCCCATGAGTTCGGCCACCGCCGTGGGCGGTGGCGAGTTGCCGGGCGGCGTACGGGGGCGACCGCGGCAGACCGGGCCGGGCCCGATGCCGCTCATACGTCCGGCTCGAACCTCGTGAGTCTAACGAGTGTCACAGGCCAAGATCCTTCGTTTCGCCGTTCGGCGTTGCCCACGACCCCTGACCTGCGGGGAGTGTTCACGTGTGGATCACCTGGGTGACGTCGTGCGGTGGGCGGAGGTTCGGCCGCGGTTGTGAGGGTGCGGGCGTCGCGCCCACCGGGCGACGCTCCCATGCCCTCCCAAGGACCTGACCATGAAGCCCAGAGTCGTCTGCGGCGCCGCCCTGGCCGTGGCGGTGGTGATCGCCGCGGTCGCCCTGCCCGGCGCCACCGCCTCGGCGCAGGACAGCCCCGCCACCCCGCACTACTACACGACCAAGACGCCGTACGCCCCGCAGGAGGAACTCGGCGCCTACCAGTCCGCGCCGCGGGGCTTCACGCCGGTCTTCACCGAGAACGTCGCCCGGCACGGCTCGCGCGCCATGACGGACAGCGATGACGGCGACGCCGTGCTCGCGGTGCTGGGCAGGGCACAGGCGGCCGGTCAGCTGACCCCGCTCGGCGCCCGGCTGGCCCCGCAGGTGCAGGCGCTTCTCGCGGGCGCGTCCGCCATCGGCTACGGCAACCTCTCGGGCCGCGGGGCGCAGGAGCAGCGGCAGACCGCGGCGCGGCTGGAGAAGCGGCTGCCGTCGCTGTTCTCCGCCATCAAGGCCGGGCAGGAGCCGATCGAGGTCGAGACGTCCGGCGTCGCGCGCGCGGTGGCGAGCGCCGGCGCCTTCACCTCGGGCCTGACCGCCGGCGACCCGGGGCTGGCCCCGCTGGTCCAGGCGCCGGTCACGGACAAGGACCTGCTGTACTTCCACAAGCAGCCGCAGAACGCCGGCTACCAGGCGTACGTGGCCGGCGACCCGGACCTGGCCGCCGTGATCGCGACGATCGACGGCGGCCCGGACACGGCGAGGTCCGCCGATCACGTCGTGTCCCGCCTGGTCACCGCCCGGTTCGCCGGGTCGATGTCCGGTGACGACCGGATCGCCTTCGCCCGCTCGCTGTTCGAGCTCTACAGCGCCGCACCCGACCTGCGCGCCGAGGCGCCGGGGGTCGACCTCGACGTCTTCCTCCCGGCGAAGGACGCGCGGTGGTTCGCCTACCTCGACGACGCGGAGGAGTTCTACGAGAAGGGGCCCGCCTTCAGCGGCCGCACCATCACCTACGCCATGGCGGACGTCCTGCTGGACGACCTGTTCGCGCAGGCCGAGGCCAAGGCCGACGGCACCAGCGACAAGGGCGCCGTGCTGCGCTTCACCCACGCAGAGGAGATCGAGCCGCTCGCCGTGCTGTTGCAGCTGCCCGGCAGCACGCAGGCCGCGGACGCCGACCCGGCCCACCCGTACACGTACCGGAACAACACCTGGCGCGGTGCGGACGTCGCCCCGATGGCGGCGAACGTGCAGTGGGACCTCTACGCGGGAACTCCCGCCGGCGGCAAGGGCCACCAGGGCCGCGGGGGCACGGAGTACCTGGTGCGGATGCTCTACAACGAGAAGGAGACCGCCTTCAAGCCCTCCTGCGAGCCGGTCGCCAAGGGCAGTTACTTCTACGACCTGGACGAGTTGAAGCGCTGCTACGGCCAGGGCTGACGGCCTCCGGCCCGGCGCGCACCGCGAGCGCGGCGCCGGGGCCGGCGCCGGGGCGACGACGCTCTACTCGCCGCGCTCCTCGCCGCGCTCCTCGAACCACCGCCGCGCGTCCGGGTTCAGCCGGGCGCGCGGTCCGGGTTTCGGGTCGTGGTAGGCGGCGTAGGCCTCCGCGAACCACTCGTCCGGCGTGGAGAACTGGTAGTTGGACACGGCGTGCTGCTCCCGCTCGGCCCGCAGGTAGCTGACCCACTGGCCGTAGTGGTCCACGTGGTAGGTCCGGCCGGCGATCGTGAGGGTGTCGGCGCCGCCGTCGTTCAGTGTCCACGGCTGGGCGAGGGCGAGCCGGCCGAACCGCACCACGCGGGCGAGCCGGTCGTGGAAGTCCTGCTCCTGGCCGGGGAAGGTGTCGGCGATGTCCGTCAGCCGCTCCGGGCTGCTACGGGCGGTCTCCGGGTCCAGTGCGATCGCCACCGCGTCGCGCAGGCGCAGGCGGAAGCGGTCCCGGACGTCCAGCCGGTCGCCGAGTCCGGCCTCGGTCAGGATCGCGACCGCCACCGGCGCCGCGTCGTCGTAGGCCTCCCAGCCCCCGAACCGGGCCTCGCCCTTGAGCCGCACCGCCCAGCCGGCCTGCCGGTCCACGGAGTGGCCGATCTCGTGCCGCAGCGTCCACTTCACGAGGTTGCCGTTGGCCAGCACGTCCGACGTGCCGCCCATGACCTCGCGGCGCTCGCCGCCGAGGCCCAGGGCCCGGTCCTCGTCCTCGCTGATCCCGTCGTAGCCGGCCATCGCGCCCTTGTCCATCAGGGAGCGCTGCCAGCCGACACCGCGGTTCAGCTCCGTGTAGAGCCAGGAGGGCATGCCGAAGGGGCTGACCATGGTGATGCTCCGGTCGTCGGCGTCGTAGAGGCTGGCCGCGCCCGTCGTGTCGGCTCCGGCGGGCTGGATGGCCTGGAGTTCCGGGTTGTCCCGGACGTCCCGGGCCGGGAGGCTGCCGAGTACGCCGTCGATCCGGTTGAGCATGGAGTGGCTGAAGTGGTCGTCCGGCCGGTTTGCGGGCGGCCCGATGCGGACGCCGTACGTGAGGCTGAGCGCCGCCTCGCGCTGCGCGGCGCCCCGGTTCAGCAGCAGCCCGCCGATGCCGTGCCCGCCGGCGCCGCGCATCATCTGGACCACCACGGCGTTCCCCGCGCCGCGCTGCAGCGCCACGGGTGCGCTCTCGCGCCGCCCCGCCCGCCCGCGCGCGGCCGCCCCGGCGCCGTCCTGTTCCACTTCCCGCCGTCCGTGCATCGCCCTCCCGTCGCGCATCCCCCGAGCTTGCCGCTCCCCGGGCCCCCGGGGGAAGGGACGCGAGGGCAGACCGTCCGGCATCCGGGGGCAGCGGCCACTGCCGGCTCAGCCGACGGTGAAGGACCCACCCGGGGCCGCGTAGGCGACGGGGCCCGCGAAACGGGCGGCGGCGCGGGTGACCGCGGCCTGCGGGGTGAGGGTGTGGCCGACGTGGGTGACGAGCAGGCGGGCGGCGCCCGCGGCGGTGGCGGTCGCGGCGGCGTCCTCCGGGGTGTGGTGGACCTGCTCCTCGCCGGTGGGCGGGCGCGTGCTCTCCGCCTCGCACAGCAACGTGTCGCAGCCGGAGGCGAGTTGGACGAGGGCGGGGCAGGGGGCGGTGTCCCCGGAGTAGGCGAGCGCGCTGCCGCCGGCTTCGATCCGTACGCCGAAGGCCGGGACGCCGTGTCTCACCGCGCGGCTGGTCAGGGTGAGTCCGCCGACCTCCGCACGGTGGCCGTCCGCCAACTCGTGGACGGCGAAGGCGGATTCGACGGGGCTGCGGGCCGGGCCGTTGGTCAGGAAGCCGGCGAGCCGGTCGGCGGTGCCGGGCGGGGCGAAGAGCGGGACGGGCGCGGCGAGCCGGATGTCGGCGTGGAGCAGCGCGTAGTAGGCGGTGAGCAGGTCGGCGCTGTGGTCGGCGTGCAGGTGCGAGATCCAGACGGCGTCCAGATCCTCCAGCCTCGTGTGGCGCTGGAGCTGGGCCAGCGTGCCGCTGCCCGCGTCCATCCACACGCGGGCGCCGCCACCAGTCACGAGGTAGCCGGAGCAGGGGTTGTCCACGCTCGCGTAGGGCGTCGCGGATCCCAGGACGGTGAGCTGGAGGTGGTCGTCGGCCATCGGGCGAGTGTACGGGTGGGCGGGAATCCCGCCGTGGGGTGCGGTGTTGCCGCGTTCACGACCGGGGCCGGGGAGAGGACGGAGCAGGGTGCTGCACTTGACGATCGAGGTTCCCACGCGGGAGGGCGCGTTCCTGCGCGGGATGCGGTGGTCGCCCGAGGGGGCGGGCCGGGCGCCGGTGGTGCTCGTCCTCACGCCCTACGGCGCCGACGCGTACCACCCCGACGGCACCGCCTTCGCCGCCGCGGGCTTCCACTTCGTGAGCCTCGACGTACGCGGCCGCGGCGACTCGGACGGCACCTTCCGCCCCTTCGTCCACGACGGCGCGGACGGCCACGACGCGGTGCGCCGGCTCGCCGCGCAGGAGTGGTCCAGCGGGGACGTGCTCCTGTACGGCGGCTCGTACAGCGGCTTCGCGCAGTGGGCGGTGGCCGCGACCCGCCCGCCGGGGCTGCGGGCGATCGCGCCGGTCGCCTCGGTCTTCCCGGGCGTGGACTTCCCGATGGCGCACGGCATCCCGAAATCCTTCGCCGCACGGTGGCTGACGCTCGTCGACGGCCGCCGGATGAACAACGGCCCCTTCGCGGACGACGCCCTCTGGGCGGAAGCGGGCGAGCGGCTGATCGCCACCGGGCGGCCCTTCCGCGATCTGGACCTCGTGGCGGTCGGCAGGCGACTGCCCGCCTTCCAGGAGTGGCTCGACCACCCCACCCTCGACGCGTACTGGGACGCGCTCGTGCCCACGCCCGAGCAGTACGCGGGCATCAGCGTGCCCGTCCTGACGATCACCGGGCAGTACGACGACGACCAGCTCGGCGCGCTCACCCACCACGACCGGCACGTACGGGCGGTGCCCGGCGCCCGCCACGACGTGGTGATCGGCCCGTGGGACCACGCCGCCACCCGCTCCGGCGGCCGCCGCTTCGGCGGCCTCACCTTCGCCGAGGCCTCCTCGATCGACCTGCGGGAGCTGCACATCGGCTGGTACCGCTGGGTGCTGGGGCTCGGCGAGCGGCCCGCGTTCCTCGCGGACCGGGTGACGTACTTCCACGTCGGCGAGGACCGCTGGCGCGCGGCGCCGGACCTGCCCGGCGGTACGGGCCTGCGCCTCCACCCTGTGGCGGACCACGGCCTCACCCCGGAGGCCCCCACGGAGCACCGGCGGCTGACCCTCCTGCTCGACCCCGCGACCGCCGGGGCGCCCGAACGGGCCCAGCCGCCCGCGCACCGCGTCTTCACCGACGACCGCCCCTTCGCGCTTCCCGCGGGCCCGGGCACCGCCGTCCACGTCACCGCGCCCTTCACCTCACCGGTGGACGTGACCGGCCGCCCCGCCGCGAGCCTCACGCTCTCCAGCGCACTCCCCGACTTCGACCTCCTGGCAGGCATTCACGTCCTCCCCGCGGAGGGCTCCCCCCGCCTGCTGGCCGAAGCGGCCCTCCGCGCCCGCCACCACGCCGGCACCCCCTGGCCCGCGGACCACCCCGTACGGGTCGAGCTGCGCGACTTCCCGTTCGTCTCCCAGCGCCTGGAGCCCGGCGACCGTCTGGCCCTCGTCCTGCGCGCCCCGCACCGCCGCTGGCAACCCAACTTCCAGTCCGGCGCCCCCGTCTCGGCCGAGACCCTCGCGGACGCGACCGCGGGCGAGGTCCACATACTCCAGGGCCCGTCCCACACGTCGTACCTCACCCTGCCGGCCGCCGGCGGCATGCCCTAGCGTTGGATCATGCTCACGACACCGCCGCGGGTGGAACTCACCCCGCTCACCCTCGCCGACCAGGACGAATTCTGCACGCTCGTGGCGGCCAGCACCGAGCTGTACGGGCCGTACATGCAACTGCCCAGGACCGCGCGGGCCTTCGAGACCTGGATGCACCGCTTCGACGACGGCACCAACCGCGGCTTCCTCGTCCGCGTCCGCGAGACGGGCGTGGCCGCGGGCACCGTCAACATCAACTCGATCATCCGCGGGCGCTACCAGGGCGCGTCCCTCGGCTACGCGGCCTTCGGCCCCTCGGCGGGCCGCGGCTACATGACCGAGGGCCTGGCCCTCGTCCTGGAGCACGCCTTCACCGAACTGCGCCTGCACCGCCTGGAGGCGAACATCCAGCCCGCCAACAAGCCGTCGCTGGCGCTGGTCCAGCGCCTGGGCTTCCGCTTCGAGGGCATCTCCCCCGACTACCTCTACATCAACGGCGCCTGGCGCGACCACGAACGCTGGGCGATCACCGCCCCCGCCCCCTGGACCCCGGACGCGTCACTCCCGGCGGTCTGAGCGCGGACACGGCGCCGGGCCTCCCGCCTGTGGTCCCGGCCACGGCGGGGGCGGGAACGACCTGGTAGGACGGGGACATGGAAGAATTTGTATGTTACACGGATATTTCCCGGGCCGCCCCCGGACAGGCGCACCTGCTCTGGGCCGCCCAGGCACCGGCCACCGGCGGCCTCGGCCCGGGCGTACGGGCGTGGCGCCACGGCACGGCCGTCGCGGTGGCCAGCCCCGGTCTCTCCCGGCGCGACCGCCTGGCCGTCGCGGGAGGCGAGGCGGACGCGGCCCTTCTGGCCCGGCACGCCCTGGAGGAGGCCGGCCCTTCCTACCGGCTCTTCGGAGAGGCCGCCCTGGTCGAGTCGCTCACGGGCCGGGTGCCCGGCCTCGAGCCGGTCCACACGTACTTCTGGATGGACACGGCGGCCCCACCCCGCGGCGGCACCGCGGACGTGCGGTGGCTGGAGGCCCACGAGGAGAAGGAGGCAGCCGTCCTGTTCGACCGCTTCTTCCCCGACTCCTCCGCCCAGCCGGGCTTCGAGGGGGTCCACCGCTGGGCCGGCACCTCCGGGGAGGCGCCCGGCGACGCCGGCCCGCCGCCGCTGGCGGTCGCAGCCGACGCCTGGTCGGCGCCCGGATGCGGATTCATGGCCGGGGTCGTGACCCATCCCGCCGCCCGCGGACGCGGCCTGGCGACGTCCGTGTGCGCCTTCGTCCTGGACGGACTCATCCGGCGCCACGGCCGTGCGGCCCTCATGGTGCGCGGCCACAACGCGCCGGCCGTCACCACCTACGAACGCCTCGGCATGGCCAAGCGCCTGTTCGGATCGGCCCACCTCGTGTCCCGGTGACGGCCGGGACCCGCTTCCTCCCGTCGCCGGCCCGGTGGCCCGCGCGCGGCTGTGGGAGTCCCGCCGGGCCCCCGTCCCCGCCGCGGTGCGGCCCGGCCGGCGGGGCCCTCACGGCCGGCGGCCGCGGAAAATGGGGCGCGGCCCGGCTCGCGCGCTCCCTACAGTGCCGCCCATGGACTGGCACGCATGGCACGAGAACTACACCCGCACCGGCAGCACCTACCCCCTGCGGCTGGCGGCCGTGCAGGCCCGTATCCGCGAGGAGCTGGACCGGATGCCGCCCGGTCCGCTGAGCATCGTGAGCCTGTGCGGCGGGCAGGGCCACGACGTCGTCGGGGCCCTCGCCGGGCACCCGCGGGCCGCGGACACCCGGGTGCGGCTCGTCGAGCTGGACCCGCGCAACGTGGAGGCCGCCCGTGAGGCGGTGCGGGCCGCGGGGCTGGAGCACTTCGAGGCGATCGTCGGGGACGCCGCCGACACCGCGCACCACGCCGGTGCCGTACCGGCCGACATCGCCCTGGTCTGCGGGCTGTTCGGCAACATCTCGCACGGCGACATCGAGCGCACCGTCGACCACTGCACCGAGCTGGTACGCCAAGGCGGCACGGTCATCTGGACCCGGCACCGCGAGGACCCCGACGCCTTCCCCCTCATCTGCGCGTGGTTCGAGCAGCGCGGTTTCACCCGGCAGTGGGTGTCGGAGCCCGACGCGGGCTACGGCGTGGGCGTCCACCGCTCCACCACGGCGGCCCGCCCGCTGACACCGGGTGTGCGGCTCTTCACCTTCGTCGGCTACGACGTCCTGCGGGCGGGCTGACGCGGGCTCGTCAGGCGTTCCGGACGGAGAGGGAGCCGGAGGTCACGGCCAGGGACACCCGGTGCCCGGCGGCGGGGTTGCGGGGGACGGCGATCCGGACGTCGGCGGAGGTCTCGTCCGTCGTCACGGCGTAGCCGCCCTCCGTCCTCGGCAGGCGGACGGCGACGGAGGCGGAGGTCGCGTGCACCCCGAGATCGGCGGGCGCGGCGGTGAAGCCGAGGTCGGCGCTGCCCGACACCACCGTCACGTCGGCGTGCGCGGGGTGCAGGCGCCGGGTGGTGAGGCGGATCGAGGCGGCGTCGAGAGCGAGGTCGCCGCCGAGGCCGTCGAGGGTGGCCTCGCCCGACGTCTGGCGCAGCCGCAGGCCGGTGTGCGCGGGGAGTACGAGGGTCAGGTCGCCCGCGCAGGGCTGCGGGTGGCCGTGGCCGTCCGGGCAGGTGAGGGTCAGGACGTCGTCGCCGGACGTACTGCCGCGCAGGGCGGCCGGGTGGCCGTCGGGGCGGTGGAAGTCGCCGGTGACGGCGTGGGCGCCGGGGTCGGCGGTCACCCGGACGGTGCCCGAGACCCCGTCGAGCACGACGGTGTCGGCGTGCGCCGCCCGGAAGCCGGGGAAGGCACGGAGGGCGTGCCCGGAGGGGCCGTCGTCGCCGTCGCCGTTCAGGGTCACGGCGAGGACGACGCCGAGCACGGCGGCCGCCGCCACGGCGACGAGGGCGACGCGGCGCCCGCGGCGCGGGGGGATACGCGGTGGGTCCGCCGGTCGCGGCGGCACGCGGGCTGTGTCCATGACCGGCATCTTCCCCCGCCGCGCCGTCGCACGCCCACCGGATGGTGGCCGACGTTTTGCCGGGACTTTGCGATACGGGACGGGTCCGTATCGTAAAGCGACCTACGCTGGTCGTATGGCCGTCAACGCAACTCCCGGCGTCCCGGAGGCGGTTCACCGCCGCCGCTGGGCGATCCTCACCGTTCTCCTGTTCAGCCTGCTCGTCGTCGTGCTGGACAACTCGATCCTCAACGTGGCGATGAAGACCATCGCCCAGCCCCGGCCCACCGGCCTCGGCGCCAAGCAGAGCCAGCTCGAATGGGCCATCAACTCCTACACGCTGGTCTTCGCCGGGCTGCTGTTCACCGCGGGGCTGCTGGGCGACCGCATCGGGCGCAAGAAGGTGCTGCTCTTCGGCATGCTCGTCTTCGGGGCCGGGTCGGCGCTGTCGGCCACCGCCGGGTCCGCGGGTGAACTCATCGCCTACCGCGGGGTGATGGGCTTCGGCGGCGCCTTCATCATGCCCGCCACCCTCGCCATCATCATGAACGTCTTCGAGCGCGAGGAGCAGCCCAAGGCCATCGGCATATGGGCCGGTGTCGTGGGCCTGGCCATCGCGATAGGGCCGATCACCGGCGGCCTGCTGCTCCAGCACTTCTGGTGGGGCTCGGTCTTCCTGGTCAACGTGCCGATCGTCATCGCCGGGCTCGTCGCGATGTTCCTGCTCGTCCCGGATTCCAAGGACCCGCGGCCCGGCCGGCTCGACCCGGTCGGCGTCGTCCTCTCCATGGCCGGCCTCGTCCTGCTCATCTACGGCATCATCAAGGGCGGCCAGCTCGGCGACTTCACCGACCCCGAGGTGTGGCTCACCTCGCTCGGCGGCCTCGTCGTCCTCGTCGGCTTCGTCCTCTACGAGCGCCGTGTCGAGCACCCGGCCCTGGACGTCTCGTACTTCACCAAGCGGCAGTTCTCCGCGTCCGTGGCCGCCATCGGGCTCATCTTCTTCGCCCTCATGGGCGTGACCTTCTTCGTCGTCTTCTACACCCAGTCCGTCCGCGGCTACAGCGCCCTCCAGTCCGGCCTGCTGCTGCTCCCGCTCGCGGCCGCGCAGATGGTCTTCGCGCCCCGCGCCCGGCTGCTGGTCGACAAGTTCGGCCCGCGGGCCGTCTGCGCGGTCGGCATGGCCGTCACCGGCCTCGCCTTCATCGGCTTCCTGCTGCTCGACGCGGACAGCCCGATCTGGGTGCTCGAAGTGCTGTTCTTCGCGATGGGTACGGCGATGGCGCACGTGATGCCGCCCGCCACCGTCATGATCATGTCCTCGCTGCCGCGCGAGAAGGCGGGCTCCGGCTCCGCGGTCAACAACGTCTTCCGGCAGGTCGGCGGCGCGCTCGGGGTCGCCGTCCTCGGCTCGCTCATGTCCACCGTCTACCGGAACGGCATCGACAGCCACCTCGCGGGCCTGCCGCCCGCGCAGCGGCACGCCGCCGGCGAGTCCGTCGAGGCGACGCTCGGCGCCGCCGACCACATGGGCGCGAAGGGGGCCGGGCTCGTCCGGCCCGCCCACGACGCCTTCATCCACGCCATGCACGTCACCGCGGTGGCCTCCGGCCTCGTCGCCCTCTTCGGCGCACTCGTCGTCGTGGTGTTCCTGCCCGCGAAGCCGCCCGCCGCCCCCGCGGCGGCCGGCGGCGGGGCGGAGGAGCCGGCGAAGGCCGGGGCCGGACGGTGAGCGAGGGCGCGGGCCCAGGCCCCGCCGCCGCCCGGGCCACGCACCCCGCGGACGCGGCAGGCGCCGCGGGTCCGTGCGGCGGCGGTGCCGGTACGCGCACCGCGCCGCGCGGGCGGCCGCGGGACGCGGCGGTGGGGCGGAAGGTCGTCGAGACCGTGCTGCGGCTCATCGGCGACGGGGCCACCTTCGGCGACCTCTCCATCGAGGGCATCGCCCGCGAGGCGGGCGTCGGGAAGACCACGGTCTACCGGCGGTGGCCCGGCAAGGACGCGCTGCTCCTCGACGTCCTCGCCGAGATCGACGTCCCCGCCCACCGCGACACCCGCCCGCTGGGCTTCCGCGGCGCGAGCTTCCGCGACGACCTGTACGTGGCCGTCGAGGCCATGCGGCGGCGCGCGCTCGCCAAGCGCGACTCGGCGATGCTGCGGAACATGCTCGGGCAGATGCAGAACAACCCCGTGCTGTGGCGCAAGTACCACGACACGGTGATCGCCAAGCGGCGGGCGGCGCTGCGCCGCGTGCTGGAGCACGGCATCGCCGTCGGGGCGGTCAGGCCCGAGCTGGGCGAGGACCTGGACCTGCTCGTCGACTTCGTCGCCGGGACGATGATGACCCGCGGCGCCTTCCGGCAGGGCGCCGCGCTCGACGCGGACCTGTCCGAGCGGGTGGTCGACCTGATCCTGCACGGCATCGCCCCCTGAGCCCCGCAGGCGCCGCCCGGTGGCACCGGGCGGCGCCGGGGCTCACCGGACCGCGGCGCCGGGACGGGTGGCCGGGGTGCGGCCGGCGGGCGGCCGGTGCTCGTCGAGGAAGTCCACGATGTGCCCGAACACGTCGAGGGCGGCGCTGCGGCCGATGAACGTGTCGAGGTGGCCGTAGCCGGGGACCTCCACGTAGCGGACGTCCAGCTGGGGGTGCCTGCTGGTGAGGATCTCGTGGCACACCTTGTTGGAGTCGTACCAGAAGCGGTTGTCGTCCCCGGAGAGCAGCATCAGCGGGGCCTCGATGCGGCCGGCGTCGTCCAGCGCGTTCTTCGGCAGCACCGCGTAGCGGTCGTCGCTGTCGTTGTGGCGCATCATGGTGTGCGCCAGCTCCACGCTGCGCAGGTGCGGCAGGACCCACATCGGCACGGTGCCGTACAGGTCGGCCAGCCGGTCGTGGGTGCGCGGGTCGAGGTTGTCGTGCACGAACAGCGAGCCGCCGACCCCCCAGGAGTCGTTGTGCAGGATCTGGCAGTTGGGGTCCTTGCACTCGGCGCCGAGCGAGACCTCGGCGAACAGCAGGGCGTACTTGGAGCGCAGCCCCACCTTCCTGATGTCCGTCGGGATGTGGGCGAAGCGCGAGCGCAGGAGCTCACCGCCGAAGTGCAGGCGCGCCCGCGTCTTCCAGGACATCTTCGGGGTGAGGAAGACGCCCTGGGCGACCACGCCGGCCAGGCCCGGTACCAGGCCCGCGGCCATGCTCAGCGACAGGCACAGCGCGCCGATGCAGTGCGCGACGACCAGCAGGGGGCGGCCGTCGGTGTGCTGCCGGACCAGGGAGACGGCCTCGGGGATGTCGTAGAGCGCGACGTCGTCGAAGGTGTAGCGGGTGCGGCCCTCGTTGTAGGGGAGCCGGCAGCTGCCGCGCCAGTCCAGCAGCCAGGGCTCGTACCCGGCGTCCAGCAGCACCTCGACGAGGTTGCGGGTCTCCGGCAGCACGAACATGTCGGCCGAGGCGGTCAGGCCGTGCAGGACGAGCACCGCCGGACGTTCGGCGGTGTCACCGGCGGTGTCGGCGACGACCCGGGTCAGCCCCAGGCGGGTGCCGTCGGAGGCGGTGAACGGGATGTCCTCGACCCGCGCGGACAGGGCGTGGTGCAGGGGCCTCGGCGTCATCGGATCTGCTCCTTCTCGATCATCAGCTTCCGCAGCTTGCGCCGCAGCTTGTCGCGGTCCCGGTCGATGGCGTCCCGCCGCAGGTCCAGCAGTTCGGCGGCGGCGCGCATCGACGGTTCCGCCAGCCCCATGCCGACCTGGAGGAAGAACCACGACAGCCAGGTGAGCTTGGCCAGCCGCTGCTCCTGGGAGGACAGCCGCGGGTCGACGCGGATGCCGTCGATCTGGTCGGGTACGTAGCTCTTCCCGGGCACCTGCACGACACCGGCGAAGCTCGCGGGCTCGCCCTCGCGCCCGATGGTGATCTCCACCGTGCGCGTCTGCTTCCAGAAGTCGTGCCGGGCGCGGGCGGTCTTCCAGCCCTCCAGCCACCAGCGGCCGCCGTCCTCGTCCTGGAGGGTCAGCCGGTAGCGCAGCAGCGGGTGGTCGTTGCCGTGCCGGTGCGGGATGCCCTCGTCGGGGCGGACCAGGATCTCGCCCTCCAGCACGGTCAGCGGCCGGGGGTGCAGCCGCGCGCAGGCGACCTCGCCCCGTACGTCGATCCTGCGGTGCCGCACCACCTGGTACATGCTGGCGACGGACAGCGTGAAGGCGGTCCGGCACGCGGTGTCGGGCTCCTGGCCGACCGGTCCGACGCGGCCCCGGGTCCGCTCCCGGAAGGACAGGTAGGGCGGGTCCTCGCGGCTGGGCAGCCGGGCCACGCCGTCCTCGGCCATCCGCTCGAAGGCCTTCAGCTGGGCCTCGGAGCCGTAGCGTTCGGGCAGCGGCAGCCGGTGCCGGGCCAGGAACTCCTCGGTGCGGTCCATACCGGCCGCCGGGCCGAACATCAGGGCCTCGAAGAGCTTGACGGCGGTGGGGCTGCTCAGGATCCGTACGAGGAAGTCCAGTTCGGGGACCGGCTCCTTCTCGTGCCGGCGCATCAGGTCCTCGCGCCATTCCCGCCAGCCGGTCGGGCGGACGTTCATCCCGGCCAGCTTCATGTCCTTGACGAGTTCCGGCAGGGTCTCGGCGCGGCCTGTCAGGTTGTAGTTGCGGCCCCACGCCTGCGGGTCGAAGACGATCGCGGCGGCGACCCTGCTGATCCAGTCGACCGGCGCCAGGTTCATGTAGCGGAAGGCCGGGACGGTGCGGAACCGCGAGATGGCGCCGATCAGGCCGGTGCTCAGGTCCCGCGGGTTGTACACCCCGGTACGGGTGTGGCCGCCGATGGCGCCCGGCCGCATGAACGTGGCGGTCAGCCCGTGCTCCCGGGCCCGCCGCAGCACCGCCTCGGCGGCCCACTTGGACTTGTCGTAGCCCGCGAACAGCCGGTCGACGTGCGCCACCGGGTCGTCCTCGCCCATGGTGGCGATGCCGACCTCGTTGAAGACGGCCACCGAGGAGATGTGGTGCAGCGGCTTGGGCCGTACCGCCATCGCCAGCTCGGCCAGGTTCAGCGGGCCGACGACGTTGGTCTGCCGCAGGGAGGGGTAGCCGCGCAGGAAGTCCACGGCGGCGGCCACGTTGACGATCGAGTCGACCTCGTGGGCCAGCCGGTCCCAGCGCTCCTGGGACAGGCCGAGCCGGGGCCGGCGCAGATCCGCGGCGAGCGCCCGGACGCGGCGCCGGACCTCGGCGGACCACGGCTGGCCGAAGCTCACCAGTGCCTCGCCCAGCCGCCGTTCGGCGGACGCGTCGTCCTCGGCCCGGACCAGGCACACCACGTCGGCGTCGCCCCGCCGCAGGAGGTCCAGCAGCAGGTGGCTGCCGAGGAAGCCGGTGGCGCCCGTGAGCAGGATCAGCCGCGGCGCGATCCGCTCGGCCTGGCGGCTGAAGGGCAGCCGGTCGGCGAGGGCGAGGTCGGCGAGGATCATCTCCAGGTCCTCGCTGCCGGCTCCCGCGCCCGGTGACGTGTCCGGGCCCTCGGGCAGGACCGCCGCCCGCACGGCGGGCAGGGTGTCCGCGGCGCCCGTCCCGTCCGTCTCCGGCGCAGGGCCCGGGGCGTGCCTGCGGGCCAGGCGCGCGGGCCGGGCGTCGGCGAAGACGTCGTCCAGGCTCATCCTGACGTCCAGCTCGCGCGCCATCAGGGAGACGAGTTCGACCGCGTCCACGGAGGACAGGCCGGCGTCGAACAGGTCCGTGTCGACGTCGGCGGTGTCGCCGGGCAGGAAACGGGCGGCCAGGCCCGCGATGGAGGCCGCGAGCTGGTCGGCGCCGCCCGGCCGGGCGCCGCCGGGGGCCTGCCGCGGTGCGGGCGGCGCCGCGGCCTTGCGGAAGCGGGCCAGCAGATCGGCCGCCTGCGTGCGGCGCGTCCCGCCCCGTTCCAGCGCCTCGGCCTCCGCCTCCCGCTGGGTGTCGCTGCTCTCGCGGCTCGCGCCGCCGTCCGCCTCATGCATTGCCGACCTCCGCTGCCGATTCCGATCCGAGGCCCCAGGAACGGAACTCCCGGAGTTGCGCCGGTGCCATCTCCGTCTCCAGCCGCTGCGCCTCGACCTCGCCGCCGCCCAGGCGGGAGACCAGGCGCCGGGCCGGGATGTTGCGCGGTGTGTGCTCGGCGACCAGGCGCACCGCCGTGCAGCCCAGCGCCTCGGCCCGGTCGGCCAGCCAGGCCAGCAGCCGGTCCTCCACACCCCGGCCCAGCACGCGGCAGCTCATCATCCAGGCGGTCACCTCCAGCACCTCGCCGTCCCTGCGGAGGGCGAGCACGCCGATCTGCCCGTAGGCGCCGAACCGGTCGCGCGCGGTGGCCGTCCACACCTCGCCGTCCCGCAGGAGCCGTTCCAGCCCGGCGTCGTCCAGCGGCTGCGGCCGGAGGTTGAACTGGTTGGTGCGGCGGCTGAGCTGGACGGTGCGTTCGGCCGTCTCGGCGGACACCGGCTCGATGTCCAGCTCCAGCCGCAGGTTCTCCAGGAACTCCGCGAAGCCCAGCTCCGCCCGGGCGGCGTCGCGTACCCGCTCCTGCTGGTAGAACTCGGCGCGGGCGGCGTCCTCGGTGGTCGCCGCGCGGGGCACCATCGGCCACAGCCGGGTGACGAAGCCGGCGAGCCGGTCGGCGGGCGGGCAGGTGAGGCAGAGCACCCCGGGGAGCTGGGCGCGCACGGCGGCGATCTCCACCGGGTTGTCGTCCAGGAAGAGGAAGCTGTCCACGCCCAGGTTGAGCTGGTCGGCGATCCGCGCGATCCGGGTCCACTTGGGCTCCCATGCGGCGGAGACCGCCGCGAAGTGCTCGCGGCGCAGGAGGCTGTCGGGCCGGTCGAGGACGGCGTGCACGGTCTCCTCGTCGTTGTTCGAGACGAGCGCGAGCAGCACCCCGGCGGCGCGCCACTGGAGCAGCCGCCGCGCGAGCAGTTCCCGGGGGCCGGTCAGGTCGACGTTCTCCGGGCCGGCCTCGCCCGCGACGCCGCTCCACAGCGTCTCGTCGCCGTCGACCACGATGACCTTCGGCGCCCTGCGGCGCACCTGCGCCAGCACGTCGGCCAGGCGCAGCGCGACGACGGCCTGGAACTCCTCCTGGAAGGGCAGATGGGCCATCTCGTCGGTGTGCTCGTCGAAGATCTGGTCGAGCCCGCCGTCGGGGTACTCGTCCGCCCAGCACCCGGACGGCAGCACGGCGACACCCGGCTGCTCGGCGAGCCGGCGCGTCACCTGCTCCTCCCAGTCGCGCAGCCGCCCGTCGGGCGCCCGCTCGGGGAGGAACGCCACCACGACCGGGGTGCGGGTGCGCTCGGCCAGGGCACGCAGCGCGTCCGGGTACTCCGTGGCCAGCTGGGCGGGCAGGTCGTCGTCGCCGGGGGCGAAGCGGACGAGGTCGCCGGGGCGGAGCAGGACCAGCGCGGCGGCGGTGCCCGGTGCGGCCAGGACGCTGCCCGGGTCGTGCAGGCTCGCGAGGACCTGGTGGTAGGGGGCCTCGGCGACCTCGAAGGCGCCGCCGACGGCGTCCTCCAGCGCGACGCCGACCAGGGCGGGGAGGTTGCCGAGGGCGAAGGTGGCCGCGACCGCGACCCGGGCAGGGGGCCCGGCGGCGGGGCCGTCCTCCCGCGCCGGCGCCTCCTGCACGGCTGCGGGCGCCGGCAGGGACGCGGGGGCGGCGGGGTCGTCGGCGATCTCCGCGGCGACGGCCAGAACGCCCTCGGCGAGGGCGGCGCACGCTTCCTCGTCGAGGATGTCGGTGTTGTACTCCAGCACCATCGTGTCCAGGCCCGGCATCACCGTGATCATCAGGTCCAGGTCGGAGTAGCCGGTGCCGGCCGGCAGGACGGACAGCGCCCCGGCCGCCCCGGCCTGCGGCGGCATGTAGTTGAAGTACACCTCGACCAGGGGGGCGTTCCTGCGGTACAGCCCCTCCTCGACCAGGGCCGGCATGGCGTCGAAGAAGCTGATGCCCCGTTCCAGCAGGCGGCTCAGCCCCTGGTCGGTGCGCCGCAGCACGTCGGCGCCGGTGTCGCCTGCCGCGAGCCGGGCGGCGAACGGGATGGGCAGGCCGAAGTAGCCGATCGCGTCCAGCGCGCCCACGTGCATGCGGGTGTCCACGGGTACCGCCAGCACGAAGCGGTCGCGGCGGCGCAGCCGGGCCAGGTGCACGGTGAGCGCGCCGAGCCAGAAGGCGGCGGGTGTCACGCTCAGGCGGGTGGCGGCGTCCGCGACCCGCCGGGCCAGTTCGGGCGGCAGCTCCGTCAGGTGCGTCGCGGACCGGAAGCTCCGCTCGGCGGGGCGGGGCCGGGCCAGTTCCAGGTCGAGCCGGTGGGCGCCCGCGAAGTCCGCCCGCGCGTCGGCCGCGGCCTGCTGCCCCGCGGCCGGGGAGTCGGCCGCGGACGGCTGGGAGCGCAGCAGCAGCTCGACGTCGCGGTTGGTCACGGTCGCGGGCGGTGCCTGACCGGCGAGCTCGGCGTCGAGTTCGTGCGCGACGAGCATCAGCGACGCCAGGTCGGAGACGGCGTGGTGCGCCCCGAACACGAGCACCTGGTCGCCCGCCGGGCCGGCGACCAGCTCGAACCGCCACAGCGGGGGGCGGGTGATGTCGAACGGCGGCTCCATCAGCGCGCACAGCCGCTCGGCCGGGTCGACGGCGCCGGCCGTCTCCGACCACCGCAGCAGGTCGCCGGCCGCGGCCCGGTGCACCTCCAGCCGCCGGCCGCCGTCGTCGTCCGGGACGACGGCGGTGCGCAGCGCCGCGTGCCGCCCGGCCAGCCGGTCGAGCGCCCCGGCCAGCAGTTCGCGTGTGGTCGGCTCGGCGAGGCGTACGGCCAGTCCGACGTGATGGGTCGCGCCGGGGGTGTCGCTCCGCTCGGTCCGCAGCAGCCGCACGACGTCCCGCGTGGCGGGGTAGTGCTCGATCTCCGCGACGGCGGTGGCCGGTCCGGCGCCGTCGCCGGGGGCGGAGCTGCCGCCGGCGGCGCCGTCCGCTGCGGCGAGGACGGCGTCGGCGACGCTCTCGACGGTGGCCGCGTTGAACATCGTCGCGATCGGCAGGCTCCGGCCGAAGTCGGTCTCGACGAGGCTGCGGATCTGCATCGCCATCACCGAGTCCAGGCCCTGCCCCACCAGTGGTGCGGAGACGTCGAGTTCGTCGGTCCCGAAGCCCATCGTGGCGGCGAACCGGTAGCGCAGGCGGGCGACGACCTCCTCGCGTGAGGCCGGTACCGCCGGTCCACCGGCGCGTGCGGCCGGACGGCGGGCGGCGCGCAGGCGCGGCGGGTACAGCCCGGTCAGGAGCGGCGGCAGCATGCCAGGGTCGGTCGCGCGCAGGACGGGCTGGTTGAGCGCCGCGGCCACCAGCACGGCCTGGTCGGCTCCCTCCGCCGCGGGGTCGGCGGCCAGTGCCGCGTCCAGCAGGGCGAGTCCCTGCTCGGTGCCGAGCGCGGCGATCCCGCCGCGGTTGATCCGTTCGATGTCCGCCTCGGCGAGGTGCCCGGTCATCCCGGTGGCCTCGGACCACAGGCCCCAGGCCAGGGAGAGCGCGGCGGCGCCGGTGCGCCGGCGGTCCTGCGCCAGTGCGTCGAGGAAGGCGTTGGCGGCCGCGTAGCCGGCCTGCCCGGCCGCGCCGAGGACCCCGGCGGCGGAGGAGAAGACGACGAAGGCGGACAGCGGCGCACCGGCCGTCAGCTCGTGCAGGTTCCAGGCGGCGTCCACCTTGGGCCGCAGCACGGCGTCCAGGGCGTCGGCGTCGATGGAGTCGACGATGCCGTCGCGCAGCACTCCGGCGGAGTGGATGACGGCGGTCAGCGGACGGTCCTCCGGTATCGCGCGCAGCACCTGCTCCAGCCGGCCGCGGTCGGCCGCGTCACAGGCCAGGACCGTCACCTCCGCACCGGCCGCGGCGAGTTCCTCGCGCAGGGCGGGCACTCCCTCGGCGTCGGGCCCGCGCCGGGACAGCAGCAGCAGGTGGCGGACACCGAGCCGGGCGGCGTGGCGGGCCGCCTGCGCGCCGATCCCGCTCGTTCCCCCGGTGATCAGCACGGTTCCGGTGCCGAGGGCGTCGAGCGGCGTGCGGGACGGCCGCGGGGACCGGCGGCGCAGCAGCGGGACGTGGGCACGGCCCGCCCGGAGCGCCAGTTCGGGGGCGCCGGAGCGCGCGGCGGCCAGCAGCGCGTCCTCGCCGGTGCCGCCGGTGTCCTCCGCGCCCTCGGTGTCGATCAGGACGATCCGGCCCGGGTTCTCCGCGCGGGCCGCGCGTACCAGGCCCCACACGGCGGCGTGGGCGAGGTCCACCGGTACGCCGTCCCGCTCCGCTCCGGTCAGCACGGCCCGGCTGGTCACGACGGCCAGCCGGGCGCCGGCGGGCCGCGGCTGCGCCAGCCACTCCCGCAGCCCGCCGAGCGTCTCCCGGAGGACGCGGCGGACGCGCTCCGGGGGGCTGCCCGCGTCCGCGCCGGGCCCGGGGACCTGCAGCAGCACCGGCTCGGGTGCCTGCGGACCGTCCCCGGCGTCCGCGGGCGGCAGGTCGGCCGCGGTCCACTCCAGGGAGAGCAGCGTCCGTTCACCGCTCTCCGGCACGGCGAGGTCCGCGGCCGTCACGGAACGGACGAGCAGGTCGTCGATGCGTACGACCGGCGCTCCGGCGGCGTCCGTGGCCTCCACCGTGTAGGTGTCGGGCCCGGTCGCGGTGACGCGGACCCGGATACCGCCCGAGCCGCGGCCGTGCAGGGTGACGGCGCCGAAGGAGAAGGGCAGCGGCGTCCGGCCGTCCGCGCGGCCGGCGGCGTCCGCGGCGGCCGCCTGGAGCGCGGTGTCGAGCAGCGCGGGGTGCACGCCGAACGCGGTCGCCTCCTCGGCCTGCCGCCCGGGGAGGGCGGCCTGGGCGAGAACGGCGCCGTCCGAGCGCCACAGGTCGGACAGCCCCTGGAAGGCGGGGCCGTACTCCAGTCCGGCCGCGGCCAGGGCCTCGTAGTGCGCGTCCACGTCGAGCGGACGCGCCCCGGCGGGCGGCCAGTCGGCGCCGAGCAGCCTCCCGGTGTCCTCGGACAGCGCGGTGGACCGCTCGACGACGAACCCGCCGGCGTGCTGGGTCCACTCCCCCGTGCCGTGGCGCCGGGAGTGGATCTCCACCGTCCGTCCCGTGCCGTCCGGGGGGCCCACCTGCACCTGGAGATCGACGTCCCCGCGTTCGGGCAGGGACAGCGGCGCGTTCAGGGTCAGGTCGCGCAGACCGGGGCAGCCCGCCAGTTCACCGGCGTGCAGGGCGAGTTCGACGAAGGCGGTGCCGGGCAGGATGACGGTGCCGTGGACGGCGTGGTCGGCCAGCCACGGGTGGGTGGCCCGGGAGACCCGGCCGGTCAGGACGACCTCGCCCGTGCCCGCGAGGTCCACGGCGGCACTGAGCAGGGGATGACGCACGGGGTCGAGCCCGTTGGAGCGGACGTCGGTGCCCGTGACGGGCGCCTGCCAGTAGCGCCGACGCTGGAAGGGGTACGTCGGCAGGTCGACGAGGTGTCCGCCGGAGAGCCACGACGACCAGTCGACGTCCACACCGGCCGTGAACAACTCGGCCGCATTGCGCAGGAGCTGGTCGCGGCCGCCCTCGTCCCGCCGCAGGGTGCCGACCGCGGTGAGACCGGTGATCCCGGCCCCCGTGGCGCCCTGGGCGACCGCGCCGAGGAGGACGGGGTGCGGGCTGACCTCCACGAACGCACGATGCCCACCCGCCAGAAGAGCCGACAGGGCCTTGTCGAAACGCACCGGCCGACGCAGGTTCTCGAACCAGTACCCCGCATCCATCACCGCGGTGTCGATCACCTCACCGGTCACCGTCGACACCAGCGGAACATCCGAACTGCGAGGCTCGATCCCGCCCAGGACATCGAGGAGTTCGGCACGCAACTCCTCGACCTGCGGCGAGTGCGAGGCATAGTCCACCGCGATCCGCCGCGCCTGCACCCCCTCCCGCTCACACCGCTCCACAAAAACATCCAGCTCATCCACCACCCCCGACACCACCACCTGTTCGGGCCCGTTGACCACCCCCACCGCAAGCCCACCGGTCAACCACTCCCCCACCCGCTCCGCAGGAGCAAGAACCGACACCATCCCCCCACGACCGGCCAGCACCCCGATCGCCCGCGACCGCAACACCACCACCCGCGCCGCATCCTCCAACGACAACCCACCCGCCACACACACAGCCGCGATCTCACCCTGCGAATGACCCACCACCGCAGCAGGCCGCACCCCCAACGAACCCCACACCGCCGCCAACGACACCATCACCGCGAACAACACCGGCTGCACCACATCCACCCGATCCAGCCCCACACCCTCCCCCCGCACCACATCCAGCAACGACCACCCCGTCAACCCGTCCATGACCGCCGCACACTCACCCAACCGCGCAGCAAACACCCCCGACGACTCCAACAACTCACGAGCCATCCCCACCCACTGCGACCCCTGACCCGGAAACACCCACACCAACCCACCCACACCCACCCCACCCACCACAACACCCGCACAGTCCTCACCAGCAGCCAAAGCCGCCAGCCCCGAGCACAGCGCCCCACCATCCGCACCCAGCACAACAGCCCGGTGATCCAGCAGAGCCCGCCCCGACGCCAGCGTCAGCCCCACATCCCGCAACCCCAGCCCCGGAGCATCATCAAGACGCGCCAAAAGCCGCGCCGCCTGCCGCCGCACACCCTCCACGGACCGCGCCGACAACACCCACGGCAGGAGAGCCCCGGTGGGTTCGTCCGCCGGCGTCTCCGGCCGGGGGGCGGGGGCCGCCTCCAGGATGACGTGGGCGTTGGTGCCGCTGTAGCCGAAGGAGGACACCGCGGAGCGACGCGGCCGGTCCACCTCGGGCCACGACCGGTTCTCGGTCAGCAACCGGACCTGACCCTGCTCCCAGTCCACATGGTGCGACGGCTCCTCCACGTGCAAGGTGCGCGGCAAAACCCCGTGCCGCATCGCCTCGACCATCTTGATGACACCCGCCACGCCCGCCGCGGCCTGGGTGTGACCGATGTTCGACTTCAGCGACCCCAGCCACAACGGGCGGTCCTCGGGCCGCTCCTGGCCGTACGTCGCCAGCAACGCCTGCGCCTCAATCGGGTCGCCCAGCGCCGTACCCGTACCGTGCGCCTCCACCACATCCACATCCGCAACACCGAGCCCCGCACCCGCCAGCGCGTCACGGATCACCCGCTGCTGCGACGGACCGTTCGGCGCCGTCAACCCGTTCGACGCACCGTCCTGGTTCACCGCCGAACCCCGCACCACCGCCAGCACCCGGTGACCGTTGCGCTCCGCGTCCGACAACCGCTCCACCACCAGCACACCGACACCCTCGGCCCACCCCGTACCGTCCGCGGCATCCGAGAACGCCTTGCACCGCCCGTCAGGCGCCAGCCCCCGCTGCCGCGAGAACTCCACGAACGTCACCGGGGACGACATCACCGTCACCCCGCCCGCCAGCGCCAGCGAGCACTCCCCGCTGCGCAGCGCCCGGGCCGCCATGTGCAGGGCGACCAGCGACGACGAGCAGGCCGTGTCCACCGTGACGGCGGGGCCCTGGAGGCCCAGGGTGTAGGCGACGCGGCCGGACACGAGGCTGCCGACGCTGCCGCCGCCCGGGTCGTAGTCGTGGTGGAAGGATCCGGCGAAGACCCCGGCGCGGGTGCCCTTGAGGGTCTGCGGGTTGATCCCGGCGTTCTCCAGCGCCTCCCAGGACGCCTCCAGCATGAGGCGCTGCTGCGGGTCCATGGACAGCGCCTCGCGGGGGGCTATCCCGAAGAACGCCGGGTCGAAGTCCGCCGCGTCGCGCAGGAAACCGCCGGAGCGGGTGTAGGTCGCGCCCGCTCGGCCCGGTTCCGGGTCGTAGAGCGCCTCGACGTCCCAGTCGCGGTCGTCGGGGAAGTCGCCGACGGCGTCCTCTCCCTTGACGACGAGGTCCCACAGCTGTTCCGGGGAGGACACGCCGCCGGGCAGCCGGCAGGCCATGCCGACGATCGCCACGGGCTCGTCACGGCGGCTCTCCAGCTCCTGCAACCGGCCGCGGGTGGCGTGCAGTTCCTCGGAGACCGCCTTGAGGTACTTCAGCAGCTCTTCTTCGGTGGCCATGAGCTCACTCTCAACTCGGGTCGGTGGGCGGTTCGTCGCCGGAGACGGAGATGCCGAGGCTGTTCGTGACGAAGGCGAGGACCTCCGCCGCGCTCGCGGATCCGAGGTCGGCGGGCGGGTTCTCCTCGGCCTGCGCCGGGGAGGCCGGTGCCGTCCACGGCACCGACATGCTGCGGACGGTCTCGGCCAGTGCGGTGCGCTGGGCGCCGGTCAGGTTCAGTGCCGACATGTGGCCGCGCAGCCGGGTGAGGTCGGCCATGACCTGCTCGTAGGTGGGTTCGCCGCCGCCCTTTTCGGCGGGGCGGGGGGCGATCCCTTCGAGCAGGTGGTCGACGAGGGCGCCGGGGCTGGGGTGGTCGAACACCGCGGTGGAGCTGAGCCGGAGGCCGGTCCGGGCGCTGACCCGGTTGCGGAGTTCGACGGCGGTGAGGGAGTCGAAGCCGAGGTCGCGGAAGGCGCCGTCCTCGGGGATGCGGCGCGGGTCGCCGTAGCCGAGCACCTCGGCCGCCTCGGCGCGCAGGATGTCGAGCAGCGCCTCGCGCCGCCGCTCGGCGGGCAGTTCGAGCAGCCGGTCGCGCAGCGGCTCGGACGCGGCCGGGGCGGCCCCGGCGGCGGCACGCCGCGAGGGGGCGGGTGCCAGGTCGCGCAGGAGCACCGGTGCGTCCGGCGTGCGCAGGGCCGCGGTGTCGACCCGCGCCGGGACGAGGAACGGCACGGCCGACGTCAGCGCCCGGTCGAAGGCGGCGAGCCCCTCCTCGGTGCCGGTCGGCAGCAGTCCGCTGCGGGCGATCCGGCCGCGGTCGGCGTCGCCGAGGCCGGACGTCATGCCACTGGCCTCGCTCCACATGCCCCAGGCGAGGGAGACGGCGGGCCGCCCCTCCCCGTGCCTGCGGGTGGCAAAGGCGTCCAGGTAGGCGTTGGCGGCGGCGTAGTTGGCCTGGCCGGGCGAGCCGAGCACGCCGGCCGCGGAGGAGAAGACCACGAAGGCCGCCAGGTCGGCGTCGGCGGTCAGCTCGTCCAGGTGCCGGATCGCGTCCGCCTTCGGCCGCAGCACGGTGCCGAGCCGCTCGGGGGTGAGGGCTTCCAGGACTCCGTCGTCGAGGACGCCCGCGGTGTGCACCACGGCGGTCGGCGGGTGCCCGGCGGGGACGCGGGCCAGGGCGCGGGCGAGCGCGTCGCGGTCGCCGACGTCGCAGGCGACCGCCAGCGCGGTCACCCGCCCGTCGCGCAGGTCCTCGGGCAGCCCGGCGCCGCTGCGGCTGAGCAGCAGCAGGTGCCGGACGCCGTGTTCGCCGACCAGCCGGCGTACGACGTGCTGCGCCAGGGTGCCGCTCGCGCCGGTCACGACGACCGTGCCGTCCGGGTCGAGGGGGCGGGGGAAGGTCAGGACCTCCGCGGCCTCAAGGCCGGGCGCGGTGCCGGACGGCTCGGCCGGGAGGCCGCCGCCCGCGGCGGCCCGCACGTCGAGGGCGCGCACCGGCGGCGGTAGGGCCCCGGCCGGCAGCAGCGCCGCCAGGCCCGCCAGGATCTCCCGCTGTCGGGCGGGTCCGGCGTCCGCCACGCCGACGGGGGCCGAGTCCGGGCAGGCGGCACCGCCTGGGGCCTCGTACCGCCCGGCGACGGCCAGGTAGCGGCCCCCGGTGGCGAGGAGCGCGGCCGACGCCTCGGCGGTGTCCGCGCCCACCGGGTCGAGGATCACGTCGATGCCGGCCGGGAGCGTCTTGGGGAAGGCGTCGGCCTCCGGCTCGGCCAGATGCGCCGCGTCCAGCCCGAGGCTTTCCAGGACGTCGCGGGCACCGGACGGGGCGGTGGCGTACACCTCCGCGCCGAGGTGCGAGGCGACCTGCACGGCGGCCAGGCCGACCGCGGTTCCGGCGCCGTGGACGAGCACCTGGTCCCCGGGTCCGGTACGGGCCAGGTCGGCCAGGGCGTGCCAGGCGGTCAGGAACGCCGGCGCGGCCGCGGCGGCCTGCGCGAAGCTCCAGCCGTCGGGGACCGGCGCCAGGTCGCGGTGATCGGTCACCGCGAACCGCCCCGGGGACCCGCCTTCCGGCAGCATGCCGAACACGCGGTCCCCGACGGCGGGAGAGGTGACGGCCGCTCCGGTCTCCACGACCACCCCGGCGGCGGCCCAGGCCGTCCCGGCACCGGCCGGGTGTCCGGGGCCGGCCGCGGCGGCCCGCAGCGAGACGCGGACCTCCCCTGCGCCCAGCGGTCCGTCCGGATCCGGGACGGCGACGGGCTCCGGCGCGCCGGGCCCCTCGGTGCGCAGCCGCCAGCCGGGGGCGTCCGGCAGCGGCAGCACGGCCGGGGCGGTGCGCGTGAGCCGGGGGGCGAACGCACGGCCGCCGCGCACGGCGACCTGCGGTTCGGCGGTGGCCGCGGCCGTCGCCAGGGCCTCGTCCGACCGGCTGTCCACGTCGACCAGCAGGAGCCGTCCGGGATGCTCGGCCTGGGCGGAGCGCAGCATGCCCCACACCGCGGCGCTGACCGGGTCGGGCCGGTCCATGAGCGTGCCCCGGGTGACGACGGCGAGCCGCGCGCCGTCGGGTGCCGGGCCGGCGAGGAAGCGCTGGACCGACTCCAGCACCTCGGCCAGCCGGGTCCGCGGGTCGCCGCCCGGTTCGACGGGGAGGACCGCGAGATCCGCCGGGGGCGTCGCGCCGCCCGCGGCGGGCAGCGGCCGCCAGCGCAGATGCAGGCCCGCGTCCCGCTCGGCGGCCGTTCCCGCCGCCATCGGCCGCAGCGCGAGGGCGTCGACGGTGACGACGGGCCGGCCGGCGGTGTCGGCGGCGCTCAGGGAGACGGCCCCGTCACCGGTCGCCGCGAGCCGCACCCGCAGCACGGAGGCCCGGGTGGCCTCCAGGGTCACGCCGGACCAGGAGAACGGCAGCAGGGGCCGGTCGGCGCCGCTCCCGGCCAGCTCCGGGAGGCCGAGCGTGACGGTGTGCAGGGCGGCGTCCAGGAGTGCGGGGTGCAGGCCGAACCCGCCGGGCTCCACGGGGAGTTCGACCTCCGCGTAGAGCTCGTCCGCGGTACGCCAGGCCGCGCGCAGCCCGCGGAAGGCCGGACCGTAGTCGTAGCCGCGGCCGGCCAGCCCGGCGTAGAAGCCGTCCAGGGGCACGGGTGTCGCCCCGACCGGCGGCCAGGTCCACTCCGCGGGCGGCTGCGGGGCGGCGGGGCTGAGCACGCCCGTCGCGTGGCGGACGGAGGCCCCGGCGTCGGCCGGTGCCGACGGCGAGTCCGTGGAATACAGGGCGACCGTCCGGCGGCCCTCCTCGTCCGCGGCGCCCACGACCGCCCGGAAGTACACCGCTGCGCCGGAGGGCAGGGCGAGGGGCGTGTGCAGGGTCAGCTCCTCGACGACCGGGCAGCCGGTCTCGGCCCCGGCGTGCAGGGCCAGTTCGAGGAAGGCGGTGCCCGGCAGCAGCGGCGTGCCGTCCACGGCGTGGTCGGCGAGCCAGGGCTGCGCCCCCGGCAGCAGCCGTCCGGTGAGCACGGTCTGCCCGTCGGGCAGGTGCACGGCGGCGCCGAGCAGCGGGTGCCGGGAGGCGCTGAGGCCGGCGGCGCGCAGCCCGGTGACCGTCTCGTCGGCCGCCTGCCAGTAGCGCTGCCGCGCGAACGGGTAGCCGGGCAGCTCCACCCGGCGGCCGCCCGGCAGCGTCCGCTCCCACGCCACGGGCAGGCCGCTCGTGAACGGCAGGGCCAGCGCACCGGCCAGCGCCTGCGCCTCGGGCCGCCCGGGGGTGAGCGTGGCCACGGCGGCGTAACGGCCGTCCGGCAGCACGGAGTCGAGGGTGGCGTGCGCCATCGGGGTGAGCACGGCCGCCGGGCCGACCTCCAGGAAGGTGGTGACCCCCCGGCCGGCCAGGCAGCGCACCCCGTCGGCGAACCGCACGGCCCGGCGGACGTGCTCGACCCAGTACGCGGGCGTGCACAGCTGCGCGGGATCGGCGACCTCGCCGGTGAGGTTGGAGACGACGGGGATGTGCGGCGGCTCGAAGGCCAGGCCGGACAGCACCTCGGCGAATTCCGCGAGCATCGGCTCGGTGCGGTACGAGTGGAAGGCGTGGGAGACCGGCAGCCGGCGCACCCGCCGCCCGGCGGACCGGAAGTGGCCGGCGACGGCGGTCACGGCGGAGTCGTCCCCCGAGACCACCACCGCCCGCGGCCCGTTGACGGCCGCGATGCCCGCCGCCTCCGTCAGTCCGGCCGCCTCCAGGTGGGAGCCGACCTCCTGCTCGTCCGCCTCCACCGCGACCATCCCGCCGCCCTCCGGCAGCGCCTGCATCAGCCGCCCGCGGGCCGCGACCAGGGCGCACGCGTCGGGCAGGGACAGCACGCCCGCCGCGCAGGCCGCGGTGATCTCGCCCAGCGAGTGCCCCATCACGTAGTCGGGCGCGACGCCCCAGGACCGCAGCAGCTCCCACAGCGCCGTCTCCAGCGCGAACAGCGCGGTCTGCGTGTACACGCTCTGATCGAGCAGCGCCGCCAGGGGCGACCCCGCCGGCGCGAACGCGACGTCGCGGAGGGGGTGTTCGACGTACCCGTCGAGATGCGCGTCGACGGCCGCGCACACGGCGTCGAACGTCCCGGCGAAGACCGGGTACCGCTCGTACAGCTCCCTGCCCGCCCCGGCACGCTGCGCCCCCTGGCCGGAGAACACCAGCGCCGAGCCGCCGGTTCCCGCGGCACCCACCGCGCCGAGCACGGCGTCCGGCGTGTCCTCACCGGCGGCCACCGCGGCCAGCGCCGAGACCGTGGCGTCGCGGTCGGCGCCGAGGACGACGGCCCGGTGGTCGAGCAGTGCGCGCCCGGACGCGAGGGTGAGCCCGATGTCGGCCGCGTCGAGCCCGGGGTGGGCGTCGAGGTGGGCGAGCAGCCGGACGGCCTGCCGCCGTACACCGTCCCGGGTCCGTGCCGACAGGACCCAGGGGGTGAGGGGTGCCGGCCGGTCCGGCGCGGGCGGTTCGGCGGCAGGCTCCTCCGTGACCTCGGCGGGCGGGGCTTCGAGGATGACGTGGGCGTTGGTGCCGCTGATCCCGAAGGAGGACACCGCGGAGCGACGGGGCCGGTCCACGTCGGGCCAGGGCCGGTTCTCGGTCAGCAGCCGGACCTGGCCCTGCTCCCAGTCGACGTGGTGGGTCGGCTCGTCCGCGTGCAGGGTGCGCGGGAGGACGCCGTGCCGCATCGCCTCGATCATCTTGATGATGCCCGCGACGCCCGCCGCGGCCTGCGTGTGACCGATGTTCGACTTGACCGAGCCCAGCCACAACGGCCGGTCCTCGGGCCGCTGCCGGCCGTAGGTCGCCAGCAGCGCCTGTGCCTCGATCGGGTCGCCCAGTGCGGTGCCGGTGCCGTGCGCCTCCACCGCGTCCACGTCGGCGCCGTTCAGGCCCGCGCCGGCGAGGGCGTCACGGATCACCCGCTGCTGGGAGGGGCCGTTCGGCGCCGTCAACCCGTTCGAGGCACCGTCCTGGTTCACCGCCGAGCCCCGCACGACGGCCAGCACCTGGTGGCCGTTGCGCCGGGCGTCCGACAGCCGCTCCACCACCAGCAGACCGACGCCCTCGGCCCACCCGGCACCGTCCGCGGCATCCGAGAACGCCTTGCACCGCCCGTCGGGGGACATCGCCCGCTGCCGCGAGAACTCCACGAACGTCGTCGGCGTCGACATCACCGTCACCCCGCCCGCCAGCGCCAGCGAGCACTCCCCGTTCCGCAGGGCCTGGGCAGCGAGGTGCAGGGCGACGAGCGACGACGAGCACGCCGTGTCCACCGTCATCGCCGGACCCTCAAGACCCAGCAGATACGAGATCCGGCCCGACGCCACGCTCGACGCGTTGCCGAGCATGCGGAACCCCTCCATACCGTCGACGGGTTCGTGCAGGGGCGGCCCGTACTCGCCGGCCATCAGGCCGGTGAAGACGCCGGTGCGGGTGCCGCGCAGGGAGGTCGGGTCGATCGCCGAGCGTTCCAGGGCCTCCCAGGCCGTCTCCAGCAGCAGCCGCTGCTGCGGATCCATCGCGGCCGCCTCACGCGGGCTGATCCCGAAGAAATCGGCGTCGAAGTCACCCGCCCCCGTCAGGAAACCACCGTGCCGCGCATAACTCGTCCCCGGATGATCCGGATCGGGGTCGTACAGCCCCGCCAGATCCCACCCCCGGTCGGCCGGGAACTCCGACACCGCGTCCAGGCCGTCCACCACCGCCTGCCACAGCTCCCCGGGCGAATCGATCCCGCCCGGCAGACGGCACGCCATCCCCACGATCACCACCGGATCGGCGTCCACGCCGGCACCGGTGGGCGGCTGCGGCACGGCCGGGACCGCGGAGGTGCCGCGGATCTGCTCGTCGAGGAAACCGCTCAGCGCGGTGAGCGTCGGGTAGTCGAAGACCAGTGTGGACGGCAGCCGCAGCCCTGTGACGGCCTGGAGCCGCTGGCGCAGTTCGAGGCCGGTGAGGGAGTCGAAGCCCATCTCCCGGAAGGCCCGTTGCGGGTCCACCGACGCGCCCGATCCGTGCCCCAGGACGAGCGAGACCTGCGCCCCGACCAGATCGGCCAGCGCCGCCGAACGCTCCGCCTCCCCCAACGCCGCCATGTCCGCGAGCCACGACGGCGCCCCCGCGCCTCCGGCTTCGGCGACAGGACGCCGGACCGGCGTGCGGACGAGGGAGGAGAACAGCGGCGGCAGGCTGTCCTGGGCCGCGCGGTTGCGGAGGGCGGGCAGGTCGAGCAGGGCGGTGACGAGGGCCGCGCGGTCGGAGGTCAGGGCGGCGTCGAAGAGGGCGAGCCCGTCCTCGGTGGAGATCGGCGCCAGACCCGTACGCGCCAGCCGCGCCAGATCCGCACCACCCAGATGACCGGTCATGGCACTGGTCTCGGCCCACAACCCCCACGCCATCGAGGTCCCGGCAAGACCATCCGCACGACGCACCCGCACCAACGCGTCCAGATACGCGTTCGCCGCAGCATAGTTACCCTGCCCCGCCGTACCCACCACACCAGCAGCCGACGAGAACACCACGAACGCCGACAACCGCATCCCCCGCGCCCGCGTCAACTCGTCCAGCCAGCGCGCACCATCCACCTTCGGCGCCACCACCGCATCCACCCGCTCCGGCGTCAACGCCGTGACCACACCGTCGTCCAGCACCCCCGCCGTGTGCACCACACCCGTCAGCGGACGCCCGGCCCCCACACCGTCCAGCACACCCGCGACCGCATCACGATCAGCGACATCACACACCACGAACCGCGCCGACACACCCGCCGCCGACACCTCCGCCACCAACCGCTCGACCCGCTCACCCCCACGACGCCCCACCAGCAGCAGATGCCGCACCCCATGACGCGCCACCAGATGCCGCACCACATGCCCCGCCAGCACACCACCCGCCCCCGTCACCAGCACCGTCCCCTCAGAAGCAAAGGAAACGGCCCGGCCCTCGTCCTCCACGGGGGACACGGCCAGCCGGGGGACGAGGAACTGCCCGTCGTGCAGGACGACCTGGGGCTCGTTCGTCGCGAGGGCGGCCGTCACCGCGCTCGGGACGTCCGCGTCCGCGGGTGTGTCGAGCACGACGACACGACCGGGGTGCTCCGCCTGCGCCGACCGCAGCAGGCCCCACACCGCAGCCGTCACCGGATCGGCGACGCCCGCCATCCCCCCGTGCGTCACCACCACCAGCCGGCCGTCCTCCGGCGCCCCGCCCAGGAAGTCCTGCACCACCGCCAGCACTTCACCCAGCCGCCCACGTACGTCACCACCCGGCGCGACCTCCTCCACACGCACCCCGGACATGTCCCGCCCCGGCATCGCTTCCGGAACCGGCGCGGCAGTCCAGCGCAGCTCGTACAGGCCGTTCGTCCGGCCCGCGGCGACCTGGCGGAGCTGGTCCTGCGACATCGGGTGGATGCGCAGCTCGTCCACCGTCACGACGGGTCGGCCCGCACCGTCGAACGCCGCCACCCGCACCACACCGTCGGCCCCGGGCGTCAACCGCACCCGCAGCACCGTGGCCCCCACCGCGTGCAGCCTGACCCCGCTCCATGAGAAGGGCACCCGCAAGTCGTCCGTCGGCAGGGGGTGCAGGGCGGCGTCCAGCAGGGCGGGATGCACCCCGAACCCCCCGGGCTCGACGGGCAGCCGCACCTCCGCGAACAGCTCCTCACCGACCCGCCACATCTCCCGCAGCCCCCGGAACACCGGCCCGTATCCGTAACCGAGCCCGGCCAGACGCTCATAGACCTCCGCGCCCGGCACGGGCTGCGCACCGGACGGCGGCCAGGCGATGTCCAGCCGCTCCTGCGGCAGGGACGTACCGGGTGCCACCACACCGGCGGCGTGCCGTACCCAGTCGGACCCCGCGTCGTGGGGGCGGGAGTGCACGGTGAGCGAGCGGCGGCCGGACGCGTCCGGAGCACCCACCGACACCTGCACCACCACCGCCGCACCCTCCGCCAGCAGCAGCGGACGCTCCAGCGTCAGCTCCTCCACCACCTCGCACCCCGCCTGCCCACCCGCGTGCAGCGCGAGCTCGACGAAGGCCGTTCCCGGGAGCAGCGCCGCGCCGAAGACGGCGTGGTCGGCCAGCCAGGGCTGGGTGTCGAGGGATATCCGTCCCGTGAGCACGATGTCGCCGCGGTCCGCCAGGGGGACGGCGGCGTGGAGGAGGGGGTGATCGGCCGGGTCCAGACCCAGCCCCGCCGCATCCACCGGCGACCGCCCCGCCGACAACCAGAACCGCCGACGCTCGAAAGCGAAGGTCGGCAGATCGACGAGACGTCCCCCGGACACCCACGACGACCAGTCGACATCCACACCGGCCGTGAACAACTCCGCCGCATTGCGCAGGAGCTGATCACGCCCGCCCTCGTCCCGCCGCAGCGTGCCGACCGCGGTCACACCCTCCACCCCTGCCGCCTCAGCCGCCTGCACCACCGCACCCAGCAGCACCGGATGCGGGCTGACCTCCACGAACGCGCGGTGCCCGCCCGCCAGAAGAGCCGACAGGGCCTTGTCGAAACGCACCGGCCGGCGCAGGTTCTCGAACCAGTACCCCGCATCCATCACCGCGGTGTCGATCACCTCACCGGTCACCGTCGACACCAGCGGAACATCCGAACTGCGAGGCTCGATCCCGCCCAGGACATCGAGGAGTTCGGCACGCAACTCCTCGACCTGCGGCGAGTGCGAGGCGTAGTCCACCGCGATCCGCCGCGCCTGCACCCCCTCCCGCTCACACCGCTCCACGAAAACATCCAGCTCGTCCACCACCCCCGACACCACCACCTGCCCGGGCCCGTTGACCACCCCCACCGCAAGCCCACCGGTCAACCACTCCCCCACCCGCTCCGCAGGAGCAAGAACCGACACCATCCCCCCACGACCGGCCAGCACCCCGATCGCACGCGACCGCAACACCACCACCCGCGCCGCATCCTCCAACGACAACCCACCCGCCACACACACAGCCGCGATCTCACCCTGCGAATGACCCACCACCGCAGCAGGCCGCACCCCCAACGAACCCCACACCGCCGCCAACGACACCATCACCGCAAACAACACCGGCTGCACCACATCCACCCGATCCAGCCCCACACCCTCCCCCCGCACCACATCCAGCAACGACCACCCCGTCAACCCGTCCATGACCGCCGCACACTCACCCAACCGCGCAGCAAACACCCCCGACGACTCCAGCAACTCACGAGCCATCCCCACCCACTGCGACCCCTGACCCGGAAACACCCACACCACCCCACCCGCACCCACCCCACCCACCACAACACCCGCACAGTCCTCACCAGCAGCCAGAGCCGCCAGCCCCGAGCACAGCGCCCCACCATCCGCACCCAGCACAACAGCCCGGTGATCCAGCAGAGCCCGCCCCGACGCCAGCGTCAGCCCCACATCCCGCAACCCGAGCCCCGGAGCATCATCCAGACGCGCCAAAAGCCGCGCCGCCTGCCGCCGCACACCCTCCACGGACCGCGCCGACAACACCCACGGGACCAGAGCCGGGTCGGCGGCCGGCGCGCTCTCCGGGGTGGCGGAGTCGGCGGGCGGCTCGGCGGCGGGCTCCGCCGTCACCTCGGCGGGCGGGGCTTCGAGGATGACGTGGGCGTTCGTACCGCCGATCCCGAAGGAGGACACCGCGGAGCGACGGGGCCGGTCCACCTCGGGCCAGAGCCGGTTCTCGGTCAGCAACCGGACCTGACCCTGCTCCCAGTCCACATGGTGCGACGGCTCCTCCACGTGCAAGGTGCGCGGGAGAACCCCGTGCCGCATCGCCTCGACCATCTTGATGACACCCGCGACGCCCGCCGCGGCCTGCGTGTGACCGATGTTCGACTTGACCGAGCCCAGCCACAACGGCTCGCTGCCGGAACGCTCCTGGCCGTAGGTCGCCAGCAGTGCCTGCGCCTCGATCGGGTCGCCCAGTGCGGTGCCGGTGCCGTGCGCCTCCACCGCGTCCACATCCGCAGCACCCAGCCCCGCGCCGGCGAGGGCGTCACGGATCACCCGCTGCTGGGAGGGGCCGTTCGGCGCCGTCAACCCGTTCGAGGCACCGTCCTGGTTCACCGCCGAGCCCCGCACGACGGCGAGGACCTGGTGGCCGTTGCGCTGCGCGTCCGACAGCCGCTCCACCACCAGGAGACCGACGCCCTCGGCCCACCCGGCACCGTCGGCGGCGTCCGAGAACGCCTTGCACCGCCCGTCGGGGGACATCGCCCGCTGCCGCGAGAACTCCACGAATGTCGTCGGTGTCGACATCACCGTCACCCCGCCCGCCAGCGCCAGCGAGCACTCCCCGCTGCGCAGGGCCTGGGCAGCGAGGTGCAGGGCGACCAGGGAGGACGAGCACGCCGTGTCCACCGTCATCGCCGGACCCTCAAGACCCAGCAGATACGAGATCCGGCCCGAGGCGACACCGCCGCTGTTGCCGGTGATCAGCATTCCCTCGACGTCCTCGGCGGTCCCGCCCTGCGTGAAGCCGTAGTCGTGGTACATGAGGCCGGTGAAGACGCCGGTGCGGGTGCCGCGCAGGGAGGTCGGGTCGATCGCCGAGCGTTCCAGGGCCTCCCAGGCCGTCTCCAGCAGCAGCCGCTGCTGCGGATCCATCGCGGCCGCCTCACGCGGGCTGATCCCGAAGAAGTCGGCGTCGAAGTCACCCGCCCCGGTCAGGAAGCCGCCGTGCCGCGCATAACTCGTCCCCGGATGGTCCGGGTCGGGGTCGTACAGCCCCGCCAGATCCCACCCCCGGTCGGCCGGGAACTCCGACACCGCGTCCAGGCCGTCCACCACCGCCTGCCACAGCTCCCCGGGCGAATCGATCCCGCCCGGCAGACGGCACGCCATCCCCACGATCACCACCGGATCGGAGGCCGTCTCCGTGAACGAGACGGCTGAGGGAGGCGAGACGGCCGAGGTCGCGGACGTACCCCGGACCTGCTCGTCCAGGTAGGCGGCCAGCGCTGTGAGCGTCGGGTAGTCGAAGACCAGTGTGGACGGCAGCCGCAGTCCTGTGACGGCCTGGAGCCGCTGGCGCAGTTCGAGGCCGGTGAGGGAGTCGAAGCCCATCTCCCGGAAGGCCCGTTGCGGGTCCACCGACGCGCCCGATCCGTGCCCCAGGACGAGCGAGACCTGCGCCCCGACCAGATCGGCCAGCGCCGCCGAACGCTCCGCCTCCCCCAACGCCGCCATCCCGGCGGTCCAGGACCGGGACTCCCCGGCAACGGGCGCTGCCGCCTGCCGCAGCGGAAGCCGCACCAGGGAACCGAAGACGGCGGGCAGGCTGCCCTGGGCCGCACGGTTGCGGAGGGCGGGCAGGTCGAGACGCACGGGTACGACCGTCGCGCGGTCGGAGGTCAGGGCGGCGTCGAAGAGGGCGAGCCCGTCCTCGGTGGAGATCGGCGCCAGACCCGTACGCGCCAGCCGCGCCAGATCCGCACCACCCAGATGACCGGTCATGGCACTGGTCTCGGCCCACAACCCCCATGCCATCGAGGTCCCGGCAAGACCGTCCTCACGACGCACCCGCACCAACGCGTCCAGATACGCGTTCGCCGCAGCATAGTTACCCTGCCCCGCCGTACCCACCACACCGGCAGCCGACGAGAACACCACGAACGCCGACAACCGCATCCCCCGCGCCCGCGTCAACTCGTCCAGCCAGCGCGCACCATCCACCTTCGGCGCCACCACCGCATCCACCCGCTCCGGCGTCAACGCCGTGACCACACCGTCGTCCAGCACCCCCGCCGTGTGCACCACACCCGTCAGCGGACGCCCGGCCCCCACACCGTCCAGCACACCCGCGACCGCATCACGATCAGCGACATCACACACCACGAACCGCGCCGACACACCCGCCGCCGACACCTCCGCCACCAACCGCTCGACCCGCTCACCCCCACGACGCCCCACCAACAGCAGATGCCGCACCCCATGACGCGCCACCAGATGCCGCACCACATGCCCCGCCAGCACACCACCCGCCCCCGTCACCAGCACCGTCCCCTCAGAAGCAAAGGAAACGGCCCGGTCTTCCCCGGCGGTCAGCGCCGCAAGGCGAGGCACGAGGAAACGGCCCTCCTCAAGAACGATTTGGGGCTCGTTCGTCGCGAGGGCGGCCGTCACCGCGCTCGCGGTGTCGGCATCCGCGGGTGTGTCGAGCACGACGACACGACCGGGGTGCTCCGCCTGCGCCGACCGCAGCAGGCCCCACACCGCAGCCGTCACCGGATCGGCGACGCCCGCCATCCCCCCGTGCGTCACCACCACCAGCCGGCCGTCCTCCGGCGCCCCGCCCAGGAAGTCCTGCACCACCGCCAGCACTTCACCCAGCCGCCCACGTACGTCACCACCCGGCGCGACCTCCTCCACACGCACCCCGGACGGCTCCCCCACTTCCGTCTCCGGCACCGGGACAGCCGTCCACCGGAGTTCGAAGAGGCCACCGGCGCCCTGCCCCGCCACTTCCCGGAGCTGGTCCTGCGACATCGGGTGGAGTCGCAGTCCGTCCACCGTCACGACCGGCAGCCCCGCACCGTCGAACGCCGCCACCCGCACCACACCGTCGGCCACCGGCGTCAACCGCACCCGCAGCACCGAGGCGCCCACCGAGGCCAGACGGACCGTGCTCCAGGCGAACGGCACGCGGAGTTCGTCGCCGAGCAGGGGGTGCAGGGCGGCGTCCAGCAGGGCGGGATGCACCCCGAACCCCCCGGGCTCGACGGGCAGCCGCACCTCCGCGAACAGCTCCTCACCGACCCGCCACACCTCGCGCAGCCCCCGGAACACCGGCCCGTATCCGTAACCGAGCCCGGCCAGACGCTCGTAGGTCCCGGAGATGCTGTCGGGACCGTCGACCCGCCGGGCGCCCGGGGGCGGCCATGCGGCACCCAGGCGCTCCTGCGGCGCCAGGTGTCCCGGCGTGAGGGTCCCCGTGGCGTGCCGGGCCCATTCCTCGCTGCTGCCGTGGGGGCGGGAGTGCACGGTGAGCGAACGGCGGCCGGACCCGTCCGGAGCACCCACCGACACCTGCACCACCACCGCCGCACCCTCCGCCAGCAGCAGCGGACGCTCCAGCGTCAGCTCCTCCACCACCTCGCACCCCGCCTGCCCACCCGCGTGCAGCGCGAGCTCGACGAAGGCGGTGCCGGGCAGGATGACGGTGCCGTGGACGGCGTGGTCGCTCAGCCACGGGTGGTCCTGCAGGGACAGCTGCCCGGTCAGTACCCACCCGTCCTGTGAGGCCAGGGGGACGGCGGCGTGGAGGAGGGGGTGATCGGCCGGGTCCAGACCCAGCCCCGCCGCATCCACCGGCGACCGCCCCGCCGGCAACCAGAACCGCCGACGCTCGAAAGCGTACGTCGGCAGATCGACGAGACGTCCCCCGGACACCCACGACGACCAGTCGACATCCACACCGGCCGTGAACAACTCCGCCGCATTGCGCAGGAGCTGATCACGCCCGCCCTCGTCCCGCCGCAGCGTGCCGACCGCGGTCACACCCTCCACCCCTGCCGCCTCAGCCGCCTGCACCACCGCACCGAGGAGCACGGGGTGCGGGCTGACCTCCACGAACGCGCGGTGCCCGCCCGCCAGAAGAGCCGACAGGGCCTTGTCGAAACGCACCGGCCGGCGCAGATTCTCGAACCAGTACCCCGCATCCATCACCGCGGTGTCGATCACCTCACCCGTCACCGTCGACACCAGCGGAACATCCGAACCGCGAGGCTCGATCCCGCCCAGAACCTCCAGCAACTCCGCCTTCAGCTCCTCGACCTGCGGCGAGTGCGAGGCGTAGTCCACCGCGATCCGCCGCGCCTGCACCCCCTCCCGCTCACACCGCTCCACAAAAACATCCAGCTCATCCACCACCCCCGACACCACCACCTGCCCGGGCCCGTTGACCACCCCCACCGCAAGCCCACCGGTCAACCACTCACCCACCCGCTCCGCAGGAGCAAGAACCGACACCATCCCCCCACGACCGGCCAGCACCCCGATCGCCCGCGACCGCAACACCACCACCCGCGCCGCATCCTCCAACGACAACCCACCCGCCACACACACAGCCGCGATCTCACCCTGCGAATGACCCACCACCGCAGCAGGCCGCACCCCCAACGAACCCCACACCGCCGCCAACGACACCATCACCGCAAACAACACCGGCTGCACCACATCCACCCGATCCAGCCCCACACCCTCCCCCCGCACCACATCCAGCAACGACCACCCCGTCAACCCGTCCATGACCGCCGCACACTCACCCAACCGCGCAGCAAACACCCCCGACGACTCCAGCAACTCACGAGCCATCCCCACCCACTGCGACCCCTGACCCGGAAACACCCACACCAACCCACCCACACCCACCCCACCCACCACAACACCCGGCGACTCGACCCCCGCCGCCAGATCACGCAGCCCCGAGCACAGCGCCCCACCATCCGCACCCCACGCCACCGCACGGCACTCCAGCCGTGCGCGTCCCGTCACCAGGCTCAACGCCACGTCGTGCGGGTCGAGTTCGGGACGCTCGTCGAGGTGCGCGAGCAGCCGTGCGGCCTGCCGGCGTATGCCGTCGCCGGACCGCGCCGACAGCACCCACGGGACCAGGGCCGCGGGCCGGTCCTGCGCGGGCGGCTCGGCGGCGGGCTCCTCCGTGACACCGGCGGGCGGGGCTTCGAGGATGACGTGGGCGTTGGTGCCGCTGATGCCGAAGGAGGACACCGCGGAGCGGCGCGGCCGGTCCACCTCGGGCCACGACCGGTTCTCGGTCAGCAGCCGGACCTGACCCTGCTCCCAGTCCACATGGCGCGACGGCTCCTCCACGTGCAAGGTGCGGGGGAGAACTCCGTGCCGCATCGCCTCGACCATCTTGATGACACCCGCCACCCCCGCCGCGGCCTGCGTGTGACCGATGTTCGACTTCAGCGACCCCAGCCACAACGGACGGTCCTCGGGCCGCTCCTGGCCGTACGTCGCCAGCAGCGCCTGCGCCTCAATCGGATCACCCAGCGCCGTACCCGTACCGTGCGCCTCCACCACATCCACATCCGCAGCACCCAGACCCGCACCCGCCAGCGCATCACGGATCACCCGCTGCTGCGACGGACCGTTCGGCGCCGTCAACCCGTTCGACGCACCGTCCTGGTTCACCGCCGAACCCCGCACCACCGCCAGCACCCGATGGCCGTTGCGCTCCGCGTCCGACAACCGCTCCACCACCAGCACACCGACACCCTCGGCCCACCCCGTACCGTCCGCGGCATCCGAGAACGCCTTGCACCGCCCGTCAGGCGCCAGCCCCCGCTGCCGCGAGAACTCCACGAACATCCCGGGCGTGGACAGCACGGTCACGCCGCCCGCCAGCGCCAGCGAGCACTCCCCGCTGCGTACGGCCTGCGCGGCCAGGTGCAGGGCGACGAGCGACGACGAGCACGCCGTGTCCACCGTCATCGCCGGACCCTCAAGACCCAGCAGATACGAGATCCGGCCCGACGCCACGCTCGTGGTGTTGCCGGTGAGGCGGAAGCCCTCGGTGCCGTCGACCGGCGCGTGCAGGTGCGGGCCGTACTCCATGTTCATGGCGCCGACGAAGACGCCGGTGCGGCTGCCGCGCAGCGAGGTCGGGTCGATGACCGAGCGTTCCAGGGCCTCCCAGGCCGTCTCCAGCAGCAACCGCTGCTGCGGATCCATCGCGGCCGCCTCACGCGGGCTGATCCCGAAGAAATCGGCGTCGAAGTCACCCGCCCCCGTCAGGAAACCACCGTGCCGCGCATAACTCGTCCCCGGATGATCCGGATCGGGGTCGTACAGCCCCGCCAGATCCCACCCCCGGTCGGCCGGGAACTCCGACACCGCGTCCACGCCCTGCGACACCGCCCGCCACAACCCGTCGGGCGAATCGATCCCGCCCGGCAGACGGCACGCCATCCCCACGATCACCACCGGATCGGCGTCCACGCCGGCCCCGGTGGGGACGGCGGGCGTGCGGGGGCCGTCCGCCGTGCCGGGGGTGTCCAGGGCGCCGGTGATCCGGTCGTGCAGGTGGGCGGCGAGCGCCTGGGGGGTGGGGTGGTCGAAGAGCACGCTGGTGGGCAGGCGCAGCCCGGTGGCGGAGACGAGCCGGTTGCGCAGCTGCACCGAGAGCGCGGAGTCGAAGCCGAGGTCGCGGAAGGCGGTGTCGGGGTCCGCCGGGTGGTCGCCGACGAGTTCGGCGACGTGCCCGGCCAGCCAGCGCTGGAGGAAGCCGTCGGGGGAGGTGCGGATCGTGTCGCGCAGGGCGAGCGTGGTGGAGCTGATGTGCTGCTCGGCGGCGGGCGCGGCGGGGAGTTCGTCGAGCCAGTAGCGCTCCCGCTGGAAGGCGTAGGTCGGCAGGGCGACGAGCCGGGCGTCGCCGACGGCCTCGGCCCAGTCGACGGACAGGCCGGAGACCCAGGCCGCGCCGAGTCCGGCGAGCAGGGCCTCGGGTTCGGGGACGTCCCGGTGCTGCAGGGCCACCGCGACCTCGGTCTCGGCGGGGTGGACCAGCGGGGTGAGGACGGAGTCCGGGGCGAGTTCGACGAACCGGGTGACGCCCAGTTCGCGGCAGGCGGTGACGGCGTCGTGGAAGCGCACGGTGGCGCCGACGTGGGCGGTCCAGTAGGACTCCGTCATCGGGGTGCCGGCGCGCCCGGTGACGGTGGAGACGATCGGGATGCGCGGTTCGGCGGCGGTGAGCCCGCTGATCCTGCGGGCGAATTCGCCGAGCATGGGCTCGGTGAGGGGTGAGTGGGCGGCGTTCTGCACCCGCAGGCGGGTGGTGCGGCGGCCGCGGGCGTGGAACGCGGCGGCGATGCGGGTGACGGAGGCGTCCGCGCCGGAGAGCACGACGGACCGCGGCCCGTTGATGACGCCGATGGACACGTCGCCGGTGTCCCGGAGCGCTTCGGCCGCCTCCTCCTCGGTGGCCTCGACGGCGATCATGGCGCCGCCGGGCGGCAGGGCCTCCATGAGTTCACCGCGGGCCGCGGCGAGGGCCGCGGCGTCGGCCAGGGAGAGGGAGCCGGAGACGTGGGCGGCGACGATCTCGCCGAAGGAGTGGCCCACGAGCAGGTCGGGTTCGACGCCCCACGAGGTGACCAGGCGGTACATGGCGACCTGGAAGGCGAACAGGGCGGGCTGCATGAGGCGCATGCCGTCGAGCGCGGCCGCCGCGTCCGCGCCGTCGTCGACGAGGAGCACCTCGCGCAGGCCGAGCGCGGGGTCGAAGTGGGCGAGCACCTCGTCGAGGGCCCGGGCGAAGACGGGGTGTGCCGCGTACAGTTCGCGCCCCATGCCGAGGCGGTGCGCGCCGCCGCCCGCGAACAGGAAGGCGGTACGGCCGCCCGCCGCGCAGACACCGGTGACGGCCGCGGTGTGCAGGTCGCCGAGCCGGGCGGTGAGTTCGGCCCGGTCGGTGCCGATGACGACGGCGCGGTGGTCGAGGGCGGAGCGGGTCACGGCCAGCGAGCGGGCGATGTCGGCCGCGCCGTCGCCGCTGTCCCGGAGGTGGTCGAGCAGCCGTGCGGCCTGGGCGTCCAGGGCGCGTCCGGTGCGGGCGGAGATGACCCAGGGCAGGGGGCGGGGGGTGGCGGGCCGGGCAGCCGGGCGGTCCGGGCGTCCGGTGTAGGGGCCTTCGGCGAGCACGACGTGGCAGTTGGTGCCGCCGATGCCGAACGAGCTGACGCCCGCGACGAGCGGCGCGTCGGGCTGCGGCCAGACGTCGAGCGCGGTCTGGACGCGCAGGTTGAGCGCGTCCAGCGGGATCGCCGGGTGCGGGGTGCGGAAGTGCAGGGTGGGCGGCAGTTGCCGGTGCCGCACGCTGAGCGCGGCTTTGAGCAGCCCGGCGATGCCGGCGGCGGCCTCCAGGTGGCCGATGTTGGTCTTGACGGAACCGACGCGCAGCGGCGGTCGGTCGGCGCCGCGCCCGACGACGGCGGACAGGGCGGCCGCCTCGACGGGGTCGCCGACCGGTGTGCCGGTGCCGTGGAGCTCCACGTACTGGACGGCTTCGGGGCTGGTGCGCGCGTCGGCGTAGGCGCGGGCCAGGACGTCCCGCTGGCCTTCCGTGTCCGGGTCGGTGAGCCGTTCGCCGCCGCCGTCGTTGTTGACGGCGCTGCCCCGGATGACGCAGTAGAGGGGGTCCCCGTCGGCGACGGCGCGGGCGAGCGGCTTGAGCAGGACCATGCCGCCGCCCTCGCCGCGCACGAACCCGTCGGCGCTCTCGTCGAAGACGGCGCTGCGGCCGCGTACGGACAGGGCGCCCAGGCCGGCGGTGGCCGTCATGCTCTCCGGCGAGAGGATCAGGCTGACACCGCCGGCGAGGGCGAGGTCGCACTCGCCGCGGCGGATGCTCTCGCAGGCCAGGTGGACGGCCACCAGCGACGACGCCTGGGCCGCGTCGACGGCCAGGCTGGGGCCGCGCAGGCCGAGCGTCCAGGAGATCCGGTTGGCGACGACGGCGCGGTGCCGGCCCACGAAGTCGTCGAGGTCGCCGCCGCCGGGCCGGCCGGCGCGGGTGGCGAGGGTGGTGTAGTCGTCGGAGGCGACGCCGACGAACATCCCGGTGCGCGAGCCGCGGAGCCGGTCGGCGGGCACCCCGGCGTCCTCCGTCGCCTCCCAGGCGAGCTCCAGCGCGAGGCGCTGCTGGGGGTCCATGGCGGCGGCCTCCTCGGGCCGCACGCCGAAGAAGGCGGCGTCGAAGGAGCCGACGTCGGCGAGGAAGCCGCCGCGCCAGGACGGGGAGCCGGGCCCCCTGTCCTGCGGCCACGGGGAGACCGCGTCGGTTCCTTCGGACAGCAGACGCCACAGCTCGGCCGGGTTCGACGCCGACGGGACGCGGCAGGAGAGGCCGATCACTGCGACGGCGTCGTCGTGGGAGCCGTCGGTCACCTGGTCACCGGGCATGGAGGGCTTCATACTCGGAGTATCCGTAGCGACCCCAAGATCGGCTTCCGTCCGAGGAACGGCCAGGGCCTGGGGCTTCGGTAGGGGATTTCCGGACGCGCGCTGGACTTTCGTCCAGGTTGTCGGGCGGCCGGGCCTGTGCTGCAATCAGCTGGGCCGGCGCCGTCGGTGCCGCCCGGGGCGGGGCGGTCGGGCGTCCGCGCTCACATGGTTCTGGCGGACGCGATGAGCTGGGCCCGGGAGGCCATGTGCGCCTTGGCGAGCACGTTGGACACGTGGAACTTGACGGTCTTCTCGCTCAGTCCGAGCCGGCGGGCGATCTCCTTGTTCGCCATGCCACGCCGTACGAGCTCCAGCACTTCGGACTCGCGCGAGGTCAGGGGCGCGTGGGTGGGGACGACGGACAGGCGCCGCGGCAGCGAGGCGCGTACGTACCCGAGCAGTGGGCCGCTGAGGCCGGGTGAGACGTATCCGGAGCCGTCGGCCGTTCTGCGGACCGCGGTGACCAGTTCTTCCTCGGGGTCGTCGGAGTGGACGAGGGCCTTGATCTCGGCCCGGGTGCAGGCGACCCAGCCGAGGGCCGCGTCGGCGTCGGTCACGACGACCACCAGGTCGGCGTCGACACCGACCATCGCGTCCGTGTCGGCGTACGACGCGGAGGGCGGGTCGACCAGCACCACGACGTCGGGGCGGCAGAGGTCGACGACCGGGACCAGCTCGTCGAGACCGGGCGCCTCCCCGACCACGCACAGCGCGGGGTCCCGGCCTAATGCCTCGCGCATACCGAGACGCCCGTACGGATGCTGGTCGCACACGACAATTCGTATTCTCGGGTCATTATTCATCATCATCGCTCCCCTGCCGGGCGTGAAATGCACGCAGTGAGGACGCGCAGCGACACACCGTTTCCGGACCCGGACACACACGGGTTCTGCCCGTGCACCAGAGAGGCGGGCACGCCGAAGAAGCACCGGAGGGCGACGACGATCCGTCCGGTGCTCGCGACAGAGTTCACCACGGTCCCGGAACCTGGTCCGGCGGGCCGGTGAAATTCATCGGAACCCCGCCGGACGGCCCACGGGCAACGGCGCACTCACCCCCGCGTCATGACGTCGTCAATTCGTCGGAGCAGCCTGCGGACTGACACTTATCGCGCCCACCGGACACATGTGCGCGGCTCTTTCCACCTGCGCCCGGAGACTTTCGGGCGCTTCTTCCACCAGCAGTTCCACGAGTCCTTCGGTGTCGTCCTGGTCGAACGCCTCCGGGGCGTTCGCGACGCAGTTGCCGGACCCGCAGCAGAGTTCCCTGTCGACCGTGATCCGCATTACCACGTCACCGGAAGCTCGCCGATCCCGAACGTCACGGCCATGTGGCGTTTGGGGACGTCCGCGAGGGTGGTGAGGGAGCGCAGGCCGGGGAAGCGGCGGGCCAGTTCCACCAGCGCGATGCGCAGCTCGGCGCGGGCCAGCGGCTGCCCGACGCACTGGTGCAGGCCGAAGCCGAACGCCATGTGGCGGTGCGCCTCCTGCCGCGCGGGGTCGAAGACCTCGGGGTCGGGGAAGGTCAGGGCGTCCCGGTTGGCCAGGGACAGCATGGCGACGACGCCCTCGCCGGCCCGGATGAGGTGGCCGTCGATCTCCACGTCCTCCATGGCGAGCCGGGGCAGTCCGGTCCGGACGACCGTGAGGTACCGCAGGAGTTCCTCGACCACGTTGGGGGCGAGGGCGGGGTCCTTGCGCAGGGCGTCCAGGGTCTCCGGGTGCTCCAGGAGCGCCAGGGCGGACAGCCCGATCATGTTGGCGGTGGTCTCGTGGCCGGCGACGAGCAGCAGCTGCGCCATGCTCAGCAGCTCGTCCTCGCGCAGCTCGCCGGGAACGACGCGGTCGGCGACGAGCCTGCTCAGCAGGTCGTCACCGGGCGAGGTGCGCTTGTGCCTGATCAGCTCGCCGAGGAGCTGGCTCAGGGCGCCGAGCGCGGCCTGGACCTCGGCGGGACCGGAGTTGCGGTCCATGATCGCGCGGCTGTGCTCCTGGAAGAACTCGTGGTCCGAGTAGGGCACACCCAGCAGGTGGCTGATCGTCATGGACGGCACGGGGAGGGCGAAATCGCTCATCAGGTCCGCGGGCGGCCCACCGGCGCGCATGCGCTCCAGGGTGTCGACGACGGTCTCCTCGATCAGCGGCTCGATCCGCCGGATGTTCTTGATCATGAACTCGGCGGTGAGCATGCGCCGCAGGCGGCTGTGCGCCTCGCCGTCCATGAAGATGAAGAGCCCGGTGGCGTCCTCCTGCTGGGGCGGCAGCGGATTCAGCACCGGAAATCCCGGGCGGTACTGGTCGGAGCTGAATCCCGGGTGCCGCAGCAGTTGCTTGACCTGAGCGTGCCGGGTCGCCAGCCAGGCCCATCCCCCGAACGGGAGCCGGACCTTGCCCATCGGCCCGTCTAACCGCGCCAGATCGTCATCGCGGACCGGAATGAATGGATTGCTTTCCGGGCCTATGAATGGGAAAGCGGGGAGATTTACGACATCAACGTCCGGAACCTTATTTGTCACAGTGGACCCCCGAACAACTTGCCGTCAATAAGGGGTCATCATCGTAACAGCCCCCGCACCAAAGGACCGCCAAAGAGTGATCTGACTCACACCCGGCCCGCAGGCAACGGAATACATTGTTCCGGCGTTTGGGCGGCTTATATGGCGCGAACGCCCGAAAATTCTCGACCGGTGCGTCAGGCCGCGGCGGGGAGGGCGAAACTCACGCCCGTCATCTGCTCGGACAGCTGCCACAGCCGCCCGGCGGCCTCCGGGTCGGTGGCACGCGGGGCCAGCTCCACCCGCTTGGGCGCGCCGCGCAACTCGCCCATGCCGTCGGGCCCGTAGAGCTCGCCGCCGCGGGCCTGCGGGTCGGTGGCCGCGTAGAGCTGCGGCAGCGCTCCCTGGTCTGGCGCCTGCGCGAGCGGCAGCAGCAGCCGGCCGAAGACGAACTTCACCCGGCCCACGGGGGCGCTCGTCTGGAGGCCGGTGGAGGTGTAGCCGGGGTGCGCGAGCACGCTGCGGACCCGGCTGCCCGCCGCGCTCAGCCTCCGGTGCAGCTCCCAGCCGAACAGCGCGTTGGCGAGCTTGGACTGGTTGTAGTACCCCATCGGCGAGTACTTCCGCTCACCCGTCAGATCGTCGAAGAAGATCCGCGCCTGGCGGTGGTTGGCGGACGTCACGGTGACCACGCGGGGGTCGTCGCTGCCGGCCATGAGGTCGAGCAGCAGCGCGGTGAGCGCGAAGTGCCCGAGGTGGTTGGCGGCGAACTGCACCTCCTGACCCCCCGCGGTGAGCGTGCGGGGCGGTGCCATGAGGCCCGCGTTGTTGACGAGGACGTCGGGGTGCACCCCGTCGGACTTCAGCCCGTCGGCGAAAGCGTGCACCGACGCCATGTCCGACAGGTCGAGCGGGCGCACCTCCAGGCGGGCCCGGGCCTGCTCGGACGTCAGCTGCGCGACGGCCCGGCGGCCCTTCTCCTCGTCACGGACGGCGAGGACCACCCGCGCGCCCCTGCGGGCGAGCGCCCTGGTGGTCGCCAGGCCGAGGCCGCTGTTGGCCCCCGTGACGACGAACACCCGTCCGTCCTGGTCCGGCATCTGGTCGGCTCGCCAACGGCTCTCACGCGTCATGCGCCTCATCGTGCCCTCCGTGGCATTGAGTGTCAAGCATGACATCTAGAGGCGGAACTGACGCGGCACCTACGATGGGTGGATGACTTCCCGACCCGCTGGCACCCTGGCCGAGCGCAAGCGCGCGCTCGTCGCGGACGCGCTGACCCAGGCCGCGCTGAACCTGCTCGTGCGCCAGGGGTTCGACGCGGTGACGGTGGACGAGATCACCGCGGCGGCGGGCGTGTCCAAGCGGACCTTCTTCCGCTACTTCTCCTCGAAGGAGGACGTGGTCGTCCGGTTCCTGGCGGAGATGGGCGCCGGCATGCGGGACGAGCTGGCCGCCCGGCCGCCGCAGGAACCGCCGTCCGTCGCCCTGCGGCGCGCGGTGCAGTCCTCCGTCGACGCCTGCGCGGGGCACGCGGACCGGGCGCTCAGCGTGGTGCGGCTGATCCTGCGCACGCCGCCGCTGCTCGCCCGCTTCCTGGAGCGCCAGGCGCAGTGGCGCGGCGAGCTCGCGGCGGAACTGGCCCGCCGGCTGGACATGGACCCGGTGGCGGAGCTGTATCCGGAGCTGGCCGCCGGGATGGCGCTCACGGCCTTCCACACCATCCTCCAGCGGTGGAGCGACGACGGCACCGCCGACCCCGCGGAGCTGACCGGCCGCGCCTTCGCCGTCCTCGCCCCCGCGCTGGACTCCGTCGTGGACCGGGCCGGGGCCTGAGCGGCGCCCGTCCGGGCGGGAGGAGCCCGGGCGGGGAGCCCCCTTTGCCGCGGGCGCGCCGCGTGTCAGCATGGGAGGTGGTCCGGGGACACCGTCAGGGTGCCTCGAGATGACGTGAAGGAGCCGTCGGGAATGACGTCACTTTCTGCTGCCCGGGAACAGGGCAAGGGGCTCGACAATCCCAAGGCGCTGTACGGCGGGAGCCGCAACCGCCGGGTCAGCGTGCGCGACCTGGCGCTCGCCAAGGAGCGCGGGGAGCGGTGGCCGATGCTCACCGCCTACGACGCGATGACCGCGTCCGTCTTCGACGAGGCCGGGATCCCGGTGCTGCTGGTCGGGGACTCGATGGGGAACTGCCACCTCGGCTACGAGAGCACCGTGCCGGTCACGCTGGACGAGATGGCGGTGCTGGCCGCGGCCGTCGTGCGCGGTACGAGCCGTGCGCTGGTCGTCGCGGACCTGACGTTCGGGTCCTACCAGGAGGGCCCGGTGCAGGCGCTGCGGAGCGCGACGCGGCTGGTCAAGGAGGCCGGGGTCGGGGCGGTCAAGCTGGAGGGCGGGGAGCGCTCGCTCGCGGCCACCCGGACGATCGTCGAGGCGGGCATCCCCGTCATGGCGCACCTGGGGCTGACCCCGCAGTCGGTCAACACGCTCGGGCACCGGGTGCAGGGCCGCGGCGAGGAGGCGGCGCAGCAGCTCGTCCGGGACGCGAAGGCCGCGCAGGACGCCGGCGCCTTCGCCGTCGTACTGGAGCTGGTGCCCGCCGAGCTCGCCGCGGAGGTCACCCGCTCGCTGCACATCCCGGTCGTCGGGATCGGCGCCGGGGCGGACACGGACGCGCAGGTGCTGGTGTGGACGGACATGGCCGGCCTCACCGGCGGCAAGGTGCCGCGCTTCACCAAGCAGTACCTGGACCTGCGGCAGTCCCTGGGCGACGCGGCCAGGGCCTACGCCGAGGAGGTCGTCGGCGGGGTCTTCCCGGCCGAGGAGCACACCTTCCACTGATTCCACTGATTCCGCTGGTCCGCTGACTCCGCGGGATCGCCCGGGACGTCCGAAAAGGCCCTCCGCGCGAAATCCGCACGGGCTCTTTTGAGACATTCCGGCCCCGCGCCCGTATGTGCCGGTGAGCGCTCCACCAGGGGCGCCCACCGGCACCGACGGGACGGACGGGACCTGCTCGATGAACCTCACTCCGCGCCGCGGTGCACTCACCGTGGGAGGCGACCTCGACCGCGCGGGCCGGGTAGGGCAGGATGCGCCCGTGGAAGGACCACCCCACGGGCCCCCGGAACCGGCCGGCGCCACTCCGGAGGAGGAGCTGATACGGGCCCTGTACCGCGAGCACGCCGGGGCGCTGTACGCGTACGTCCTGCGGCTCGTGGCCGGTGACCGCTTCCTGGCCGAGGACATCGTGCAGGAGACCCTGCTGCGGGCCTGGAAGAGCGCCTCGAAGCTGGACCCCGCGGCCCGCTCGCTGCGGCCGTGGCTGGTGACCGTCGCCCGCCGGCTGGTCATCGACGGGCACCGGAGCCGTCAGGCGCGCCCGCCGGAGATCTCCCCCGCCGCCCTGGAGCAGCTGCCCGCGAGCGACGAGCTGGAACGCTCGCTGCGCCTGATGACCATTTCCGACGCCTTGCAGGACCTGTCCGAGGCACATCGCGAAGCGCTCGTCGAAACGTACTTCCGGGGCCGTACCGTCAATGAGGCCGCCACGGAGCTGGGGCTGCCCCCGGGCACCGTACGCTCGCGGGTGTTCTACGCGCTGCGCGCGCTGCGCAACGCGCTCGAGGAGAGGGGGGTGACGACCTCGTGAACCCGCACCTGGACGTGGGTGCCTACCTGCTCGGCGCCCTCGACGACGACGAGATGGCCCGCTTCGAGGAGCACCTGGCGGAGTGCGAGCTGTGCGGTGCCGAGCTGGACCAGCTCGGCGGGGTCGTGCCGGTGCTCGCCGAGCTGCGCGCGGACGGGGTCGGCCTCTCCGGGCCGCCGAGCGGCGACGGGCTGCTGGACCGGCTGCTCGCGCAGGTCGCGGGGGCGCGCAGGTCGCGCCGGCGGCGGCTGGCGGTCGCGGTCGCCGCCGCGGCGGCGCTGGTCGTGGGCGGCCCGGTGATCGCCGTGGTGGCCGTGCAGCACCGTGGCGACTCGTCCGCGGCGGCGGAGGCCCCCGGCGCCCAGCAGCACACCGGCACGGACCCGGCGACGGGCGTCTCGGCGGTCGTCGCCGTGACGGACAAGGGCTGGGGCAGCATGATCGACCTGCGGCTGACGGGCATCCGCGGTCCGCTGACGTGCCGGCTGCTGGTCTACGCGATGGACGGCGACCAGCAGACCGTGGCCACCTGGTCCGTCCCCGTGGACGGCTACGGCACCGACACGCAGCCCGCCCCGCTCACCGTGCACGGCGCCGCCGGGCTGCACCCGGGCGACATCACCCACTTCGAGATCCGCAACGAGCGCGGCGACCTGCTCGTCAGCGTCCCCGCCTGACACCGCCGCGGCGACCGTTCCCGCAGGTCAGCGGCGTACCGACGGCCTGCCGGCCTGCCGTGTCGGCAGGCCGTCGGTACGCCGGCGCCGCGTGTCGGCGCCGTGTCGGTGCCGTGTCGGGGGCGCCCGGCACAGTGGTGGACATGACGACGCGACCGAGCAGGAGCAACGAGTCCGCCGTCGAGGTGCGGGGGCTGGTCAAACACTTCGGCCAGACCAAGGCACTCGACGGCGTTGACCTTGACGTGAAGCAGGGCACCGTCCTCGGGGTCCTCGGGCCGAACGGGGCGGGCAAGACCACGCTGGTGCGGGTGCTGTCCACGCTGCTGCGGCAGGACGCCGGCACGGCCAGGGTGGCCGGCTACGACGTGCTGCGGCAGCCCCGGCAGCTGCGCCGGGTCATCGGCCTCACGGGGCAGTACGCCTCGGTGGACGAGAAGCTGTCCGGCCGGGAGAACCTCTACATGATCGGGCGGCTGCTCGACCTGTCGAGCCGGCAGGCCAAGGCGCGGGCCGACGAGCTGCTGGAGCGGTTCTCGCTGACCGAGGCCGCCAGGCGCCCCGCGATGCACTACTCCGGCGGCATGCGCCGCCGCCTGGACCTGGCGGCGAGCATGACGGGCCGCCCCGCGGTGCTCTACCTGGACGAGCCGACGACCGGTCTCGACCCGCGCACCCGCAACGAGGTCTGGGAAGAGGTCCAGCGCATGGTCGCCGAGGGCGCGACGGTGCTGCTGACCACGCAGTACATGGAGGAGGCCGAGCAGCTCGCGAACGAGCTGACGGTCATCGACCGCGGCCGGGTGATCGCCAGCGGCCGGGTGGCGGAGCTGAAGGCGAAGGTCGGCGGCCGCACGCTGGTGATCCGCCCGTCCGACCCGGCGCAGCTGCACGCGGTGGCCGGAGCCGTCCGCGACGCGGGCCTGGCCGGGCTCGGCGAGGTGCAGACCTCGGCGGCCAAGGGCGAGGTGTCGGTGCCGATCCTCACCGACGAGCAGCTCACGGCCGTGGTCGGCCTGCTGGCCGCACGCGGCTTCGGCCTCGCGCACATCGGCACGCACCTGCCCAGCCTGGACGAGGTCTTCCTCGCCGTCACCGGCAAGAAGGCCGACGACGGCACGCACGACACGCACGACCACTCCGCGGCGCCCACCGGCACCGCGGCCGCCGCCACCGCGGCGGACCACGGGGAGAAGAAGAAGGTGACGGTATGACCACGGCCACGGCCACCCTCGACCGGCCGGCCACGACCGCCGCGGTCCCCCACGAGGGGCGGATAGGCCTGCGGGCCAACCTGCGGCACATCGGGGCGCTCTCGCGCCGCAACCTGCTCCAGATCAAGCAGGACCCGGAGTCGATGTTCGACGCCGTCCTGATGCCGGTCATCTTCACGCTGCTGTTCGTGTACGTCTTCGGCGGCGCGGTCTCCGGCAAGGGGCACCAGCACGAGTACGTCGACTACGTGGTGCCCGGCCTGATGGCGATGATGGGCATGAACATCGCGCAGGCCGTCGGCACCGGTATCAACGACGACTTCAAGAAGGGGGTCATGGACCGCTTCCGCACGATGCCGATCGCGCGGTCCTCGGTCCTGATCGCCAAGATCGTCGTCGAGCTCGGCCGCATGATGATCGCGACGCTCATCCTCCTCGGCATGGGCTTCGCGCTGGGGATGAGCATCGGCACGGACGTGCTGCACCTGCTCGCCGCGATCGCGCTGTCCGCGGTGTTCGGGGCGTCGCTGATGTGGATCTTCATCCTGCTGGGCCTGACCATGAAGACGCCGCAGGCCGTTCAGGGGGTCGCCATGCTCGTGCTGATGCCGCTCCAGTTCGGCAGTTCGATCTTCGCCAAGCCGACCACGATGCCCGGCTGGCTGGAGGGCTTCACCGAGGTCAACCCGCTGTCCACGCTCGCCGACGCCTCCCGCAACCTGATCAACGGCGGGGCCGTCGCCCACTCGGTGTGGATCACGCTCGCCTGGACCGCGGGCATCACCCTGGTGACCGCGCCGCTCGCGGTGGCCCGCTTCCGCAAGAAGACCTGACGGCACGCCGGTTCAGCCGGCCGGCTCCGCCACGTCGCTCATCAGGGCGACGGCCTCGTCCACCCCGAGGCCGTCGCCCTCGGCGTACGCGGCGGCGTACCGCTGCGGGCCGAGCAGCACGAGCAGCCGTTCGGTGGTGGCGGTCACGCGCAGGGCCTCGGCGGGCGGCAGCACGGTGGGGCGCAGCCGGCGGTGGGCGTTGAGCAGGGCCGCTGCGCGGGTGGCGCGGCGGTCGGCGAGGCCGCCGGCCGGCACGCGGGCCGGCCCCGGCTCCGGCTCGGCGAGCACCGAGAGGAGCTCGGCCGCGCCGGGGGCGAGGATCATGCCGATCCGCGGGGTGATGACATGGGCGATCGGATGGTCGGAGAGCACCTTGAGGCCGTCGCGGATGAGGCCGAGGCCTTCGCGCGGGTCACCGAGCAGGCCGACGAGGTAGCCCTTCATCGCCACCAGCATGCCGACGATGAAGCCGGGCTGGCCGGTGGTGTGCCGGCTGTCGTGCCGCGTCTCCTCGATGAGCTCCAGCGCCTCCGCGGGCCTGCCGATGTGCGTGAGGGCGCCCGCGAGCAGCACCCGGCCGTAGAAGCGGGCGCCGTCCTGTTCGGCGCCGTACTCGGAGGCCTCCTCGACGCCGCGCCGCAGGATCTCCATGCCCTCGTCGATCCGGCCCGTGTTGACCAGGGCGTCGCCCAGCCGGACGGTGAGGACGGGAACGTGCTGCTCGGAGCCGATCTTGTGGGCGAGCGCGATGCCCTTGCGGCAGCACTCGGCGGCGTGCGCCCATTCCCCGGCGTTGCCGGCCGCCTCCGCCTCGGCCGACAGCGTCTCGGCCATGCCCCACTCGTCGCCGAGCCGCTCGAAGATCCGCCGGCTCTCGGCGATGTCGCGGATCGAACCCTCGACGTACTCGCTGACGTCGTTGTTGACCTTGGCGCGCAGCTGGAGCGAGAAGGCCAGCTCCCAGTCCCGGTGGTGGCGGCGGCAGGACTCCACCGTCTCGTCCATCAGGACGCGCAGCCGGTCGAAGTCGCCGGTGAAGAAGGCCGCGTAGGGGCGCAGCAGGCCCGGGAAGCGGGCGGACTGCGGCAGGTGGGGCGGGTACTCGGCGATCATCCGCTCGCCGAGCCGGGCGACGTCCGGCATCGTCCACCACTCCGTGTCGCCCTCGGAGGCGGCCATCTGCACCACCCGCACCCAGCGCCGGGCCTCGACGCGCTGCTGCTCGCCGAGCGGCGGCGGGTCGTCCAGCGGGCCGCGCTCGACCGGCTCCAGGTACGGCCGCGCGTCGAACGGGTCCGGGCCCATCGCGGCGACCAGGCCGGGCCAGTGGCGGCGCTCGGACGTGTAGTTGCGCACCTCCCAGAACCAGGAGCAGGCCAGGACGAGGACGAGCGCCTCGTCCTCGTCGCCGGTGTCGACGGCGCGGCGCAGTGCCGCCCGCAGGTTCTCGTGCTCGCGCTCCAGCCGCTCGAACCAGACCAGCTGGCCGGCCCCGCGCATCTTCGGGTAGGCGGTACGGGCCAGCTCCCGGAAGTGGGTGAGGTGCCGGCCGGCGACGGCCTCCCGCTCGCCGGACTCGTCCAGCCGCTCGCCGGCGTATTCGGCGATCGTCTCCAGCATGCGGTAGCGCTCGCTGCCGCCGGTGAACTCGGCGAGGACGAGGGACTTGTCGACGAGGGAGGCGAGGAGGGGCGCCGCGTCGCCGGCGTCGATGCGCGTCCCCCCGGGGGCGGGGGTGCCGGGCGGCGGGTCGGCGCAGACGGCCTCGGCCGCCTCCAGCGTCCAGCCGCCGCGGAAGACGGCGAGGCGGCGCAGGAGGGTGCGCTCGGCCGGGTCGAGCAGGTCCCAGGACCAGTCGACGACCGCGCGCAGCGTCTGCTGGCGCGGCAGCAGCGTACGGCTGCCGCCGGTGAGCAGCCGGAAGCGGTCGTCCAGCCGGTCGGCGAGGCCGCGCGGCGACATGCCGCGCAGCCGGGCCGCGGCCAGCTCGATCGCCAGCGGCAGCCCGTCCAGCCGGCGGCACAGCTCCGCGCACGCGAGCGGGTCGTCGTCGACGGAGAAGCCGGGGCGGGCCGCGGCGCCGCGGTCGGCGAGCAGCCGCAGTGCGGTCGGGTCCGGCAGCGGGTCCAGCGGGCGGACGAGCTCTCCCGGCACGCCGAGCGGTTCGCGGCTCGTCGCGAGCACGGCCAGGCCCGGGCACTCCGCGAGCAGCCGCTCGGTGAGGGTGGCGGCCGCGTCGATGACGTGCTCGCAGTTGTCGAGCACGAGGAGCAGCTCGCGGCCCGCGAGGAGGTCGGTGAGGCGGCGCACCGGATCCTTCGTCTTGTTCTCGACCGCCGCCATCGCCTCGCTGGTCAGGCCGTGCAGCTGGGTGTCGCGCAGCCCGAGCGAGCTGATCACGGCCTCGGGGAGGCTGCGCGGGTCGCTGACGGGGGCGAGCTCGGCGTACCAGACGCCGTCCGGCCAGCGGTCGGCGACGAGGTCGCCGGCCTCCTGCGACAGCCGGGTCTTGCCGGTGCCGCCGGGGCCGGTCAGCGTCACGAGCCGGGCGCGGGCCAGGTCGTCGGCGACGGCGCCGAGTTCCGCCTCGCGGCCGACGAAGCTCGTGAGCCGCGCGCGGGAGTTGCCCTGGCGGGCGGGCCGCCGCCGCTCGGCCGCGGGCCGCGGTGCCGGTACGGCCCCGGGGCTCAGCAGCTCCGCGTGCAGGGCCCGCAGCTCGGGACTGGGGTCGGCGCCGAGCTGGTCGGCGAGGGCGCGCCGCACTCCCTCGTACGCCGCGAGCGCGTCCGCGGTGCGGCCCGCGGCGCGCAGGGCGCGGATGTGCAGGGCGTGCAGCGGCTCGTCCAGCGGGTGGTCGGCGGCCAGCCCCGCGAGTTCCGGCAGCACGCCCGCCGCCCGGCCCAGCTGGACCTCCGCCGCGAGCCGCAGCCGCCGGGCGTCCAGCCGCAGCGCCTCGGCCCGCACCGCCGCGCTGCCCCGGTCGGGCAGGTCGGCGAGGGCGGGGCCGCGCCACAGGGCGAGGGCGTCCGCGAGCAGGCCCGCGGCCTTGACGGCGTCGCCGTCCGCCAGGGCGCGGGACCCCTCGTCCGCGAGCCGCTCGAAGCGGAAGAGGTCGACGTCGTCCTTGTCCGCGACGAGGCGGTAGCCGCCCTCGGCGGAGTCGACGGCGTCGTGCCCGATCGCCCTGCGCAGCCGCCCCACGAGGGCCTGGAGCGCGCCGTTCGCCGCGGCGGGCGGCTCGCCGTCCCAGACGTCCTCGATCAGCGCGTCCGTCCCCACGACGCGGCCGGGCCGCAGCGCCAGCGCCGTCAGCAGTGCCCGGAGCCGCCCCCCGGCGAGCGGGCCCACTGCCTCGCCGCCGTCCCCCCACGCCTCGGCGCCCCCGAGAATCCCGTATCGCACTCCCCCATTCTTGCGGACGCCCCGCGGGGGCCGGCCCCGCAGGCCGCGCCTCCGTGCCGGGCGGGGCGCCCCGGTGGGGGCGGGCGCGGTGCTCCCGGCGGGCTCCGGCATGCGATGATGCACGCCACGCCGGGGCGGCCTGAGCCCCGGGAAGGGGAAAGGCCCGATCATGAGCGTCACACCCATTCGTCAGGCCCGCGGGAGCGGGGACCGGTGGGTGAGCCCGGTGTTCCTGGGGATCGCCGCCGTCATGGGGGTGTCCGGCTGGGCCCTGTGGACGGACTTCGCCTCGGACCCGGGCTTCGCCGTCTTCCTCTTCGTCGTGTCCGGCTGGGTGGTCTCGCTGTGCCTGCACGAGTACGCCCACGCCCGCACCGCCCTGCACAGCGGTGACATCAGCATCGGGGCGAAGGGCTATCTGACCCTCAACCCGCTGAAGTACGTGAACGCCGGGCTGTCGATCGTCCTGCCGGTGATCTTCGTGATCCTGGGCGGCATCGGCCTGCCGGGCGGCGCGGTCTTCATCGAGCGGGGCCGGATCCGGGGCCGCTGGAAGCACACCGCGATCTCGGCGGCGGGCCCGCTCGCGAACATCCTCTTCGCCCTCGTGCTCATGCTGCCGTTCACCACGGGGCTGGCCGACGGCTGGCCGCTGGTCTTCTGCTACGCGCTCGGCTTCCTGGCGTTCTTGCAGGTCAGCGCGGCTTTTCTGAACCTGCTGCCGGTGCCGGGACTGGACGGCTACGGCATCTGGGAGCCCTGGCTGTCGTACAACGTCCGCCGCCAGGCGGAGGCCTTCGCGCCCTTCGGCCTGCTCGCGACCTTCGGCGTGCTCTACATCCCGGCGGTCAACGACAAGTTCTTCGAGGGCGTCTACCACGTCCTGGAGTGGTTCGACGTGCCGCCGCTGCTGGCCGCGTACGGCCACTACTACTTCCAGTTCTGGAAGCACTGAGCCCGGCGGCCCCGGGCGGCGGGCTCAGCCCTCGTCGGGGCCGGCGGCTCCGGCCGCGGTGAGCCGCGCCTTGCGGTGGTAGTACCACCACATGTTGCTGGAGACCCCGGCGACGAGCACCCACGCGATGCCGATCCAGTTGCCCTTCACGAAGGACACGACGGCGGCGGCTACGGCGAGCACGCACACCACGAGGGCGTAGACGGCGAGGCGGGGCATGGGCGTACGGCTCCTGTCCTGAGCGGCGCGGGGTGGCGTCGCGCCCATTGTCCCCCACCGCGGGCGGCGGGCCGTCCGTGCCCGGCGCTCATCTTTTACGAGTAAAACACCTGTTAAGCTTGTGGGCATGCCCCGCACGTCCGCCTCCCCCGCGCGTCCCCGTCTCCCCCGCCTCCCGCTGTCCGGCCTGCTGCGGCTCGGCGTGCCGTCCGAGACGTGGTTCAAGCCCGCGCTGAGCGTCGTCGTGTCCGTCGCGCCGCCCAATCTGCTGCTGCTCGCGCTCGGGCGGCTCGACCTGGCCCTTTACACCATGGCCGGGTCGCTGTGCGCCCTCTACGCGCACAACCGGCCGTACGCCGCCCGCGCCCGCGTGCTCGGCTGGGTCGTGCTCGGGATGCTCACGGGCCTCGCGGCCGCGCTCGTGACGGCGTCGCTGACCGGCAGCGCGGTGGTGCTGGTGACGGTCGGCGCGCTGCTGGCCGCCGGCCAGAAGGCGGTGTGCGACGCGACCCGGATCGGGCCCCCGGGCCACGTGATCTTCACCTTCATCAGCTCGGCGGCGCTCTTCGCGCCGCAGCAGCCGGGGCAGGTCCCGGCGCACGTGGGGCTGGCGGCGCTCGCGGGCCTGTGGTCGTGGGCCGTCGGCATGGCGCCCGGCCTCGTCCGGCCGTACGGCCCGGAGCGCCGGGCCACCGCCCACGCGCTGCGCGCCACCGCCGGGCACGCGCAGTCCCGCGACGCCGCCGCCCGTACGGCCGCGGCCGCAGCCCTGCACGCCGCCTGGCAGACCCTCGCCGCCTCCGGCCGCCGCTCCACCGCGCGCGCCCCCCTCGCCCGGCTGCTGAGCCACGCGGAGGCCGCCCTCGCCTCCCCCGCCGACGCGGACCCCGCCCGCCTGCGGACGTGGGCGGCGGCGCTGCGCGGCAACGGCGCCCTCCCGGCGCCGGGGGGCGCGGCCCCCGCACGGGCGGGGCGGCGGCTGCCGCGGACGCACACGGCCGAAGGCCGCGTACGGCGCGCGGTGCGGGCACCCGGAAACGCCCCGGGCCGCGCCGGCCGGGCCCGGGCCCTCGGCGCGCTCGTACGGGAACGGCTCGCCGGGGTCGCACCCCTCGCCGTGCGGACGGCGGTCGGGTGCGCGCTCGCCGGGTACGCGTCACTCGCGCTCGGGGTCGGACGGCCGTACTGGGCGCTCGTCACCGCCGCCTCGCTCTACCAGGCGAACGTGACGCTCACCTGGAACCGCGGGGTCCAGCGCGTGGTGGGCAACCTGCTCGGCGTCCTCTTCTTCGCCGCACTGGCACCGCTCAGCCGTGTCAGCCAGCTGGCGCTCGTGCTGTGCTGCGTCGCCCTCAACTTCGGCGCCGAGGCCCTCATCACCCGCAACTACTGGCTCGGCAGCGTGTGCGTCACGCCCATGGCGCTGCTCGTCACCGACTTCGCCCGCTACCAGGAGCCCGGCGCGCTCATGGCCGACCGCGTGCTCGACACCGTCGTCGGGGCGCTCGTCGGCTTCGCCGCGGCCGTGGCCGTCACCAACCGGCGGGCCGGCGAGCGTATCGAGCACGCGCTCGCCGCCGTCCACCGCGCCCGGGAGCACTCCGCCGGGCTGCTCGCCGCGCCCGAGCCCGACCCGCACGCCCTCACCGCCGCGCACCGCGACCTCACCGGCGCGCTCGTCGCCCTGCGCACCGCGGCCGACACCGCCGCCGGCGAGTGGTGGCAGCGCGACCTCCCGCAGGAGCGGGTGCTGCACGCCGAGCAGGCCGGGCACCGTACCCTCGCGGTGGCGATACGGCGGCAGGCGCCGCGGCCCGCGGAGGACGTACACGTATGACGGCAGACGACACGGTGGCCGGGGTCGTACGGCAGTGGTACGCCGTACGGCCCGACCTCGACACCGCGCCCATGGAGATCATCGGGCGCGTCAACCGCTGCGCCGCCCTGCTCCAGCAGGCGGAGGACGCGCCGCTGCGGCGCGCCGGGCTCACCCGGCCCGAGTTCGACGTCCTCGGCACGCTGCGCCGCACCGGCCACGAGCTCACACCGGGCGAGCTGGCCCGGGAGACCTTCTCCTCCGGGGCGGCCGTCACCAAGCGCCTCAAGTCCCTCACCGAGCGCGGCCTCGTCGAGCGCCGCCCCGACACCCGCGACCGCCGGGTGGCCCTCGTCCGCCTCACCGGCGCCGGGCGCGACCTCGTGGACGGGCTGCTGCCGGAACAGCTGTCGTACGAGGCCGCGGTGCTGGCCGGTGTCGCCGGGGACGCGCGGGAGGAGCTGGCGGCACGGCTGAGCGAACTGCTCGTCCAGCTGGAGGGGCGGCTCGGCCGGCCGTAGGGCCTGCCCTGCGCGGTGAGCCGTCCACCGGCCGGCGGTGCCACCGGGCCTGGGGCGGACTGTCGTCCTGGGCGGAGCACCGGGCGCGCGCGGGCGGGCCGTTCGGGGCCGGGCACCCGCCGCGCCCCCCGGTGCCGCCGGTCAGACGTCCGTCAGGCGCAGGCCCGCGTGCGCCTTGTAGCGGCGGTTGGTGGAGATGAGGTTGGCCACCAGGGACTCGACCTGGTGGGCGTTGCGGAGGCGGCCCGCGAAGACGCCGCGCATACCGGGGATGCGGGCGGCGAGGGCCTGGACCGTGTCCGTGTCGGCGCGGGAGTCGCCGAGGACCATGACGTCGGTGTCGATGGACTCGACCTCCGGGTTCTGGAGCAGCACCGCGGACAGGTGGTGGAAGGCCGCGGTGACGCGGGAGTCCGGGAGCAGGGCCGCGGCCTGCTGGGCCGCGCTGCCCTCCTCGGGGACGAGCGCGTACGCGCCCTGCTTGTCGAAGCCCAGCGGGTTGACGCAGTCGACCACGAGCTTGCCGGCGAGTTCGTCGCGCAGGGCCTCCAGGGTCTTGGCGTGGCCCTCCCACGGCACCGCCACGATCACGATGTCGCTGCGCCGCGCGCACTCCGCGTTCTCCGCGCCCGCGACGCCGTAGCCGAGTTCGTCGGCGGCGACCGTCGCGCGGTCCGCGCTGCGCGAGCCGATGATCACCCGCTGGCCGGACCTGGCGAGCCGGTACGCGAGGCCGCGGCCCTGGTCCCCGGTGCCGCCGAGCACTCCGACGACCAGGCCCGAGACGTCGGGCAGCGCCCAGGGGTCCTTCGCGGGGGCCTTGGGACGGGCGGCGGCGGTGTTGCTGTCGTCAGCGTTAGTCATGACGGCGATCCTGCCAGGTGGCCCCCGGCGCGGGGTGCTCCGGGGGCCAGCGTGCCGCCCGGACGGCGGCCGGTGGCGGGTCAGGCCGCCGCCGGGGCCGGGCGCAGCTCCATCGTGCAGCACTTCACGCTGCCGCCGGCCTTGCGGAGCTCGCTCATGTCGACGCCCACCGGGGCGAAGCCGCGGCGGCGCAGGGCCGCGGCGAGCCCGCCCGCCTCGCGCGGGAGGAGGACGTTGCGGCCGTCGCTCACCGCGTTGAGGCCGAGGACGGCGGCGTCCTCGGCGGTGGCGAGGAGGGCGTCCGGGAAGAGGCGGGCGAGGACGGCCCGCGAGCCGGGCGAGAAGGCGCCGGGGTAGTACATGATCTCGTCGGCGGTGTCGTCGAGGACGGCGAGCGCGGTGTCGAGGTGGTAGTAGCGCGGGTCGGTCAGCTCCAGGCTGATCACCGGGCGGCCGAAGAACTCCTGCGCTTCGTCGTGCGCGAGCGGGCTGCTGCGGAAGCCCTGGCCGGCGAGCAGCCAGCCGGAGGTGACGGCGAAGTCGCCCTCCGCCTCGTTGACGTGCTCGGGCTCGCGTATGCCGGCGAAGCCCGCGGCGCGCTCGCGGAACCACGCGAGGTGCGCGGGCGCCTCGCCCGCGCGCTCGGGGTTGGCGAAGCGCGCGCCGAGCACACGCCCGTCGACGACGGTCGCGCCGTTCGCGGCGAACACCATGTCCGGCAGGCCCGGTACCGGTTCGAGTGTCTCCACGGTGTGGCCGAGGCCGCGGTAGCGGTCGCGCAGGTCCTCCCACTGGAAGAGGGCGAGCGCGGGGTCGACGGGCTTGCGGGGGTCCATCCACGGGTTGATGGAGTACGCGACCCTGAAGTGCACGGGTGGGCACATCAGGTAGCGGCGGGGCGTGGGTGTGCGCAATGCGGGCTCCTCGGGGTGTGAGTTCCCTGTAGGGGCCGGGCCGGTGGGCCCGCGCCCCTGGCAGGATTGTGCGCCCGATCCGGACGGCGGGAGCCATGTCGTCCGCACGCGGCGGCAGTTGGCGCGGGGGCCCGCTCACCCCTCACCGGGCGGACGCCTCCGGGCGCCGCTTCCGCGCCCCGCCGGGGGCGCGGCCGGCCCGCCGCCGGGGAGCCTGGGGGCGGGCGGACCGGGAGGCGGGCCGGTACCGCCGGGGCGGCCCCCGGCCGCCGGTTTGCCGACGTCGTGTCGGAAAAAATCGCCGGTGGAAGTGGCGGGAACACGATGACCCCGGGTGGGTGTTCAATCCCGGCAAGAGGGAGGATGTCCTCCACCAGCCGCGTACCGTGGACACTGCGGGACGGGGGCGAGGGAAGGAGCTCGATGGCAGGCAAAGGCAGGTTGTCCGGGTGGGTGCGCCGCCGCGCGGAGGGCGCCTCGGGCGCCGCCGGGGCCGATGTGCCCGACCTCCGCCGCGACCAGCTGGTCAGGGCCGCCACCGCCGCCGGATTCCCCGTCGTGCCCGCCGCCCACCCCGCGAACTACGGATGTTCGTGCGAGCGCATCGGCTGTCCCATCCCCGGCGTCCACCCGGTCTCCCCCGCCTGGCAGACCCAGGCCAGCACCGATCCGGACACCCTGGAGCGCTGGCTCAACCGCGACCCGCAGGCCAATTTCGTCACCGCCACCGGGGTCGGCCACGACGTCCTGGACGTACCCGCCGAGGCGGGCCGGCTCGCCATCGAGCGGCTGATCGCGGACGGCGCCACGCTCGGTCCCGCCGCCCTCGCCGGCGACCGGCTGCTGTTCTTCACCGCGACCCGCGGCAACCCCGCCGACGAGGACGAGTGGTGGCCCTGCGAGCTGGACTGCCATCCCGAGACCCGCGACGAGCACCCCGGCATCCGCTGGCACTCGCGCGGCAGCTACGTCCTGCTGCCGCCCTCCCGGCTGCCCTCCGGCGAGACCGTCGAATGGCTCCCCGGACACGGCCTGGACCTGCCGCTGCCCGACCCGCTGCCCGTCCTCGACGTCCTCGCGGACGCGTGCGCGCAGTTCTCGTACGAGCCGGAGCGCGAGCCCGCGACCTGGCTGCGCTGAGCGCCCCGCCGGGGGCCCGGGCTACTCGCCCTTCGCGGAGACCAGGCCCACCACGCGGCTGAGGAAGGTCACCTTGCCGCCGCCGCCCGCCTTCGGCACCGCGACCAGCTCGTCGGCGAGCGTCGACCGGGTGATCGACGTGCGCGGGGTGCCGGTCGTCAGCGCCCTGGTGTTCTCGTCGAGCGAGAGCTTGAAGCCCGCCCGGAAGGTCGAGCGCGACTGGTGGCGGTTGGCGAAGAAGACCACCGCGCCGCCGTCCGCCGTCCGCAGCGCGACGGGGGCGAAGTCGCCGCCGCCGGCCGGCTGGTCGGCGTACTGGGCCACGGAGTTGGCCGTCCTGCTCTGCGCGGCCCGGCCGGAGCGCAGCTGCGAGGTGGAGGGGCCGTCGGCGAAGACGCCGCCCTCGCCGCTGCCGAGGTAGGTGGCGTACGCCTGGCTCACCTGCCCCGGCTGGACCAGCAGGTCCGTCCCGCCCAGGCCCAGGTCGACGGCGTGGCCGTCCTTGTCCTTCGCGAAGTGCGGCATCCGCGCGGTGGCGACGCCCGCGACGTAGACCGCCTTCCACGGCTGCTCCGGGCCCGCGTGCCGGAAGACCAGCAGCCAGCGGTTGCCGCTGCCGCGGTTGGTGGCCACGTCGGCGACGAAGAACTTGGGCCAGCCCACCTGCTTCGGTATGAGGTAGTGGGCGTCGGAGAACACCAGCGGCGTGAAGTCCGGGTTGCCCCCGGGGTGGTTGGTGTGCCGGGCGCGCAGCCCCGCCTCGTCCGTCGCCCCGAGCGCCCCGGCCTCCACGGTGAGGATGTCCTCGGGCGAATACGCCTTGTTCGCGCTGTTGTTGACCGTCAGGAAGTGCGCCACCACGGCGGCGGCCTTCTTCTCCTGCACCGACGGTATGTTCTCGCGCTCGCCGTGCACCGTCATGCACCCGGCCAGCGGCAGCAGGGCGAGCGCGGTGACGGCGGCCCCGGGGCCCACCCTGCGGCGGTTCATGGCGCGTGGCTCCTCGACTCGTGCCCTCGGGCTCCGGCTGAACATGTGCGCGAACGGGCGCGCGACCGCCGCCACATTACCGGCCGCAGGCCCGCGGTCACGGCAGGGTCAGGATCTCCGCGCCCTCCGCCGTGACGACCAGCGTGTGCTCGAACTGCGCCGTGCGCCTGCGGTCCTTGGTCACGACCGTCCAGCCGTCGTCCCAGATCTCGTACTCGTGCGTGCCGAGCGTCAGCATCGGCTCGATCGTGAAGGTCATGCCCGGCTTGATCACCGTCGTCGCCCGCGGGTCGTCGTAGTGCGGGATGATCAGCCCGGAGTGGAAGGACGTGTTGATGCCGTGGCCGGTGAAGTCCCGCACCACCCCGTAGCCGAAGCGCTTGGCGTAGGACTCGATGACGCGCCCGATCACGTTGATCTGCCGGCCGGGCCGCACCGCCCTGATCGCCCGCGCGAGCGACTCGTGCGTGCGCTCGACGAGCAGCCGGGACTCCTCGTCGACCTCGCCGACCAGGTAGGTGGCGTTGCAGTCGCCGTGCACCCCGTGGACGAACGCCGTCACGTCGATGTTCACGATGTCGCCGTCGCGCAGCACGGTGGAGTCCGGGATGCCGTGGCAGATCACCTCGTTGACCGAGGTGCACACGGACTTGGGGAAACCGCGGTAGCCGAGGTCGGACGGGTACGCGCCCTGCCCGACCATGTACTCGTGCGCGATCGCGTCCAGCTCGTCCGTGGTCACCCCGGGGGCCACCGCCGCGGCCGCGGCCGCCATCGCCTGGGCGGCGATGCGCGAGGCGATCCGCATCCGGCCGACCGTCTCCTCGTCCTGCACCTCCGGCCCGGTGTACGGCGCCGGCGCCGGCTTGCCCACGTACTCCGGACGCGGGATCGACGCGGGTACCTGCCGGGTGGGCGAGAGCTTGCCGGGAACGAGCGGCGACGACTGACCAGACATGCTGGGGAGTGTATCGGCGCGCATGATGGGGCTGTGCGCCGCAGGGCTGGGTAGGTGGTCCCCGGTGGGTCGAGCGAGGAGGAGCTGATGGCGGTCTTCCGGACGAAGAAGCCGGCCGGCAAGCCGGGCGAGTGGTTCTACTGCCTGGACCACAAACAGGCGGAGGAGGGGCCGCAGTGCCCGTCGAAGAACCGCTTCGGCCCGTATCCCTCGCGGGAGGCGGCGGAGCACGCGATGCAGCAGGCCGCGGAGCGGAATCTGGAGTGGGACACCGATCCGCGGTGGTCGGACAAGTCCTGACCGCCGCGGGGGCCCGCGCTCCCGGGTGCCCGCCGCGCCGCCCCGCGGGAGGCCGACACGTGCGGCCGCGGGGGGCCACGGGCCCCGCGGCGAGCCTATGGTGCCGTGATGGAGTATGACGTCGTCGTGGTCGGCGGTGGGCACAACGGCCTCACCGCCGCAGCGTATCTCGCCCGCGCAGGGCGCACCGTGCTGGTGGTGGAGCGGCTGGAGCACGTGGGGGGCGCGGCGGTGTCGAGCCGCGTCTTCGCCGGGGTCGACGCGCGGCTCTCGCGCTACTCGTACCTCGTGAGCCTGCTGCCGCGGAAGATCGTCAGGGATCTGGGGCTGGACTTCCGCGTCCGGCGCCGCCGGATCTCCTCGTACACGCCGTACGGCAGCGGTGGGCTGCTGGTGGACGCGGAGGACCCGGCGCGGACGCGGGAGGGGTTCGCGCGGCTCACGGGGTCGGACCGGGAGTACGCGGCGTGGGAGGCGTTCTACGGGATGACGCGGAAGGTCGCGGAGGCGGTCTTCCCGACCCTGACGGAACCGCTGCCGGCGCGGGAGGAGCTGGAGCGGCGGGTGGGCGACACGGCGGCGTGGGGCGCGCTGTTCGAGCGGCCGCTCGGGGAGGTCGTCGAGGAGGCGTTCGCGGACGACACCGTGCGGGGTGTGGTGCTGACCGACGCGCTGATCGGGACGTTCAGCCATGCGCACGACCCGTCGCTGAAGCAGAACCGCTGCTTCCTCTACCACGTCATCGGCGGCGGCACCGGCGACTGGGACGTGCCGGTGGGCGGCATGGGCGCCTTCACGGACGCGCTCGCGGCCGCGGCCCGGGCGGCGGGCGCGCGGCTGCTCACGCGCACGGAGGTGACGCGTATCGAGAGCGACGGGGCCAGGGCGGAGGTGACCTTCGCCGACGGCGGCACCGTCCAGGCCCGTGACGTGCTGGTCAACGCCTCCCCCCACGCGCTCGCGGCCCTGCTCGGGCAGGAGCCCGCGGCGCCGGCCCCGGAGGGGGCGCAGCTCAAGGTCAACATGCTGCTGCGCCGCCTGCCGCGGCTGCGGGACACCGCGGTGGACCCGCGGGACGCGTTCGCCGGGACCTTCCACGTCGCGGAGGGCTACCGCGCGCTCCAGGCCGCGTACGAGCAGGCGGCCGGCGGGCGGGTGCCGGACGCGCCGCCGTCCGAGATCTACTGCCACAGCCTGACCGACCCGTCGGTCCTCGCCCCCGGGCTGGCCGGGCAGGGCGTGCACACCCTGACCCTCTTCGGCCTGCACGCCCCCGCGCGGCTCTTCGCCGGGGACCCGGAAGGCACGAAGGCGGAGCTGGTGCGGGCGACGCTGGCGCAGCTCGACGCCGTCCTCGGGGAGCCGCTCGCGGACTGCCTCGCGCAGGACGCGGACGGCCGCCCCTGCGTCGAGGCGAAGACGCCCCTGGACCTGGAGCGCGAGGTGGGCCTGCCCGGCGGGCACATCTTCCACCGCGACCTGTCCTGGCCGTACGCCGTGACGGAGACCACAGGGCGGTGGGGCGTGGGCACCCCGTGTGCCAACCTCTACCTTTGCGGCGCGGGCGCGGTCCGCGGCGGCGGGGTCAGCGGGGTCCCCGGGCACAACGCGGCGATGGCGGTACTGGAGAAGGCACGATGAAGCAGCACAGGTCCGAGGCGGCGCCGGCCGCGCGCAAGACCGGCCGGCAGTGGCGGCACGGCGGGCACTGGCACAGCCTGGAGGGCGCCGAGGCCGTGCCCGAGCAGCGCCGCTGCACCGCGGACGTCGTGGTGGACTGCGCCGTCTACGAGGACGGCTGCCGGGCCGCCTCCCTGCCGCCGCAGCAGGCGCTGGAGGAGGCCCGCAAGCGCGGCGGCTTCGCCTGGATAGGGCTGCACGAGCCGGAGGCCGAGCACATCGCGGAGATCGCCGAGGTCTTCGGGCTGCACCCGCTGGCGGTCGAGGACGCGGTGAAGGCCCACCAGCGGCCCAAGCTGGAGCGCTACGGCGACACGCTCTTCCTGGTCCTCAAGACCATCGTCTTCGTCGAGCACGAGAAGCTGACCGCCACCAGCGAGGTCGTCGACACCGGCGAGGTGATGGTGTTCATGGGCCAGGACTTCGTGGTGGTCGTCCGGCACGGCAGCGCCCCCGGCCTCTCCCGTGTCCGCCGCGCCCTGGAGGCCCGCCCGGACATGCTCGCGCACGGCCCCGCGGCCGTCCTGCACGCCATCACCGACCAGGTCACCGACGACTACCTCGACGTCGCCGACGCGGTCGAACTGGACGTCGAGACCCTGGAGACGGACGTCTTCTCGTCCGTCCGCGTCGACGACGCCGAGCGCATCTACCAGCTCAAGCGCGAGATGATCGAGTTCAAGCACGCCGTCCTGCCGCTCGCCCGCCCGCTGGAACGCCTCACCGAGGGCGCGGACGGCCTCCTGGACACGGAGATGCGCCGCTACTTCCGCGACGTCTCCGACCACCTCTCCCACGTCCGCGAGCGCCTCGTCGCCAACAGCGAACTCCTCGACGGCCTCCTGTCCGCCAACCTCAGCCAGCTCGCCGTCCAGCAGAACGTCGACATGCGCCGCATCTCCGCGGGAGCCGCCATCCTGGCCATCCCGACGATGATCGCCGGCTTCTACGGCATGAACTTCGAGCACATGCCCGAGCTGCGGTGGACCTTCGGCTACCCCCTGATGCTCGGGGTGACCCTGGTCCTTTCCGCCGTCGTCTTCCGCGTCTTCCGCCGCATCGGCTGGCTCTGAGCCGGCGGCCGCGCGATTCCCGCCGGGCAGACGGGATGTGTCAGAGACGCCCTAGGGCGTGTCCGCAAAGTCCCGTCGTCCGCCCGGAGGGCGGGGCAGACGGTGTCTGGTGCGTGCGACCGCAAGGCGGAGGGTCGTCCTCGTAGTGGGCCTACTCGGACGAGCCCGACAACGTAGCGAGCGTGCGTGCCAGGCGCCGTCTGCCAGGCGGGACTTTGCGGACACGCCCTAGGCGGGAGGGGGCCACGCGTCGCCCCACTCCGTGTCGCGGGCCGCGCGGTAGAGGGGGCCGTGGCGCTTGCTCACCGTGGCCTTCTCCAGTCCCGGAGGGGTGACGCAGAGGTCCAGGAGGACGAGCCCCTTGCGGATCTGCGGGTGGCGCACCACCCGTGCCTCCGCCGGGGCGGCGGGGAAACGCGCGGCGGCGACGTAGCTGAACTTCTCGTCCTCGTAGGGCAGTGTCGCGCCCTTGACCTGCCGGTGCAGCGCGGTGCGCTGCACGCGCGCCGCGAAGTGGCACCAGTCCGTGCCGGTGACGGGGCAGGGCCCGTCGTGCGGGCAGGGCGCGAGGACGTGCAGCCCGGCCGCGATCAGCCGGTCGCGGGCGGCGAGCACGCGCGCGTACCCGTCGGGGGTGCCGGGTTCGACGACGACGACGGCCGACTGCGCGGCGGCGAGGGCGGCGTCGACGAGGGACGCGCGGTCGGCGGGGGTGAGCTCGCCCAGGACGTAGGAGACGGTCACGAGGTCGGTGGCCGGGAGGCCGGACGCGCCGCCGAGGGGGCGGCGCTGCCACACGGCGGTGCGGACGGCGGGGGTGCGGGCGGCGCGGGCGAGGTCGGCGCCGAGGTCGAGGGCGGGCTGCGACCAGTCGAGGACGGTGCTGGTGTGGCCGGCCCCCGGCCAGGCGTCGGCCACCGCCCAGGTGGCCGCGCCGGTGCCGCCGCCGAGGTCGAGGTGGGTGCGCGGGGCCCAGTCGCCGGACCGCAAGCGGAACGCGTCGAGGGCGGTGCGGACGGCGGCGTAGGTGGCCGGCATCCGGTACGCGGCGTAGGCGGCGACGTCGGCCGCGTCCCTCAGCACGGGCGCGGCGGTGGGCGTGGGGCCGCGGTAGCTGTCCATCAGCCGCTCGACCTGGGCGGACGCGCTGGTCGGGGCGGTGGACCGCAACCGGTCGGCGAGGGCCGCACGCAGGTCGTCGGGGAGGGGCACGGTAGGCACAAGCCCCAACTGTAAGGGGCGTACACCCTTGTCACGTGCCCCTTACACCAGGTGACCGCCCGGGCGCCACGGGTACGCCAACACTCAGGGAACATCAGCTCGAATATGTGTAAACCACGGCGGAAGGGCCGCTCGTTGGCCTAGCGTTCCTGGGAGCACGGCGGGACACCACATGGGGAAGTGGAAGACGTCGAGTCGCGAGGTGCCTGGGGGGTACATGCGGCGTGTCGAGTCACAGTCGGCCATATCCGAGCCCGTTGCACGTGAGCGAGGAACGGGGCGGAAGGACACTCCGCCCACCTGGGGAGCGCGGCCCGCGCTCCCCGGTGCGTTGGCCCCGCCGGTGCCGCCGTACGCACGGCGGCCCGGTGGCGCTGCCGCGCGCGCTGCTGCGGCCGGACGTACGGCGGCAGCGGCGGCGGCACGGCACGGCGGCGGCAAGGCCGCGTGGTGCACGGCGAACCTGGCCGTGGACGCGGCCGGCGCCGGCGTGCCCGCGGCGCTGGCCCTGCACGCCTCCGGGGCGCCGCACGCCCTCGCGTGGGGTCTCGCGGCGGCGCTGGCGTGGCCCGCGGTGCGGGCGTCCCGGCGGCGATACGCCCCGGACACGTTCGGCGAGACCCGGGGCGGGGCGCAGACGGTCGCGGACTGGCTGCTGCTGCTCGGGGTGCTGACGGTGCTGCGGGCGGTGTCCGGCGCCGCGGCCGGGCCGTCGGCGGCGTTCTCCGGCCTCGTGTGGACGCCGGTGCTCACGGCGCTGTGCCGCCGGCTGACGTACCACCGGCTGCGCGCCGCGCGGCGCAGGGCGCACGCGGTGCGCCCGGTGCTGGTGGTGGGCGAGCCGGGCGCCGTGGATCACGCGGTGGCGCATCTGGGGGCCCGGACGGGGCACCCGTACGCCGTCGTGGGCGTGCTGCCGGTGGGCGGCAGGCGGCTGGCGTGCGGCGCGCCGGTCGCGGGGCGGCTCGGCCTGCCGGAGGCGGGCGGGCCGGAGCAGGACGCGCGGGCGGTGCTGCGGGCGGCCCGCGAGACGCGCGCGCAGCTGGTGCTGGTGGCGCCGGGGCCGCGGATGCCGGCGGAGCGATTACGCCGCCTGTCGTGGTGCCTGCACGACGCGGGGCTGCCGGTGGCGCTGGCGCCGGGGCTGGTGGACGTGCAGGTGCGCCGGGTGCGGCTGGACGACCCGGCGGGCCTGGTGCTGCTGCACATCGCGCCGCCGGTGCGGGACGGGGTGCAGCTGCGGCTGAAGTCGGCGCTGGACCGCGCCGGGGCCGCGCTCGGGCTGCTGGTCCTGGCACCGCTGTTCTGCGCGCTGGCGGCGCTGGTCAAGGTCACGTCGCGCGGCCCGGCCTTCCACCGGCAGGTGCGCTGCGGACGGCACCGGACGCCGTTCCTGATGTGGAAGTTCCGCACGATGGTGGTCGACGCCGAGGACCGCCGGGCGGAGCTGGAGCGCAGTGGCGCCAACGAGCACGACGGCCCGATGTTCAAGATGCGCCGCGACCCGCGGGTCACGCCCGTGGGCCGCTTCCTGCGGCGCTCCTCGCTGGACGAGCTGCCGCAGCTGCTCAACGTGCTGCGTGGGGAGATGTCGCTCGTCGGGCCGCGCCCGCCGCTGCCCGAGGAGGTGGACCGCTACGACGAGATCGCGCTGCGGCGGCTCGCGGTCAAGCCGGGCATCACCGGGCTGTGGCAGGTCAGCGGGCGCTCGGACCTGTCGTGGGACGAGACGCTCGCGCTGGACCTGCGGTACGTGGACAACTGGTCGCTGGCGGGCGATCTGGAGGTCATGACCCGCACGCTGCGGGCCGTGGTCGACGGGCGCGGGGCGTACTAGTGGGCCGCCGCCACCTCACCGGCCCCCGGGTCCGGCCCGGGACCGGGGGCCCGGGCCGCCTCCGCCCCCGCGCGCCACTGCTCGTAGACGGCCGCGATCCCCTCGCGCAGCCCGATCCGCGGGCGCCAGCCGAGGGCGAACAGCCGGGAGACGTCGAGGAGTTTGCGCGGTGTGCCGTCCGGTCTCGCGGTGTCCCAGCCGATCCGCCCGCGGTAGCCGACCACATCCCGTACGGTCTCGGCGAGTTCGCGTACGGCGAGGTCGCTGCCGCAGCCGACGTTGACCGGCTCGTCGGCGTCGTACGTGCGCAGCAGCAGGGTGCAGGCGGCGGCGAGGTCGTCGACGTGCAGGAACTCGCGGCGCGGGGTGCCGCTGCCCCACAGCGTCACCTCGGGGGCGCCGTCGCGGGCGGCCTCGTGGAAGCGGCGGATCAGCGCGGGCAGGACGTGCGAGGTCTCCAGGTCGAAGTTGTCGCCGGGCCCGTAGAGGTTGGTGGGCATCGCGGAGATGTAGGCGGCGCCGTACTGCCGCCGGTAGGACTGGATCTGGACGATGCCGGCGATCTTCGCGAGGGCGTAGGCCTCGTTGGTGGGCTCCAGCGGGCCGGTGAGCAGCGCGTCCTCGCGGATGGGCTGCGGGGCCAGCCGCGGGTAGATGCAGGAGGAGCCGAGGAAGAGCAGCCGCGGCACTCCGGCGGCGTGCGCGCCCGCGACGACGCTGAGCTGGATGCGCAGGTTGTCCTCGAGGAACTGCACGGGGTAGGTCGCGTTGGCCATGATCCCCCCGACCCGGGCGGCGGCCAGCACGACCGCGTCGGGGCGGACCGCGCGCAGCCACGCGGCGGTGGCGGCGGCGTCCCGCAGGTCCAGTGCGGATCGGTCGCGGGCCAGGACCTCGTGGCCCTCGGCGGCCAGCCGGCGGGCGACCGCCGAGCCGACGAGGCCGCGGTGGCCCGCGACGAAGACCCTGGCCCGGACCGGGAGCAGTGACCGCGCTCCCGCCGGGGCGGCCCGGACCGCCGAACCCGCCGCCGTATCCGCCGCTTTGTCCGCCCGTGCCGTCATGAACCGCAGTGTGACAGCGCACTTCACCCTTCCGGGTGCCGTTTCCGTATGCCGCGCGGGAGACCGCGCTTTTCCGGCCGACCACGACCACCACTGGGGGACCGCGTGGGCAAGACCGCGCTCATCACCGGCGTGACCGGGCAGGACGGCTCCTACCTGGCCGAACTGCTGCTCGCCAAGGGCTACACGGTGCACGGCATCGTGCGCCGCTCGTCGACGTTCAACACCGAGCGCATCGACCACATCTACCAGGACCCGCAGGTCCCGCGCCGCACGTTCGTGCTGCACCACGCGGACCTCACCGACGGGGTGGCGCTCGTCAACCTGCTGCGGGAGGTGCGGCCGGACGAGATCTACAACCTGGGTGCGCAGTCGCACGTGCGGGTGTCCTTCGACGCCCCGCTGTACACCGGCGACGTGACGGGCCTGTCGGCGCTGCGGCTGCTGGAGGCGGTGCGCGCCAGCGGCAGCGGGGCGCGGGTCTACCAGGCCTCGTCGTCGGAGATGTTCGGCGCCGCTCCCCCGCCGCAGAACGAGCGCACACCCTTCCACCCGCGCAGCCCGTACGGCTGCGCGAAGGTCTTCGGCTACTGGTCGACGGTCAACTACCGCGAGGCGTACGGGATGTACGCGGTCAACGGGATCCTCTTCAACCACGAGTCGCCGCGCCGCGGGGAGACCTTCGTGACCCGCAAGATCACCCGGGCGGTCGCCCGGATCAAGGCGGGGCTCCAGGACCGGCTGTACCTCGGCAACCTGGACGCGGTGCGCGACTGGGGCTACGCCCCGGAGTACGTCGAGGCGATGTGGCGGATGCTGCAGCGCGACGAGCCCGACGACTACGTGGTGGCGACCGGTGAGGCCGCGTCCGTGCGGCAGTTCGTGGAGACGGCGTTCGCGCACGCCGGCCTCGACTGGTCGCGGTACGTGCGCTACGACCCGAAGTACGAACGCCCCAGCGAGGTCGACGCGCTGATCGGCGACGCGAGCAAGGCCCGCGAGCTGCTGGGCTGGCAGCCGCGGGTGGGTGTCGCGGAGCTCGCCGAGATCATGGTCGAGGCGGACATCCGCCAGGTGGCCGACCAGCTCGCGGGCGCGACGGTACGGATCGACCGGTGAGCGGCTCGGCGGCGCACCGCAACGGGCGTAGGCCGTACGGCCGCCCGGGGGCGACACATGCGCCGATGTCGGACATCGTCTCGTTACGTCCGCCGGTTTCGGCAAAAAGCAGGAACGGGGAGGGCGGAGCGCCCTACTCTGCCCAGGACCGCGACGGCCGGCCGCGGCCGCCGCACCTTCAGGGGACCGGGGGACACATGCGTAAACGGTCGGCACTGACCGGCGTGCTGGCGCTGGCGGCGGCGGCGCTGGGGGCGATCCCGGGGGCACCGCCCGCGGCCGCGCTCCAGGCGCCCGTCGCGCTCACGGCGGACAGCCTCGCCACCTACCAGACCAACGGCGTCGTGTGGGCCATGGCCCAGGCGAACGGCATCGTCTACACCGCGGGCACCTTCTCCGCGATCCGCCCGTCCGGCGCGGCGGCGGGCACCGGCGAGACGGCGGTGGCGAACTTCGCCGCCTTCGACGCCGCGACCGGACTGCCCACGGGCTGCCGGCTGAACTTCACCGTCGGCTCCGGCAACGCCACCGTGCGCGCCCTCGCGGTGTCGCCGGACGGCCGCACCCTCTACGCGGGCGGCTTCTTCGGGCAGGTCAACGGGGTCGGCGTGAGCAGCCTCGCCGCGATCGACCTCACCACCTGCGAGGTCGGCAGCACCTTCCACCCGGCCGTCGCGGGCACCGTACGCACCATCCAGGCCACGGCCGACACCGTCTACTTCGGCGGCGACGTCACCTCGGTGGGCGGCCAGCACCGCGGCCGCTACGCGGCCGTCAGCACGGCGGGCGCGCTGCTGCCCTGGGCCCCCGACGCCGACAACCCCGCCCGCGCGCTCGCCCTCACCCCGGACGGCCAGGACGCCGTCCTGGGCGGCGACTTCAACACCGTGGACGGGGTGAACTCGCACTCGCTGGCCGTCGTCGACACCGCGACCGGGGCACTGGTGAAGGCGTATCCGACCGGCTTCATCGACGCGACCTCGGTGACCAAGGACATCGTGATGGACGCCGCGAGCAACAGCTTCTACACCGCCAACGAGGGCACCGGCGGCGGGGTGTTCGACGGCCGGATCCGCTTCAGCCTCACCGACTTCTCGCAGGTCTGGCGGGACAACTGCCTGGGCGCCACGCAGTCGCTGGCCGTCCACCGGACCGTCCTCTACAGCGGCAGCCACGCACACGACTGCTCCAGCATGGGCGAGTACCCCGACTCGGTGCGCAAGCACCTGCTCGCCGAATCCGTGGACGACCCGCACCTGCTGTCGTGGTTCCCCGACACCAACGACGGCATCGGCGAGAAGATCGGCCCGCGGGTCATGGCGCTCGCCCCGGCCGGGGGCACCGACTACCTGTGGGTGGGCGGTGAGTTCACGACCGTCAACGGCGTGGCGCAGCAGGGCCTCACGCGCTTCGCGAGCGGCCCCGACACCGGCGCCCCGACGCTGCCGCAGACGTCCGTGACGAGCATCGCGCCCGGCGCGGTGAAGGTCAGCTGGCAGTCCAGCACCGACAACGACGACGGGCTGCTCACCTACCGCGTCTACCGCAACGGCGCCGCCACGCCCGTCTACACCGTGACCGGCTCCTCGCTGCCGTGGGTGCGCCCGCAGCTCACGTACACCGACACCGACGTCACCCCGGGCGTGAAGTACACCTACCGGGTCTCGGCGAGCGACGGCGTCAACACCAGCGCCCTGTCCCCCAACGCATCGGCCACCGTGCCCGCCACGGCGGAGGCGTACCCCTCGCAGGTCCTCGCCGACGGGGCCACCCTGTACTGGCGTGACGACGCCGCCTCCGGCTCCTACAACGCCGACTCCTCGGACGGCGACGACAGCGGCATCAGCGTCGGCGGCCCGGTGCACGGCGTGACGCCGGGCGCGGTGCCGGGCTCCAGGGCCTACACCTTCAACGGCTCCTCGCAGTGGACCTACAGCGACCGGCTGCACCCGACCCCGGCGCAGTACAGCATCGAGACGTGGTTCCGGACGACGACCACCAGCGGCGGGAAGATCATGGGCTTCGGCTCCAATTCCACCCACCCGAGCGGCAATTACGACAAGCATGTCTACATGACCGACAACGGCACGCTGATCTTCGGCGCCTACACCGGCACGACCCGCACCGTCACCACCCCGGCGGCCTACAACGACGGCGCCTGGCACCACATGGTGGCCACGCAGGGCGCGGACGGGATGAAGCTGTACGTCGACGGCGTGCTGCGGGCCGCCGACCCCTCCGTCACCACCAGCCAGGACTACCCCGGCTACTGGCACGTCGGCTACGACAGCCTCGGCGGCTGGCCCTCCGCGCCGGCCAGCTCCTACTTCGCGGGCTCCATCGACGAGACCGCCGTCTACCCGGCGGTGCTCACGCCCGCGCAGATCGCCCGGCACTACGCCCTCGGGACCGCCGGGTGACCCGCGGCCACGGCCACCGCGCTGCCGCCGCCGCCGCCCTGGCGGCGGCGGCAGCGCTGCTGCTCGGCGGCTGCGGCTCGGGCGGGGCCGGGCCGGACGGCACGAAGGACGGCGCGAGGCCCGCCGGGCCCGACACCGCGGGCACCGCCCGTACGTCCCCGGGCGGCACCGCGACCCCGCCGGGCGCCTCCGGCACCACGCGGCCGGACCCGTCCGCCGGCCCGCCGAAGGTGCCCGACGCCCAGCTCACGCCGCCGGGCGGCGGCAGCTTCACGGCGCAGCAGAGGAAGTACCTGTCCGGGCGGGTGCCGCGCGGCACGGACCCGGTCGCGGTGCTGGAGGGCGGCCAGGAGATCTGCGAGCGGCTGACGCGCACGTCGGCGATCGACGAGGACGCTTCCGCGAGCGCGATCCTCTCCGGCGACATCTCGCTGGACGGCGCCACCGCGGCCGTCACGGGCCTGTGCCCGGAGCAGCGCGGCGTCCTCGACGCGGCCCGCCGCGGCTTCGGCGACGGCACCTTCACGGTCGGCCCGAAGGCCGTCCCCGGCGCGGTCGTCGTGCCCGGCGGCTACCGGGCGCCGCACCCCTCGGCGTCCTGCACGTGGCGGGCCACCGGGGCGAACGGCGCCGTGCTCGCCTCGGGCCGCGGCACCGGAGCCGACCGCCCCGCCGCTCTCACCGTCCCGGCCGCCGCGCGCGGCATCACCTCCAGCGGGTGCTACGCCTGGCTGGCCACCGCAGGGAGCTGACGTCACCGTTGGACGCACTGGACACGCTGCCGCTCGTCGTCGTCATACCGACGAAGAACGAGGCGGAGAACATCGCCCGTACGGTCTCCTCGGTCGTCGGCCACGTGCGGGCCGTCGTGGTCGTCGACTCGCACAGCACCGACGGCACGTGCGCGATCGCCGCCGGGCTCGGTGCCGAGACCGTGCTCTACACGTGGGACGGGCGCTACCCGAAGAAGAAGCAGTGGTGCCTGGACCATGTGCGCCCGGACATCCCGTGGGTGCTCTTCCTGGACGGCGACGAGACACCGAGCCCCGAACTCCTCGGTGAGCTGCGGTCGGTGTTCGCCGCGGGCCCGCCGTCCGTGGCCGCCTTCGACATCCCGCTCGGCTACTGGTTCGCCGGGCGGCGGCTGCGGCACGGCCACACCATCGTCAAGCGCGCCCTCATGGACCGCACCCGCTGCCGCTTCCCCGAGGTCGGCGACCTCGGCGCGCCCGGTATGGGCGAGCAGGAGGGCCACTACCAGCCCGTCGCGCAGTCGGCGGCCCGGCTGCGCTCCCCCATCGAGCACGAGGACCTGGACCCCGTCCGCACCTGGTTCGAGCGGCACAACCGCTACTCGGACTGGGAGGCGTGGCTCGAACTCCACCCGGAGGTCAAGGAGCGCATCCGCCGGGTCAAGACGCGGCAGGGGCAGCTCTTCCACAGGGTGCCGCTGAAACCGCTGGTGTCCTTCGGCTACGCCTACGTCTGCCGGCGGGGTTTCCTGGACGGCCGGGCGGGCCTGGACTACGCGCTCGCCATGAGCTTCTACCGCTGGCAGATCGGCCTCAAGGCGCGTGAACTGCGCGCCGCCGGGCGGCAGCCGGGCGACCGGACGTGACGTCGCCGTAGACGCCGAGCAGGGTGTCCACGACCGCGTCGAGGGAGAAGCGGTCGTGGACCAGCCGCCACGCGGCCTGCGACGCCCGCTCGTTGGCCTCGGGCTCCAGCAGTTCCAGCACCGCCCGGCCGACCGGCTCGCCGTTGTCGGCGTCCGGCCGGCTGTCGGTGACCCGGCCCGCACCCGCGGCCGCCACGTCCGGCGACAGCCCGCCGGTGCGGGCGACCACGACCGGCAGCCCCACCGACATCGCCTCCAGCACCGACACGGCGAACGGCTCGACGACGGAGGGCAGTACGTACACGTCCGCCGCCCGCAGCGCCGCAAGCACCGCGTCGTGCCCGAGCGGCCCCGGGCACTCCAGCGCGTGCCCCACGCCCAGCCCGTCCGCCAGCGCCCGCAGGGGCGCGGTGAGCCGGCCGGTGTCCGGCCCGGCCAGCACGAAGCGGGCGTCCGGGTGCCGGGCGAGCACGTAGGGCATGGCGCGGACGAAGTCCTCGGGCCGTTTACGCTCCTGCACGCGCGCGCAGTAGAGCACCGTGGGCGGCCGGTCGCCGCGCGGCGGGCGCATCTCCTGCGGCACGACGCCGTTGACCAGCCGCCGGAAGGTCCGCAGCGGGGTCGACGGCACCACCGCCTGGACGCCGTCGCGCTCGGTGTCCGTCAGGTGCAGGATCGCGTCCGCGCGGCGCAGCACCCGCTTCGTGCCGAGCGCGTCCACCGCCTTCGCGAACAGCTTGTCCGTGGGGTCGATCATGCCGTGCGTCTGCACCACCAGCGGGGTGCCCGTCTCCAGCGCGACGAGCGCGAAGGGCAGCGTGAGCAGGTCCCGCATGAGGTGCACGTGGACGACGTCGGCGCCCTTCACCATCCGGCGCGCCCGCGCGAGCAGCGCCCCCGAGGTGATCCCGCTGACCTCGAACGCGGGCAGCACGTGCCGGGCCTGCCGCACGAACGAGGGCACGCCCTCCACCTCTCCGGGCAGCGGGCCGGTGAACCCGTCCCCCAGCGTCGCGATCCGCGCGTCGACCCCCTTGCCGCGCAGGCCCCTGCTGAGGTTGAGGGCGACGCGGGTGGGCCCGCCGAAGTCGTTCGTCGGCGTGTGCAGTGTCACCACGTGTAAGACCCGCACGTCCCCGTCCCCCCTCCGCCGGGCACGCCCGGCGCCCCTCCCGGCGATGACGGCAGCCTACCCGCGGCCCGGCGCGTACCGCCCCGTTATGGGCGGATTGGCGCCCACCCGGCCCGCCGCCCTCCGCAACGGCCCGCGACGGAGGGGCTCCGGGCCGTAAACTCGCCCCAGGGGGTGGGCGGATGGCCGTGGACGCGCGGGCGGGGCACGGGATCCCGCCGTCGGCGTCCGTGCCGCGGGCCGCGCTGTCGCGGGCGCTCGCGGTGCCGCTGGTCGTCGCGCTCGCCGGCTTCCTGCCGGGGTACGTCACCGCGCAGCCGGGCGCCGGCGGGCCGCGGGACGGGGCGTACTGGCTGCAGCTGACGCTCACCGTGTACGCGGGCGGGCGGCTCGCCGCGATGGTGCTGGCACGGCGAAGGCGGCTCGTGCAGGGGGCTTTCTGGCTGTTCGTGTACGTCGCGATGGGCGTCGCGCCGCTCACGCAGGAGGTCGTCGGGCAGGTCCCGACGCCGGTCGTCGGGCCGCGCGGGGACACCACGGCCGCGCTCGCGCTGGTCATCGCAGGCTGCGCCGCCTTCGACGTCGGGGCGCTGCTGGCGCGGCACCGCCCGGCGGCGCGGGCGGCCGGGCGGCGGGCGGTCGCCCAGGTGTCCCGGCGGCGGCTGTGGGTGCTGGTCGCGGTCGCGTACGCCGGCGGGGTGTACTCGATCGTCAGACTCGGCGGCCCCGCCGTCTTCTTCGACAGCAGGCAGGCGATCAGCGAGTCCGTGCAGGCGGGCGGCCTCGGGGGCGACGGCGGGCAGAGCCACGTCGGTTCGGCCTTCGTCCGCGGCTTCGGCACCGTGCCCGCGCTGCTCGCGCTGCTCTTCCTCACCCGGTGGCTCATCACCTCGCGCGCGGCCCGCCGCAGCCTGCCCGCGATCACCGCGACGGCCGGCCTGGTGGTGCTCAACGCGATCGTCAACAACCCTTTCTCCAACCCGCGTTACTGGTTCCTGACAGTCGCCTTCGCGCTGCTGTTCACCGCCTTCCCGCGCAGCCCGGTGATGTACCGGACGGCCCTGGTCACCGGCGTGGTCGCCGCGCTGCTGCTCTTCCCCTTCCTCGACCGCTTCCGCTACGACTCCGGCGGCTACCACCCGGTCGAGTCCACGTCGGTGCTGGAGCCGCTCACGGTCAAGGACTACGACCAGGTCGGGATGTTCGCCAACACCCTGACCTACGTGCACTCCGGCGCCGGGCACACCGACGGCCGCCAGCTCGCCGCCGACGTCTTCTTCTTCGTGCCGCGCTCGGTGTGGCACGGCAAGCCGGTCGACTCCGGGGTGCGCGTCGGGCAGTGGATGGGCATGACCAACACCAACCTGTCCTCCCCGCTGTGGGCCGAACTGTGGCTGGACTTCGGCCCGGTGGGCATGACCGCGGGCTTCCTCGCGATCGGCTACGCGGCCGCGCGCGCCGACCGCCGCTACGCGCAGCGCACCCAGGAGGACGGCAGGCCCGGCACGGTCGCGGCCGTCGTGATCCCGCTGGTGTGCGGCTACTCCTTCATCCTGCTGCGCGGGCCGCTGCTCCAGGCGGCGGGCCGGATCGCGATCGGCGCGCTGTGCCTGGCGCTGGTGACGACCTTCAGCCAGGACCGCCGGAGGATCCTGCGGTGAGGACACCGTCCCCCGCGTCCCCCGCCCCGTCCGCGTCGTCCCGCGCGGGACCCGGGCCGCGGCGCAGCACCGCGATCCGCCGCCACAGGGCCGCCGCCTTGAGCACCGAGCCCACGCACAGCCCCCACGCCGCCCCGTACACCCCGTCGAGCCGGTAACCGGCGAGCATGCAGGCGACGGAGGCGAGCGAGAAGACCACCTGGATCGGCAGCGTCGCCTTCGGCTGGAGCACCCGCAGGGTGAGCAGCGCGCTCGTGCCGAGGGCGATGGCCGCGTACTGACTGCCGGAGGCTGCCAGCAGCGCCGACGCCGGCTCCCACGTCGCGCCGAGGAGCTGGTGCCCGGCGCGGGCGGGCAGCACCGTCAGCACGAGCGTCCACAGCCCCGCCACGGCGGCGAGCGCGCACGCCAGCACGGCGGTCACACGCACCTTGGCCGCCGCGCCGCGCACCCGGTTCAGCAGCGGCGGGCCGAAGGCGGTCGCGGAGTTGAACAGCACGTTCATCGGCCCGAAGAGCGTCGTCGCCCCGCGCAGCGCCCCCACCGCGAGCGGCGCCGCGAACAGCCCCAGCCCGACGACGGCGAGCTGGCTGGTGGCGTTGCCGACACCGAACTCGACGACGAAGCGCCGCCCGAGGTGCCCGCGCCGCAGGTACCGCCCGACGTCCAGGGCCGCGCCCCGCACCCGCGGCCGCAGCAGCGCCCAGGCCACCAGCAGCGCCGGCAGCGCCGACAGCCCCCAGACGGCGACGAGCCGTTCGGGCCCGGCACCGTCCGGCTGCACGGCGAGCGCGGGGACGGCGGCGAGCAGCCGCACGGTGTCCCCCGCCAGGGCGAAGTGCGGCAGCCGCAGCGCGGAGAAGCAGTAGCGCAGCCCGTCCTGTGTCAGCACGACGGGCAGTACGAGCCCGAGCACGGCCAGCCCCCGGGCCGTACCGCCGTGCCCCACGAGGCCGAAGACCGCGGCCATGACGAGGCCGGTCACGGTCGAGGCGAGCGCCGTGAAGGCCGCCGCGGAGCGGCACGCGGCCCGCACCCGGTCGGTGCCGCGCTCCAGCACCAGCGCCTGGCCGACGTAGCTGACGCCGACGCCCAGCAGGACGGTGAAGACCATGTAGACCATCGAGAAGACCGCGAAGCCCGCGGCACTCGACAGCCGGGCGGCGACGACGAGCACCACGATGTTGGTGAACGCGGCGACACCCTGGTCGGCGACGGAGGCGGCGATCGCGGCCCTGGCCCCGGGGCCCGGGGCGGCGGCCGCCGGGGGGCCGCCGGGGGCGTCCTGGGGTGCGGGGGCGGGGAGGCCGTAGGGGTCGCCGTACAGGTCGCCGGGAGGCGGTTCGTACGGGCCTGCGGGCTCCCCGCCCGGCGGCGGGACGTCCGTCCCGTACGGGTCGCCGTACGCGTCCCGCGGCGCGGCGGGGCCGCGGCCGCCGTCCGGTCCGGACGCGCCGGCGTGCGGCGCAGGCTGGGGGACGGCCCCGGGGGGCGCGGGGGTGAGCCGCGGGTCGGGGCCGCTCAAGGGACCGGGTGGCGCTCCGCGGTGGGGGCCGTCCCCGGGCGGTCGGGGTCGCGGCGGGCGGCGGGCACGTCGGCGCGGGGCGTGCGGCGCAGGCTCAGGCGGCGGCGGGTGCCGGGCTCGGCGGAGTGCAGGACGACACCGAGGACGTGCGCGCCGGCCGCGTCGATCAGCTCGTGGACGCGCTCCAGGTCCGCCCGGTGCACCGCGCGCGGGTCGCACACCACGACGACGCCCTCCACACGCCCGGCGAGCGCGACGGCGTCGGCGTACGTGAGCACGGGCGGCGCGAGGACGACGACCGCCGAACCGGGCTCGTCCGCCTCGGCGAAGAGCCGCCCGGCGGGCGAGGAGGTCAGCGCGCGGGCGACGTTGCGCACCCGGCGGCCGGGCACGAGGTCGAAGGAGCCCGACTCCCCGGCGTCGATGGGCACCTGGAGCCCCGCGGGCCAGCCACCCTCGCCCGGTGCGGGCGTCCGGGCCCAGCCGGGCCGGACACCGTCGACCGTGCGCAGCCGCGCCGCGAGGGAGGGCGCGCGCAGATCGGCCTCGACGAGCAGCACCTCCATGCCCATCTCCGCGAAGGACGCGGAGAGGTTGGCGGCCACCGCGGCCGGGGTGTCGCCGCTGCCGCGCGGGGCGACGACGAGCAGCCTGCGGCGGTCGGCGAAGCGCCTGTCGTGGGTGAGCCGGAAGGCCACCGCCCGGTACTCCTCGGCGAGCCGCATGTCGCCGCGGCCGCCGGCCAGCAGGCCGGGCGCGCCGTCCTCGGCCGCCGCGCGGGCGGCGTCCCGGCGCCGCCGCCGCGGCAGCGTGCCGAGCACGGGGGCGCCGAGCGCACGCGTGACCTCGGCGTCGCTGCGCACGGTCGGGTCGAAGACCAGCCGCACCCAGGCGCCGAGCAGGCCCAGCGCGACACCGACCGCGCCGCCCAGGCCGAGCATCGTCGGCAGCCCGGGCCCGGAGGGCGCGCCCGGCGCGACGCCCGGCTTGATGACGACGCCGGGCGTGGTGTCGAGGGCGCGCAACCCGCTGATGTCGGCGTTGAGTTCGGTGATCCGGCCGAGCAGGCTGGTCTGCGCGGAGACGAGGGTGCCGGCGATCTGGCTGCTCTTGGCCTGCGCGATCTGGTCCAGCAGGCCGTTGCGCTGGACGACGATCGGGTCGAGCTGCGCCTGGTAACTGTCCACCATGCGCGCGATGGTGGCCTTCGTCTGCGCCTGCCGGTCGTCGAGATAGGCCTTGGTGAAGGCGTTCACCCAGTCCGCTGCGCGCTGCGCGGAGGTGGTCGTGCACGTGAAGCGCAGGACGAGGGTGTTGGGCGGGTTGGTCACCTGGAGGCAGTGCGCCATCGCGGCGACGGGGGCGCCCGCGGTCCGCGCGGCGGCGTCCGCGACGGTGCTGCTGAGGGCGGTCTGCCGCTCGGTGCCGATGTTGATGTTCTTGTCGGCCGTCGCGCCGCTCGCGAAGGGGTCCTCGGTCGCGGCCCGGACCATCACCTCGCTGGTGGCGGTGTACGAATCCGCGCCGCTGTAGGCGAGGAAGGCGCCGCCCAGCAGCCCGGCGAGCACGCCCGCGACGAGCAGCGTCCGGTAGCGGAGTAACTGGCGGAACTGGTCGCGCAGCAGGTCGCCTTCGTCGGGCTGCGCCTCGGTGCGCGTCACGTCGGTCACTGCCCCCGCGTCCCTTCGCCGTCCGCCTCGCCGCTGCCGGGACGGTACGTCCCGCCCGCCGCCGGGCCGCCGGCGGCGCGGTCCGCGCCCCGGCCGTACGCCCCGGCCACCGGGGCCGCTCCGTGCGTCACGCCGGTCACCGGCTCCTCCGCCCCTCCGCCGTCCAGCGCCTCAGCGAGCAGCGCGTCCATCCGGGCCAGGCCCGCGGCGCGGCTGAGGCGCTCGCGGACGTACACCGGGCCCTGCGCGCCCAGCGCGTCGGCCCTGCCAGGATCATCGGCCAGCGCGCGCACCGCGTCCAGCAGGCCGCGCGGATCCTCCGGCGGCACGAGGACCCCGGCGCCGGACCGCTCGACCTCCCGGGCCGTGCCGCCCCCCGCGGCGACCGAGGCGACGACCGGGCGGCCCGCAGCGAAGTACGAGGTCAGTTTGGACGGCACGCTCATGTCCAGCACCGAGGCCCGCTGCGTGACGGCCAGCACGTCGGCGGCGGCCAGCACGTCGGGGAAGTCCGCCTCCGCGGCGGGCGGTTCGAAAAGCAGGTTGGGCAGCGCGCCCGCCAGCTCCCGTAACCGCTCGCGCTGGCTGCCGTCGCCCATGAGGACGACCAGCAGCGCCGGATCCAGCCGGGCGGCCTCGACCAGCACCTCAAGACCCTGCTTGAGGCCCATGTTGCCGCAGTGCAGCAGCACCGTCCGCCCCGGCGGCCAGCCCAGCCGCTCCCGCGACCGCGCGCGCGGCAGCGAAGGGGCGGGCACGTGCGACCAGTTGGGCACCACCCTGATCCGCCCCTCCGGCACCCCCAGCGCCACGACCTTCGGCACGAAGCTCTCGTGGATGACGCCCACGAGCGCCGCCCGCCGCAGCGCGAACGCCTCCGCGGCGCCGGCCAGCGAGGCCACCCTCCGCCCGCCCCTGATCCCGCTCTGCGCCGCCGCCGCGCCCATCAGGTCCTGCACGACCGGGACGTACGGCACCCCGTACCGCCGGGCCAGCCGCGCCCCCAGCACCCCGCCCGCGAGACTCGGCAGCTGGGCCACCACCGCATCGGGCCGCCCCATCGACGGCGGCGCCGCCAGCCCGTGCCCGAGCACGGAGGCCTCGAACACCGCCCGGCGCAAAGCGCTCTGCCGCGCCGGCACCGTGTGCCGCCGCCGGTGCACCCGCACGCCGCCGCGCTCCTCCTGCCTGCGCCACACCCCGGCGTACTCCGGATCGACCCGCCACGCGGGGTAGTGCGGCATCCCCGCCAGCACGTGCACCTCCGCGCCGCCCGCCGCCCAGTGCTCGGCGAGCTGGGTGGCGTAGGGCCCGATCCCGGCGTGCTCCGGCGCGTAGTTGGTGGAGACCAGCAGCAGGCGCCGTACCCCCTCGGCGGCGGAATGCCCCACGCGGTGCCCCTTCCCCGGTCCCGCACGGCTGCCGGAACCCCCCGATCCCGCTGATTCCGCCACACTAACCGTTCACCGGGCATCCCGCCGCGACTTGCGCCGCCCCGCACTTTCACCATTCCCCGCCGGGTCCCGCGGCGCCGCGGCTATCGTCGGAAACCCCGTACCAACGGGGAGTGTTGCACCTGTTCCGTGACGCCGGGGGGCATGTCATGACACATCGGGTCGGCTACGCACCGGGGGTCTACGACCTCTTCCACGTCGGGCACCTCAACATCCTGCGGCACGCCCGCAGCCAGTGCGACTACCTCGTCGCCGGGGTCGTCTCCGACGAGATGGCCCGGCTCGCCAAAGGCCGCGACCCGGTGGTGCCCCTCGTCGAGCGGCTGGAGATCGTCCGCAGCGTGCGCTTCGTGGACGCGGCCTTCGTCGAGACCGTGCCCGACAAGGTCGAGACATGGCGCCAGGTCCGCTTCGACGTGATCTTCAAGGGCGACGACTGGCGCGGCACCGACAGGGGCCGCGCGCTCGAACGGGACTTCGCCGCCGTCGGCGTCGAGGTCGTGTACTTCCCGTACACCGTGCACACGTCGAGCACGCAGTTACGCCGCGCGCTCGACGTCCTGGCGGTCACCGCACCGCCCGAAGCTCTCTGAACCACTTGCCCAGGAAACCGGCGAGGAACAGCGCGTGCACACAGAACAGCGCCGCATACCCCCACCGGAACGCGCACTGGCTCCCCAGCAGCAGGAACACCCCGCAGAACACCCCGTAGTCGACCGGCAGCAGCGCGACCGCGCGCCACCGCGACGCTGCCGCCGCCGGCCCCGCCGCGCCCCCGGGCGTCAGCTTGTCCTTGAGCAGACCGCCGAAGAAGATCATCACCGCCGCGAACTGGAAGCCCAGCGGCAACAACAACCACCCCTCGCCCGGCAGGGCGAAATGCCGGTAGAACATGACGGCCACGGCCGCGTGCACCGCGGTGATCTTCCCGGCGTCCACCACGTGGTCCAGCCACTCCCCCGCGGGCCCTCCCTTCCCCAGCAACCGGGCCAGCTGCCCGTCCGCCGAATCGAGGGCGAACCCGACCGCCAGCGCCGCGTACACCCCCACCGCCAGCCCCCACGACGGCACCCCCACGGCGAGCACCACGATGCCGCCACCACTGAACGCCGCACTCACCAGCGTGACCTGATCGGGCGTCATCCCCACCCGGTACGCCCCCGCCGCCAGCACCCTGCCCACCGGCCGGTTCACGTACCGCGAATACAGCGACACCCCCTTCGCGGACTTCTGCGCCGCCCGCAACCGCCGTAACGCCACCCCGAACCCCGGCGCCCCACCCTCCGTGCCCGCCATGAGCCCCCCTCTCCCGGGGGAGGCTACGCGCCCCGGGGCCCGGTACGGAACGGGCTCAGTCACCCCACCTGACGACGGCGAGCCGGTCCGCCTCCGCGGGGGATCCCGCAGGTGCCGGGTGCTCGCCCGGGCGAGCTGCTGCGTGACGCGGTGTCCCCCACCCACCCGCGGTGGGGCCCGCGACCGCCCCGCCGCCCGCGCCACTCCGGGCGGTGCCCGGTTGCCGGTGCGCCCGCGGCTGACCCGCCGCGGGGGTGCCCGCGCCTGGCGGCGCCGCGCCCGGGCGGTGGCCGGTTGCCGGTGCGTTGGCGGCTGCCCCGCCGCCGGGGTTTCCCGCGCCTGGCGGCGCGGGGTGTTCCCACCCCCACCACCCGTGCAGATACGACGTCGGCTGACGGTCCACCTGTGGGG
>NZ_JBIRRA010000009.1:100385-418433 GCF_044333485.1 Streptomyces sp. NPDC020983 | reverse complement strand
TCGTAGTGGGCCTACTCGGACGAGCCCGACAACGTAGCGAGCGTGCGTGCCAGGCGCCGTGTGCCAGGCGGGACTTTGCGGACACGCCCTAGGGTCGGACGTGACGAGGACGTCCGCACGCCAGGAGGCGCCATGACCACGCTGGAGAACCGCCCGAGGACCGCCCTGCTCGTGATCGACGTGCAGAACGGCACGATGAGCGCGGCCCACGACCGTGACGCGGTCGTCGCGGCCATCGCCTCGCTCGTCGAGCGGGCCCGGGCCGCCGGCACGGAGGTGGTGTGGGTGCAGCACAACGACGCGGAGCTGGTGGCGGGCACCGAGGCGTGGGACTACGTACCGGAGCTGGTGCGCCGCGAGTCCGAGCCGCTGGTGCAGAAGGCCTACGGCGACTCCTTCGAGGAGACGGAGCTGGAGTCCGTGCTCGCCGCCCGGGGTGTCGGCCGCGTCGTCGTGACCGGCGCGCAGACCGACATGTGCATCCGCTCCACGCTGCACGGCGCCCTCGTCCGCGGCTACGACGTGACCTTGGTCACGGACGCGCACACCACCGAGGACCTCACGTCCTTCGGCGCCCCGCCGCCCGCGCAGGTCGTCGCCCACACCAACCTCTACTGGAAATTCCAGCAGGCGCCCGGCCGGGAGGCCCTCGCGCTCGCCGCCGCCGAGGTCGACTTCGCGGAGAAGGCCGCCTAGCGCCGCGCCCGGCCGGAACGGACCGTGACCGCGCCGCGACCCGACGGCGTGGCGCGGGCCGCACCGCACCCGGAACCCCGGGGGGTGTACGGCACACTTCACCCCAAAGACGTCGAACGCCCAGGTGGAGGGTGCCGTGGCAGAGCAGCACGACGCATCGCCGCGAGCGGCGCTGAGCCGCCGGCGGATGCTGCTCGCGGCCGGGGCGGCCGCGGCCCTCCCCGGCGCGGGCATGCTCGCCGTGGGCGCCGCCGGTGACGAGGCCCGCGCGCAGGCGCCCCGTCGGCGCCGGGACGTGCCGCCCACCGCGAGCCTGCCGCTCGTCGGCGGGCCCGACTTCCCCATCGGCGTCTTCTGGCCGCCGCCGCCCACGCACGTCACCGTCGAGCGCTACCAGGAGATCGCCGACGCGGGCTTCACCTTCGTGCACAACGGCAACTACCTGTGGGACCGGACGGGTATCCGCTACGGCCTCGACGTCGCCCGGCAGGCGGGCCTGAAAGTGCTCGTCGCCGGCGACCCGCTGCTCGCCTCCCTCACCGCCGACTTCTGGGCCGAGGACGACCCCACCGGCTACCACCCGAAGATCACCGCCGGTGACGCGGAGGTCTCGCTGCGCGCCCTCTTCGGCGCCTACCAGGACCAGCCCGCCTTCGCGGGCCTCACCCTCGCCGACGAGCCCGCCGCCAACCGCTTCGCGACCCTGGGCTCCCTCACCGCCACCGCCCGCGCGGTGGCCCCCGGCAGCCTGCCCTACCTCAACCTCCGCCGCCTCGGCCAGCCGTACGGGCCGTGGGGCACGGCCCCCATGGACGTCCCCACCTACACCCGCTACCTGCAGGAGGCGCTCGACACGATCGCGCCCTCCGTGCTGTCCTTCGACCGCTACCCGATGCTCTCCGGCGGCGCGGAGGACCCGGGCTACCACCAGAACTGGGCGCTCGTACGCGCGGCGGGGCTGCGCGCGGGCATTCCCACGTGGACGTTCATCCAGTCCCTGCAGTACGCCGGGCACCGGCTGCCGACGCCCGCGGAACTGGCCTGGCAGGTCAACACGAGCCTCGCGTACGGGGCGAAGGGGATCCAGTACTTCACGTACTGGACCCCCGACCCCAGCCGCGGGGACGGCTTCGCGGCCGCGCAGGGCCTCGTCACCGTGAGCGGCGAACGCACCCCGCTCCACGCGGCGGCCAAACAGCTGAACGTGGGGTGGCTGCGGCCGGTCGGCCGGGAACTCCTGCCGCTCGTCTCGGAGTCCGTCAGCCACGCCAACGACGTGCCGCTCCCCGCGGGGGCGACCGCCTTCGCGCCGGACACGCGGATCGCCGGGGTCGGCGGGGACCCCGTCGTGCTCGGCGTCTTCGCCGCCCCCTCCCCGGGCGACGCGGAGACCCGCTGGGTGCTCGTCGCCAACCGCTCCTTCTCCGCGGCGGCCGCCGCCCGGCTCGTCGTGCGGCCCGCGTACGCCGCGGCCCGCTTCGACCCCTCGACCGCGTCGTACGCCCCCCTCGACGGCGGCACCGTCGCCCTCGCCCTCGCGCCGGGAGCCGCCGCGCTCCTGCGGCTGACGCCGCGCTGAGGTCCTGCCCGCCGTACGCCGGCCGCGGGCGCCACGGCGGCCGGGTGAACCGCGTCGCGCGCCGGCGCCTTCGAATTCCGGCTGCCGGCCCCTGGCTGAGCCGTATCCCGCAGGCCCGGGGCCCGCTACCGCCTCCCGGAGGCGGGGTCGCCGTACCCCTTGACGGATACTGGGGCCGCCGGGATGGTCGTCGCTCAAGACGATGGGCAGCACTTCCACCACGGCTGCATCACGGACAGCAGGGAAAGGCAGGGCCTCGTGGCGATGGCAAGGGCAGGAACGAAAGCGCTGGGCGCACTCCTCGCGGTGGTGCTCGGAGCGGCGGGCCTGGCCGGGTGCAGCAGCACCGGCGGCAAGCGCGCGGAGGACCGGGCCGAGAAGCTGGCGGCGAACGGCTCGGCGGTGAACACCCCGCACTGGACCTTCGCCATGGTCACCCACTCGGGGGCGGGCGACACGTTCTGGGACATCGTGCAGAGCGGGGCGAAGCAGGCCGCCGCCAAGGACAACATCAAGTTCGTCTACTCCAGCAGCGACCAGGGCGACCAGCAGGCCCAGCTGGTGCAGGCCGCGATCGACCAGCACGTCGACGGGCTGGTCGTCACGCTCGCCAAGCCCGACGCGATGAAGGCGGCCGTCGCCAAGGCGGTCAAGGCCGGCATCCCGGTGATCACGATCAACTCCGGGGCGGCGGAGTCCGAGCAGTTCGGCGCCCTCACCCACATCGGCCAGGACGAGACGGTCGCGGGCAACGCCGTCGGCGACGCGCTCAACGGCCGCGGGAAGAAGCACGCGCTGTGCGTCCTGCACGAGCAGGGCAACGTGGGCCTGGAGCAGCGCTGCGCGGGCGCGAAGTCCACCTTCCACGGAACGATGGACAACCTGTACGTCAACGGCACCAACATGCCCGACGTGCTCTCGGCGATCCAGGCCAAGCTGCAGTCCGACGGGAGCATCGACTCCGTGGTGACGCTCGGCGCGCCCTTCGCCGACACCGCGGCCAAGGCCAGGCAGCAGGCCGGCTCGAAGGCGGAGATCGACACCTTCGACCTCAACGCGCAGGTCGCGGCCTCGCTCAAGAGCGGCACCATCGGCTTCGCCGTCGACCAGCAGCCCTACCTCCAGGGCTACGAGGCGATCGACCTGCTGTGGCTCCACCGCTACAACAACGACACCCTCGGCGGCGGCCGGCCGGTCCTCACCGGCCCCCAGATCGTCACCAAGGACGACGCGGACGCGCTCCTGGCGTACGCCAGGCGGGGGACCCGATGAGCGCCGCACGCGGGGCCGCCGGGCAGCGGACGACGACCCTCGCGCGGTCTCGCCGAGCGGGTGGACAGGCGAAGGAGGAAGGATGAGCGACCTCGCGCTCGCCCCGGACGAGCGGCTGGCGCCGCGGTCGGTGGCGGGACGGCTGCTGGGGCGGCCGGAGCTGGGCGCGGTCGTCGGGGCCGTGGCCGTCTTCGTCTTCTTCGCGGTGGCCGCCGACCCCTTCCTGCGCTGGTCGAGCCTGGGCACCGTGCTCTACGCGTCCTCGACGATCGGCATCATGGCGGTGCCGGTTGCGCTGCTGATGATCGGCGGCGAGTTCGACCTGTCGGCCGGTGTGATGGTCACCAGCTCCGCGCTGATCTCGTCGATGTTCAGCTACCAGATGACCGCCAACACGTGGGTCGGCATAGGCGTCTCGCTGCTGGTGACGCTCGCCCTGGGGGCCTTCAACGGGATCATGCTGGTGCGCACCAAGCTGCCCAGCTTCATCATCACGCTGGGCACCTTCCTCATGCTCACCGGCCTGAACCTGGGTCTGACCAAGCTGATCAGCGGCACCGTGGCCACCAAGTCGATCGGCGACATGGAGGGCTTCCCGGCCGCGCAGGACGTCTTCGCCTCGCACTGGACCGTCGGTGACGTCGACCTCCAGGTGACGATCCTGTGGTGGCTCGCCCTAGTCGCCGTCGCCACCTGGGTGCTGCTGCGCACCCGCGCCGGGAACTGGATCTTCGCCGCCGGCGGCAACGCCGACGCGGCCCGCGCGGTCGGCGTGCCGGTGGCGCGCACCAAGGTCGGCCTCTACATGGCCGTCGCCTTCTGCGCCTGGATCTCCGGCCAGCACCTGCTGTTCTCGTTCGACGTGGTGCAGTCCGGCGAGGGGGTCGGCAACGAGTTCCTGTACATCATCGCGGCCGTGATCGGCGGCTGCCTGATGACCGGCGGCTACGGCAGCGCCGTGGGCTCCGCGGTCGGCGCCTTCATCTTCGGCATGACGAGCAAGGGCATCGTCTACGCGCAGTGGAACCCGGACTGGTTCAAGTTCTTCCTCGGGGCGATGCTGCTGCTCGCCACCCTGCTCAACGCCTGGGTCCGCAGGCGGGCGGAGGCCAGCGCATGACCACCCTCACGAAGGACGGCGGCAGCGCCCCGCTGGTGTCGCTCACGGGCGTCTCCAAGTCGTACGGGAGCGTGCGCGCGCTGCGCGACGTCTCCCTGGAGGTGCACGCCGGTGAGATCACCTGCGTCCTGGGCGACAACGGAGCCGGCAAGTCCACCCTCATCAAGATCATCGCCGGGCTGCACCCGCACGACTCCGGCAGCTACGAGATCGAGGGCGAGCCCGTCCGGCACACCTCGCCGCGGCAGGCACTGGACCGCGGCATCGCGACCGTCTACCAGGACCTCGCCGTGGTGCCGCTGATGCCCGTGTGGCGGAACTTCTTCCTCGGCTCCGAGCCCACCAGGGGCCGCGGCCCGCTGCGCCGGCTGGACGCCGCCGCGATGCGCGCCACCACCCGCGCGGCGCTGCTGCGCTTCGGCATCGACCTGCGGGACGTCGACCAGCCCATCGGCACCCTGTCCGGCGGCGAACGGCAGTGCGTGGCCATCGCCCGCGCGGTGCACTTCGGGGCGAAGGTGCTGGTGCTGGACGAGCCGACCGCCGCGCTCGGCGTCAAGCAGTCCGGGATGGTGCTGCGCTACGTGGCCGCCGCGCGCGACGCGGGCCTCGGCGTGGTGCTCATCACGCACAATCCGCACCACGCCTACCTGGTCGGAGACCGCTTCGTCCTGCTCAAGCGCGGCGCGATGTCCGGCAGCCACCTCAAGCGGGCGACTACCCTGGACGCGCTGACCCGCGAGATGGCCGGGGGCAGTGAGCTGGACGAGCTGACGCATGAGCTGAGCCGTGCACCGGCGGCCCCTGAGCCGGTGGACGCCACCGACCCGGAGACCGACGCGTGAGTGCCAACCGTGAACGTGTGTACCGCGGCAGCGCCGCCAGATCGACCGTGTGGCGCAATGTCAGCGGCGCCGAGCGCCGCGAGCGGCGCAGCCACCTGAGCGCGCCGCGGGTGCCGACCGTCGGCATCGACATCGGCGGCACCAAGGTGATGGCCGGTGTCGTCGACGCCGACGGCACCATCCTGGAGCAGGTGCGCACCGAGACGCCCGACAAGTCCAAGAGCCCCAAGGTCGTCGAGGACACCATCGTCGAGCTGGTGCTGGACCTGTCCGAGCGGCACGACGTGCACGCGGTCGGCATCGGCGCGGCCGGCTGGGTCGACGCCGACCGCTCGCGCATCCTCTTCGCACCGCACCTGTCGTGGCGCGACGAGCCGCTGCGCGACCGGCTCGCCGACCGGCTGCTCGTCCCGGTCATGGTCGACAACGACGCCAACGCCGCCGCCTGGGCCGAGTGGCGCTTCGGCGCCGGGCGCGGCGAGGCCGATCTCGTCATGATCACGCTGGGCACCGGTATCGGCGGCGCGATCCTGGAGAACGGCCAGGTCAAGCGGGGCCGCTTCGGGGTCGCGGGGGAGTTCGGGCACATGCAGGTGGTGCCCGGCGGGCACCGCTGCCCGTGCGGCAACCGCGGCTGCTGGGAGCAGTACAGCTCCGGCAACGCCCTGGTCCGCGAGGCCCGCGAGCTGGCCGCCGCGGACTCGCCGGTCGCCTACGGGATCATCGACCGGGTCGGCGGCGCCGTGGGCGACATCACCGGCCCGCTGATCACCGAGCTGGCCCGGGCGGGCGACCCGATGTGCGTCGAGCTCTTCCAGGACATCGGCCAGTGGCTGGGCGTCGGCATCGCCAACCTCGCGGCCGCGCTCGACCCGTCCTGCTTCGTCATCGGCGGCGGTGTCAGCGCCGCGGACGACCTGCTCATCACCCCTGCGAGGGACGCCTTCCGGCGTACCCTGACCGGCCGCGGCTACCGCCCCGAGGCACGGATCGCCAAGGCCGAGCTGGGCCCGGAGGCCGGTATGGTCGGCGCCGCCGACCTCGCCCGGCTGGTCGCCCGCCGCTTCCGCCGCACCAACCGCCGCCGTGTCGAGCGCTACGAGCGGATCTACGGCCGCCAGGAGGCCGAGCAGTGACCACGACCCCCGAACGCGTCCCCGAGCGCGAGGCCCCGCCGCCGCGCCGCGACCCGGCGCCCGGCGGCGGCGCCCCGGACGGCTCCGGCGGCGGCCGGGACGACGGCGGGCCCGGCGGCTCCGGCGACGGCGGTTCTGGCGGCCGGGGCGGGCCGGGCGGCTCCGGCAGCACCGCGCTGCCGCTGCGCGAGATCCCCCGCTGGGTGCGCTGGACGGTCGTCCCGCTGCTGATCCTGGTGCCGCTCGGCTACGTCCTCATCTCCGCCGCGCAGAGCCGCGGCGCGGGCGCCGACTCCCAGAAGCAGGCCGCCGCCCGCCACCTGACCTGGGTGGTCCCCAGCGAGCTGCAGCGCCGCATCTACCAGGTGCCGATCCCCGACGGGACCGTGCACGACGGCTACCTGGAGACCAACTCCTGGGACACCAGCCGGTTCTTCTGCCAGTTCACCACCACCGCGGGCGGCCTGGACACCTTCCTGGCCCAGCTGGGAACCAGCCGCGCCGCCCTGCACGACGGCAAGGTGTCCATCGGCGACAAGGAGGCCGCCCGCGTCGGCTGGAACTTCCACGTACCGGGGCACTACTGGGCCGGGATGTCCACCCACCAGGTCGGCGACAAGCCCGACCACGACATCACCGTCGACCTCACGGACGCCGACGCGCCCAAGGTCTACGTGGTGTCCACCGTCAACTTCCAGCACGGCTTCGGGGGCGGGTGATTCCGGCGCGCGGCGGAGTAGGTAGCGTGAAGCGATGAGCGAGCTGACGACCGAGGCGCCCGCGGGCGCGGCAGCCGACACGGCCGGCGCCATGCCGGCCGCTTCCCTGCCCGCGGACGACGAGATGGACGACCTGTACGAGGACGCCCCGCCGTTGCAGTACCGCTTCGACGGCCCCGAGAGCGGACCGGTGCTCGTCCTCGGGCCCGCCCTCGGTGCCACCTGGCACATGTGGGACCGGCAGCTGCCGGTGCTCAGCGCCACCTGGCGGGTGCTGCGCTACGAGCTGCCCGGCCACGGCGGCGCGCCCGCCGAGCCCGCGTCGTCCGTGGACGACCTGGCACGGCGGCTGCTCGCGGTGCTCGACGACGAGGGCATCGACACCTTCGGCTACGCGGGCTGCGCGCTCGGCGCCGCCATCGGCGCCCGGCTGGCCCTGCTGCGTCCCGACCGGGTCGCGGCCCTGGCCCTGGTGTCGGCCTCGCCGCGCTTCGGCACCGCCGACACCTGGCGGCAGCGCGGCGTCGTGGTGCGCGCCAACGGCCTGGAGCGCACCGCGCAGGCCAACCTCCAGCGCTGGTTCACCGAGGCCTTCCTCGCCACCCAGCCGGCGATCACCGAATGGGCCGTGCAGATGGTCGCCACCACCGACCAGGCCTGCTACGTCGCCGCGTGCGAGGCGCTCGCCGCCTTCGACATCCGCGACGCGCTCGGCAGCATCAGCGTGCCGACCCTGGTGGTGGCCGGCGCCGACGACACCGAGACGCCGCCCGCCGACGCCCGCGCGCTCATCGCCGGCATCCCCGACGCCCGGCTCGCCGTCGTCCCCGCCACCGGCCACCTCGCCCCCGTCGAGGAGCCCGGCGCGGTCGGCGAGCTGCTCGCGACGCACTTCGCCACCGCCTGGCAGGACCCGGGCGCCGCGCTGCCCCAGCCCCCGCCGCCCGTCCCGCCGGTGCCCGGCCCCCGGGTGACGGCCCAGGCCCCCGACCAGCTCGCGGCGGGTATGCGCATGCGCGGCGAGGTCATCGGCGAGAGCGCCGCCACCGACCGGCCGCCCGCCGCCCCGGACGCTTTCGGCAGCGGCTTCGACGCCTTCGCCACCCGCTACGCATGGGGCGAGATATGGGCCCGGCCGGGCCTGGACCGCCGCACCCGGGCGTGCGTCACGCTCACCGCGCTGACGGCGACCGGCCAGCTCGGCGAGCTGGCCGACCACGTCCGCGGCGCGCTGCGGATCGGGCTGAGCCCCGCCGAGATCGAGGAGGTGCTCGTGCACGCCTCCGTCTACTGCGGGCTGCCCGCGGCCCGGGCCGCGATCAGCGCGGCCCGCACGGTCGTCGAGCAGGAGACCGGCGGGCACCCGTAGGCCCGCGCGGGCGGGCGCCGCGCGGGCCCGCCGTACGACCCCCGCCCTGACGGGCGGGGAACCCCCAGGGACCGGCAGGTCCCACCGACGCGTCCTGGCAAGGATGGGAAGCCCGTGAAGCTCACCAAGAACCGGCATGCCTGCGTCCGGCTGGTCAAGGACGGGCAGACGCTCGTCGTCGACCCCGGCGCCTTCAGCGAGGAGGACTCCGCGGCGGGGGCCGACGTCATCCTCGTCACCCACGAGCACCCCGACCACTTCGACCCCGCGAAGCTGCGCGCCGCGCTGGAGGCCAACCCGGCCGCCGAGCTGTGGACGCTCGCCGCCGTCGCCGACCAGCTCTCCGGCGCCTTCCCCGGGCGCGTGCACACCGTCGGCCACGGCGACACCTTCACCGTCGCCGGGTTCGACGTCCAGGTGCACGGCGAGCTGCACGCCGTGATCCACCCGGACATCCCGCGCATCACCAACGTCGGCTACCTCGTGGACGGCGCGGTCTTCCACCCCGGCGACGCCCTCACCGTCCCCGGGCACCCGGTGGACACGCTGCTGCTGCCGGTCATGGCGCCCTGGAACAAGATCTCCGAAGTGATCGACTACGTCCGCGAGGTCGCGCCGCGCCGCACGATCGACGTGCACGACGCGCTGCTCACCGACCTGGCCCGGCCCATCTACGACACCCAGCTCGGCAACCTGAGCGGTGCCGAGCACGTGCGGCTGACCCCGGGCGAGGACACCGGCGCCTGAGACCGGCTGTCGGACCCAGCCGCTAGGTTGGGGGACATGCGCATCGCGACCTGGAACATCAACTCGATCACCGCCCGCCTGCCGCGCCTGCTCGGCTGGCTGGAGAGCAGCGGCACGGACGTCCTGTGCGTCCAGGAGACCAAGTGCACCGACGAGCAGTTCCCCTACGACGAGCTGCGCGAGCTGGGGTACGAGGCGGCCGTCAACGCCGACGGGCGGTGGAACGGGGTGGCGGTCATCTCCCGGGTGGGCCTGGCCGACGTGGTCAGGGGCCTGCCCGGCGGACCCGCCTACGACGGGGTGCAGGAGCCCCGCGCGGTGTCGGCGACGTGCGGCGGCGCCGTCCGCGTGTGGTCGGTCTACGTGCCCAACGGGCGGGAGATCGGCCACGCGCACTACGCGTACAAGCTCCAGTGGTTCGAGGCGCTGCGCGCGGCCGTGGCGGGCGACGCCGCGGCCGACCTGCCCTTCGCGGTGCTCGGCGACTACAACGTGGCGCCCACCGACGAGGACGTCTGGGACACCTCCGTCTTCGAGGGCCAGACCCACGTCACCGCCCCCGAGCGCGAGGCGCTCGCCGCCCTGCGCGGCACCGGCCTGAGCGACGTGGTGCCGCGCCCGCTCAAGTACGACCACCCGTACACGTACTGGGACTACCGCCAGCTGTGCTTCCCGAAGAACCGCGGCATGCGCATCGACCTGGTCTACGGCAACGCGTCCTTCGCCAAGGCCGTCTCGGACGCGTACGTCGACCGCGAGGAGCGCAAGGGCAAGGGCGCGTCCGACCACGCCCCGGTCGTGGTGGACCTCGACGTCTGAGCCGCGGGGCGGGCCCGCACCGGCCGTGCGCTCTCGGCGAAAGGGCTGCCGGGCGGCGCGGCGGGGTGGCTACGGTCGCGGCATGGAGATCATCGAGCTGCTGCCGACCCTGCACATGCTGAGCTTCCCCGTGGGCTCCGCCTATCTGTGGTCCGACGACGACGCGTTGACGCTCGTCGACAGCGGCGCCGCGGGCTGCGCCGACGACATCGCCGGGGCCGTACGGGAACTGGGGCGCGATCCCGGCGACATCCGGCAGATCGTCCTCACCCACTTCCACGAGGACCACACCGGCGGCGCCGCGGCCCTGCGCGCGATGACCGGCGCCGCCGTCCTCGCCCACCGCCTGGAAGCGCCGGTGGTCAGCGGCGCCGTCGCCGGCCCGCCCCCGGTCCTGCGCGACTGGGAGGTGCCGATCCGCGCGAGCGTGCCGGCGCTGCCGCCCGCCCCGCCGGTCACCGTGGACCGCGAGCTGGAGGACGGCGACACGCTGGACTTCGGCGGCGGCGCCGAGGTGGTGTGGACCCCGGGCCACACCGACGGCAGCATCGCCGTCCACCTGCCCGGTCCCGGCGTGCTGTTCACCGGCGACACCGCCGCCAACGTCGGCCGCACCATGCCCGGCGTCTTCCACACCGACCCCGACCGCGCCCTCGCCTCCTACCGGCGGCTGGCCGCGCTCGACGCCGGCGTGGTCTGCTTCGGCCACGGCGACCCCCTCCTCTCCGGCGGCTGCGAGGCGCTGCGCGCGGCCCTCGCCCCGGAGGCGCACGGCTGACGTCGCGCGTCCACCCGGTGCCCGCCATGTCACTCGAAACGGTGGCCCGCACGGCGTGGCGGGGGACGGGCAGGGCGTGTCAAGGGCGTGATCGACCGGCTGCGGCACGGCATATGTGCATGATGGCGGCACACGTTCCCTGATCCGACCCTCCTCCACACCCACCTCACAGCCGTGCAACCGGAGGCACCACGTGGACTCCCTACAGCAGCTGCCGAACATCGGGGCGGTGCTCGCCGAACGCCTGCGCCGCGCGGGCGTCGACGACGCGGGCGAACTGCGCCGGCTGGGCTCCGGACGGGCCTTCGAGAAGATCCGCCCGGAACTGCCCGAAGACGCCTGCACCCACACCCTGCTGGCCCTGGAAGGCGCATTGCGCGGGATGCGCTGGACCGCGATCCCGCAGACCGAGCGCGACACGCTCGTCCACCGCGTGCTCGGCTGATCCCGCGGTATGCCGGCAGAGCCGCTGATCGTCCTCGACGGCGTCAACAAGCACTTCGGGCAGCTCCATGTGCTCAAGGACATCGACCTGACGGTGGCGCGCGGCGAGGTCGTGGTGGTCATCGGCCCCTCCGGCTCGGGCAAGTCCACGCTGTGCCGGGCGATCAACCGACTGGAGCCGGTGCAGTCCGGCACCATCACCGTCGACGGCAGCCCGCTGCCCGCCGAGGGCCGCGCGCTGGCCCGGCTGCGGGCCGACGTCGGCATGGTCTTCCAGTCCTTCAACCTCTTCGCCCACCGCACCGTGCTGGACAACGTGACGCTCGCACCGCTCAAGGTGCGCCGCCGCGCCAAGGCCGACGCGGTGCGCCGCGGGCGCGAACTCCTCGACCGTGTCGGCCTGCTGGCGCACGCCGACAAGCTGCCCGCCCAGCTGTCGGGCGGGCAGCAGCAGCGCGTCGCGATCGCCCGGGCGCTCGCGATGGAGCCCAAGGCGATGCTCTTCGACGAGCCCACCTCCGCGCTCGACCCGGAGATGATCAACGAGGTGCTGGAGGTCATGCAGCAGCTCGCCGAGGAGGGCATGACGATGGTGGTCGTCACCCACGAGATGGGCTTCGCCCGGTCGGCCGCGGACCGCGTGGTCTTCATGGCCGACGGGCGGATCGTCGAGGACCGGGTGCCGGAGGAGTTCTTCACCGACCCGCGCAGCGACCGCGCCCGCGACTTCCTGTCCAAGATCCTCCACCACTGACCCGCCTCCTCACCGCCCCTCGCCGCCGATCCGCCGGGAACCCCTCTCACGTGACCGCCACGCCGCGCCGCACCCCCGGGGCCGCCGCCCCGCTGCTGCTGGTGCTCCTCACGCTCGCCGCGCTCGCACCGGCGGCCGGCTGCGGCCGTTCCGGCAGCCCGCCCGTCAAGGGCCCCAAGGCCGCCGACCTGCCCGCCTACCACGTCGACAGCTCCTTCTCGCTGCCCGCCTCGCCCACCTGGAAGCGGGCCCACAGCCGCGGCCGCCTCGTCATCGGCGTCAAGGACGACCAGCCCTACCTGGGCGAGAAGGACCCCGCCACCGGCGTCTACTCGGGTTTCGACATCGAGATCGCCAGGATGACGGCCGCGTCCCTCGGCTTCCCGGCGAACCGCATCACCTTCAAGGCCATCGCGTCCGCGAACCGGGAGACCTCGCTGAGCAACGGCCAGATCGACTACTACGTGGGCACCTACACCATCAACGCGCTGCGCAAACGGCAGGTGGGCTTCGCCGGGCCCTACTACCTGGCCGGGCAGAGCCTGCTGGTGCGCACCGACGAGGACACGATCCACGGCCCGCAGGACCTGAAGGGCAAGAAGGTCTGCTCCGCGGCCGGTTCCAGCTCCATCCAGCGCATCGCGTCCGACTACCCGGACGCCACACCGGTCACGTACGACACCTACTCGGTGTGCGTGGACAACCTGCTCACCTTCCAGGTCGACGCCGTGACCACCGACGACGCGATCCTCGTCGGCTACGCGGCGAAGGCGCCCGGGGAGATGAAGGTCGTCGGCAGGCCCTTCTCGAAGGAGCCCTACGGGATCGGCGTGAGCAGGTCGGACACCGCGCTGCGCCTCGCGCTGGACGACGCGATCGTGGCGCACGAACGCAACGGCGACTGGAAGCGCGCCTACGACGCCACGCTCGGCCTGTCCGGGGTGCCCGCGCCGAAGCCGCCGCCGGTGGACCGCTACCCGGGGAGCGGCTGATGAACGTCCTGACCGACAACTTCTCCCTCTACGGCAGGGGCCTGTGGGGCACCGTGCAGCTCACGCTGCTCGCGGGAGCCCTGTCGCTCGCGGTGGGGGTGCTCGTCGCGGGCTTCCGCGTCTCGCCGGTCAAGGCGCTGCGGGTGTTCGGCACGGTGTGGGTCACCGTGCTGCGCAACACGCCGCTGACACTGCTGTTCTTCGCCGTGCTGCTGGGCCTGCCGCGGTTCGGGGTGGTGCTGCCCTTCCAGGTCTTCGCCGTCCTCGCGCTCGGCGCGTACACCTCGGCCTTCATCTGCGAGGCGGTGCGGTCCGGGATCAACACCGTGCCGCTCGGCCAGGGCGAGGCGGCCCGCAGTCTCGGCATGACCTTCACGCAGACGCTCGCCCTGGTGGTGCTGCCGCAGGCGGCCCGCGCGGTCATCTCGCCGATCGGCTCCACCCTGATCGCGCTGGCCAAGAACTCCGCGATCGCCGGGTCCTTCTCCGTCACCGAGCTGCTCGGCACCTACAAACCGCTCAACGAACTGGGCTACGGCATCGTGTGGACCTTCGTGTGGATCGCGGCAGGCTACCTCGTCGTGACGCTCGCGATCGCGGGCCTGTTCGGCCTGCTGGAGCGGAAGTTCGGGGTGTCGCGATGACACCGGCCGAAGGCAGTGCCCTCTACGACATCCCCGGGCCGCGTGCGCTCGCCCGGCACCGGGTCTACGCCTGGGCCACCAGCGCGCTGCTGGCCGTGCTCGCCGCCTTCGTCGTCTGGAAGCTGGTCGACACCGGGCAGTTCTCCGCGGTGAAGTGGCGGCCGTTCACGTACGAGGGCATCCAGCGGCTGCTGCTCACGGGCCTGAAGAACACCCTCAAGGCCTTCGGCTGGGCGGCGCTGGCCTCACTCGTCTTCGGGGTGGTCTTCGCGGCCGGGCGGCTGTCCGACCACCGGCCGGTGCGCTGGGTGAGCGCGCTGGTGGTGGAGTTCTTCCGGGCCATGCCGCTGCTGGTGATGATCTTCTTCATCTTCATCGCGCTGCGGTTCGACCCGATGACGGCGCTGATCACCGGCCTGACCCTCTACAACGGCTCGGTGCTCGCCGAGGTCTTCCGCTCCGGTGTCAACGCCGTCCCGCGCGGCCAGCGCGAGGCGGCCTACGCGCTGGGCATGCGCAAGACACAGGTCATGACGTACGTGCTCGTGCCGCAGGCGGCCCGCGCGATGCTCCCGGCGATCGTCAGCCAGCTCGTGGTGGCCCTCAAGGACACCTCGCTGGGCTACCTGATCACCTACCAGGAGTTCCTCTACTCCGGGAAGCTCATCGCCACCAACCTCGACTACGACCTGCCGTTCATCCCCGTCGTGATGGTGATCGCACCCCTTTACATCGGCATGTGCATGCTGCTGTCGTGGTGTGCCAACCGGCTCGCCCGGCACGAGCGGCGCAGCCCCAAGGCCGGGGCCGTCCCCGTCCGGACCGAGCCGCCGCGGGAGATCTGAGCGCACCCGGCCGCGGCACTCACGCACGGTCGCCGCCGCCGCACGGTGCGCATTCCCGGTTTGCCCCGGCCTGTCCCGGGCAGCCGCCCCCCAGGGACGGACCGACCCCGCGAGGAGGACGACGGCGCCATGAACGACACCATCACCCACACCCCGGTCACGAGCGACACCGACCTCGCAGAACTGGGGCAGCAGCTGCGCGTCGACTCGGTCAGGGCCGCCGCGGCCGCCGGGTCCGGGCACCCCACCTCCTCGATGTCGGCCGCCGACCTCATGGCCGTGCTGCTCGCCCGGCACCTGCACTACGACTTCGCCGAGCCGGACCGCCCCGCGAACGACCACCTGATCCTCTCCAAGGGCCACGCCTCCCCGCTGCTGTACTCCGCCTACAAGGCGGCCGGCGCCATCACCGACGAGGAGCTGCTGACCTTCCGCAAGCGCGGCAGCCGTATGGAGGGCCATCCCACCCCCCGGCTGCCCTGGGTCGACGTGGCCACGGGCTCGCTCGGCCAGGGCCTGCCCATCGGCGTCGGCATCGCGCTCGCGGGCGCCCGCCTCGGCAAGCTGCCCTACCGCACCTGGGTGCTGTGCGGGGACAGCGAGATGGCCGAGGGCTCGGTGTGGGAGGCCATGGAGGCCGCCGGCATGGAGGGACTGGACAACCTCACCCTGATCGTCGACGTCAACCGGCTCGGCCAGCGCGGCCCCACCCGGCACGGCTGGGACCTCGACGCCTACGCCCGGCGGATCCGCGCCTTCGGCTGGCACACCGTCGAGATCGACGGCCACGACATCGCGGCCATCGACCACGCCATGACCGAGGCCCGCGGCACCCGGGGCGCCCCCACCGCGATCATCGCCCGCACCCGCAAGGGCCGCGGAGTGGCCGCCGTCGAGAACCAGGAGGGCAAGCACGGCAAGCCGGTCGCCGACGCCGACGAGGCCGTCCGCGAACTGGGCGGCCGCCGCGACCTGCGGGTCGAGGTCCAGCCCCCGCCGGACGCCGCCCCGCCCGAGCGCGGCGGCGGCGACCCGCACACCGCGCTGCCGCGCTACCCCACCGGCGGCTCGCCCGTCGCCACCCGCACCGCCTTCGGCGAGACGCTGGCCGCGCTCGGCTCCCTGCACGACGACATCGTGGTGCTGGACGGCGAGGTCGGCGACTCCACCAAGGCCCAGCTCTTCGCCGACGGCCACCCCGAGCGCTACTTCGAGTGCTACATCGCCGAGCAGCAGCTCATCGGCTCCGCGGTCGGCTTCGGGGTGTGCGGCTGGACGCCCTTCGCCGCCACCTTCGCCGCCTTCCTCACCCGCGCCCACGACTTCCTGCGGATGGCCGCCGTCAGCCGCTCCCGGATCAACGTCGTCGGCACCCACGCGGGCGTCGCGATCGGCGAGGACGGCCCCTCCCAGATGGCGCTGGAGGACCTGGCCATGATGCGGTCGCTGCACGGCAGCACCGTGCTCTACCCCTGCGACGCCAACCAGACCGTGCAGCTCATGACGGCGATGGCCGACCGCCCCGGCATCAGCTACCTGCGCGCCACCCGCGGCGACACCCCGGTCATCTACGGGCCGAACGACGCCTTCCCGGTCGGCGGCAGCAAGGTGCTGCGCTCCCACCCCGACGACCAGGTCACCCTGATCGGTGCGGGCGTCACCGTCCACGAGGCGCTGGCCGCCGCCGACCAGCTCGTCGCGGACGGCATCCGGGCCCGGGTGCTGGACCTCTACTCGATCAAGCCGGTCGACACCCAGGCGCTGCGCGCCGCCGCCGAGGCCACCGGGCGCTTCGTCATCGCCGAGGACCACCACCCCGAAGGCGGGCTCGCGGACGCCGTCATGGAGTCCTTCGGCAACGGCTTCCCCGCTCCCCGGCACACCCGGCTCGCCGTCTTCACCATGCCGGGCTCGGCGTCGCCCGACGAGCAGCTCGACGCCGCGGGCATCCACGCCTCCTCCATCGCCGCCGCGGCCCGCAAGCTCGTCGCGACCTGAGCCCGACCTCCGGTCCCGGGCCGTCGGGGCGTGCGACGGCCCGGGACCGCGCCATGCCCTCCCGTCCCCGGTGACGCCCGCGTGGCCCAATGGCGTCACGCCCATTGACAGCGCACCACGCGCGGCTGAAACCTTGCTCGACGTCAGCGTCGACGCAGGGGAGGGGCCGCATGGCGGCGATATCCGGTACGGGCACAGGCAGCGCGCACACGGCGGGGGAGGCGTCCCCCGGGCGTCCCGCGCGCTCCGGGCGGCGGGCGGCGGCCCTCGGCGCCGCGGCCGTCGGCGGGGCGCTCGCCCTCACCGCCGCGGCCGTCAGCCCCGCCGCCGCGCACGGCGGCCACCACGGCAGGCCGCCCGCCCACGCGGCGCCCGCCGTCGACTACGTCGCGCTCGGCGACTCCTACACCTCGGCCCCCGGCGTGCCCGCGCAGGTCGACGCGAACTGTGTGCGCTCCGACCGCAACTACCCCTCCCTCGTCGCCGCCGCCCAGCACTACCGCGGCTTCACCGACGTCAGCTGCGGCGGCGCCACCACCGTCCAGATGTGGCAGGCCCAGGGCACCAACCCGGCCCAGCTCACCGCCGTCACCCGGGACACCGACCTGGTCACGCTGCAGATCGGCGGCAACGACGTCGGCTTCGGCTCGATCATCGCCACCTGCGCGGGCCTGAGCGTCACCGCCCCGGCCGGCAGCCCCTGCAAGGACCACTACACCGCGGGCGGCACCGACCAGCTCGCCCTCAACGTTTTGCGGACCGCCCCCGAGATCGCCAAGGTGCTGCGCGCCGTCCACCGGCAGGCCCCGCACGCCCGGGTCGTCGTGGTCGGCTACCCCGACCTGCTGCCCGACCAGGGCCCCGGCTGCTTCCCCGCGGTGCCCTTCGCCGCCGGCGACGTCCCCTACCTGCGCTCCACCGAGAAGGAGCTCAACACCATGCTCCGGGCCGAGGCGCTGCTCGGCGGCGCCTCGTACACCGACACCTACGGACCGACCGTCGGCCACGACATGTGCCAGGCACCCGCCGACCGCTGGATCGAGCCGCTCACCCCCGCCCCGCCCGCCGCCCCCGCGCACCCCAACGCGGCCGGCGAGCAGGCGATGGCCGCCGCGCTGACCGGCACCCTGAACGGCCACGGGCACCGCCGCTGACCTGGTCCGCGGGTTAGGCGACCCTGAGTCGCGGGCGCGCGCGGCGTCATGGATCATCGACCCATGCCGGTCCTGATAGCCGCGTGCGCCTTCGCCATGACACTCGTCGGCGGAGTCGTCGCCCACCGCATCGGAGACCGCCGCCACCTCGTCCTCGGGCTCGCCGCCGGACTGATGCTCGGTGTCGTCGGTTTCGATCTGCTGCCCGAGGCGCTGGAGACCCAGCCGAGGGTCGTCCTCGGCGTGCCGTCGGCGCTGCTGATGTTCGTCGCCGGGTTCCTCGCGCTGCACGTCATCGAGCGCGCGGTCGCCATCCACCGCGCCCACGAGGGCGAATACGCCCCGCACGCGCACGGCCACGGGCACGCCCACGACCCCGTCAAGGGCATCGGGATCACCGCGGCCGCGGCACTGGTCGGCCACAGCGTCATGGACGGCTTCGCGATCGGCGCCGCCTTCCAGGCCGGCAGCACCGTCGGCATCGTCGTGGCCATCGCCGTCGTCGCGCACGACTTCGCGGACGGCTTCAACACCTACACGATCACCCGCATGTACGGGAACGGGCAGCGGCGTGCGCAGCTGCTGCTCGGCGCGGACGCGCTCGCCCCCGTGGCCGGCGCCGCGGTGACGCTGGCCTTCACCATCCCCTCCGGGGCGCTCGGCCTCTACCTGGGCTTCTTCGCCGGCTTCCTGCTCTACCTGGCGACCTCGGACATCCTGCCCGAGGCGCACAGCCCGCACCCCTCCAGCTCCACGCTGCTGTGCACGGTCGCCGGGACCGGCATCATGTGGCTGGTGATTGGTCTCGCTGACTGAGCTTCTTGGCCGCCGCGCGCGCCGCGGACCGGGAGGTCGCCGTGGCCTGCTTGGTCACGTCCGCCACCAGCTCCACGACGTCCGAGCCGTAGGACTGGGAGTTCACCACCTTGAGCAGCAGGCAGAACGTTCCGTCCACCCCGTGCTTGCGCGCCAGCCGCACGTGGTGCCGGGCCAGGTAGCGCGCCGCCGCCTGGGTGGCGATGCCGCGCTGGCCCGAGAAGAGGAAGACCGGACGGTCGTTGCCGGTGTCGCCGGCCGCCGCGAGCCGCGCCAGGAGCACGTACTCGACCGAGCCCTTCTCCATCTCGTACGCGCTGCCGCCGATGGTGATCGCGCCCTGCAGCGGGCCGGGCGCGGGATCGGTGTTGACCTCCACGCCCGGCAGCATGGAACGCAGATGGGCGGCCAGCCGGGAGTTCTCCACCGGGCCGCCGACGCAGAACTCGGTGCGCGCACCGAAGCCCTGCCAGGACGTGTCGTGCGCCAGCACCTCCGTGTGCGCCCCGCACTCCTGGATCACCGCGGCCAGCTCCAGCAGGGCGAAGGCGTCGTGCCGGGCCAGGCTCCAGCCCCGCGAACCCGGGTCCCTCGGCACCACCAGCAGGCACTCGGAATCCGTCGGCAACCCGAAGAACCGCTGCTTGCGCCGCAGCCTGCGCTTCCACAGGTAGCTGCGGGCGAACCAGCCGGCCGCCACGCACACGGCGGCGGCGAGCAGGCCCAGGACGAGATTCCGGAGGTCGTCGCTCATGGCGGGGCATCGTAGCGTTGTTCGAGTGGTGCCGACTACGGGCCGGACCGGGCCCTGCCCGCGGCCCCGCCGGGGGCACAGCGGGGGTCAGGCGGGCGGCAGCGCCAGGATCTCGTCCGCCGTGCCCGTCTCGCCCAGCCGCGGGAAGAGCGTCCCGGCGGCGCGCTCGTGCGCCGCGAGGCCGGTGCCGGTGACCGCGTCGGTGGCCACCGTGAACGTGGCAGCCGTGCTCGTATGCGTCCCGTGCGGTGAACTCCACGCCGATGCTGGTGGACATGCCGCACAGCACGATCTGCGTCACGCCGCGGCGGCGCAGCCCCCTGTCCAGGCCGGTGCCGTGGAAGGCGCCCCACTGGCGCTAGGAGACGGTGACGTCCTCCGGCTGCCGGTCCAGCTCGGGCACCGGCTCCGTCCACGCCGCCGGGAAGGACGCGGCGGTGGCCCCCGTCGGTGCGGCCGGGTGCCACGCCCGTGACGTTCACCCGGCACGAGCGGCAGCCCGGCCTTCCGGACACCGGCCGCCGGCCGCGCGCTGCGGGCGGCGACGCCCTCCGCCGGGTGCGCGGTCGGCAGCGGCGATGCCGCTCTGCAGGTCGATGACGACCAGGGCAGTACGGCGGTCGAGAGTGGTCGCGGTCATCGCGGGGCATCCCCTGAGGGGTTGCTGTCGTGCGGGGTCTCCGCCAGGCGGTGGAGCAGCGGGAGCGCCGCCGCGGGCGTGCGGCGCTCCTCCGGGGTGAGCCGGCCGTCGATCGCCTCCGCCAGCCACCCGCGCCGGGCCGCGCGGCCCGGCCCGAGCAGGCCGCTGCCACTCGCGGTCAGCGAGAAGACCACCTGCCGGCCGTCGGTGGGATGCGACGCGCGCGACGAGCCCGCGTTCCTCCAGGGCCGCGAGCGTCATCCGCACGGACTGCGGCCCGGCCGGCTCGCCGCGCGCCGGCCCGGCGGTCGTCGCCGGCCCCTCCCGGGCCGGCCGCCCCCCTCAGCTCGGCCTCCGCGGAAGCCGCGCGCAGCCGCCGCCCCAGCCGTGCGACGACGGTGGCCAGCTCATCCGCGGTCCCGGGGTTCGTGCTGCTCACGCGGTCGCGGGAGGAGCGGGACGGGCAAACGTGCACGTTGCCTGTCGAGTGCGGGGAGCCGGCTGCCCGGCGGCGCCTCGCCGCGCGGTGCCCGTCCGGAGGGGACAGCGGGGCGGGACCGGCCGTCGGCGGGGCCGCGGCACCCGGTGGCGGACCGGCGGGACGGGCCGCCGGACGATCGGTCACCGGGCGAAAACGCTACGTAGCAGCGCCGTAACGCGACGGGTGTGCAATGCCCTGTCGTGTCCGGCGCGCGGCAGACGCGGGTGCCCGGGCGCGTCCCACTGCGCCCGATTGCCTGGCGGCGGCCGACGGAGGAGCTGTTGACACCGGAATTCCTGCACTGCTTCCGCTCCATGATCCACGCGCTGGGCGACCGGCCCGGATGGTACGCGGAGTACGCCCGGCGCGACCCGGACGCCGCCCGCGCGCACGAGACCGGGCACGAGGTGCCGCCCTGGGACGTCGTCCGCACGGTCCTGCGCGACCTCGCCCGCAACGCCGGTGCCTCCGACGCCGGGCCGGCGGACGTCGGGAGGGTGCACGTCCTGCACGGCGCCGCCGTCGCGGCGGAGGACGCCCGCCCCGGCGCCGGCGCCCGGCTCCACGCCCGCCTCGCCGCCGCGCAGCACGCGCACGAGGCGGCCGCCGCCCGCGCCCGGGACGCGGCCCGCGCCCACGCGCGCCGGCCGAGCGCCTCCCGCGCGAACTTCCTGGTCTGGGCCCAGGACGACCTGGAACGCGCCGCCGGCCGCCGGGCCGCACTGCGGGACCGGCTGGACGCGGTGCTCCCCCCTGCGCAAGCGCCCGAGCCCGCCCGGCGGCCGCAGGGCGCGCGGTACGCCGGGGCGTACGGTGCGGCGGCCGCCGCACCCGTGCAGCAGGCCGCGGGCAAGCCCGTTCCGCCGCTGCGGGGTGCGCGGTTCGCGGGAGCCGCGGCGGAAGGGGGTGGGGGCCCCTCCGCGGAACCGCGGGGTGCGCGGTTCGCGGGTGCCGCGGCGCCGCGGGGCGCCCGCTTCGCCGGCGCGCCGGAGGAGGCCGTACGGCCCGGGCCGCCCGCGCCCGACCCGCGGTGGACGGCGGAGGCCCGCGCCGAGGCCGCCCGGCTCCTGCAACTGCGGGCCGCAGGCGACAGCGGGGCGGCCTACCTCGCCCTCAGCGCCGCCGCGCAGGGGCCCGCCGAACGCATCCCGTACGTCGTCCGGGCCCTGGAACGCACCGGGCTCACCGCCGACGCCGGGACCCTGCTGTGGGAGGTCGCGGCCCTGCCACCCGCCGGGGTCGCCGCGGCCGCGGCCGCGCTCGCCGCGGACCGGCGGGACGAGCACGCCCGTACGCTGCTGCACCAGACCGCCGCCCGGCCCCCGGCGGAGGTCGCGGTGGTCGCCGACCTCCTGCACTCCGCCGGGCACACCGGGGAGGCCGCGGAACTCCTCGAAACGGTCGCCCGCGCCCGTCCCGCGGACGCCGCCGCGGACATCGCGCGCGCCCGCCCCGCCCTGACCGCCCTCCTCCTCGCCGCGGCCGCCCGCGTCGCCCCACCCTGCCGCCGCGACCTCGCCGCCGCCCTCCTCCGCGGCTGAGCCCCCCCGGGCGCCTCGGCTCCGGTGGGGGAGCGCCGGGTGGGGTGGGGTGCCTGGCGGGGGTGCGGGGGACTGTGCGCGTAGGCGGGGTCTGCGGAGGGTTCCGGTGGCGGGGAGGTGGCAGCCGGTGGGTGTCTCGGCTCCGGTGGGGGTGGACGCCTGGCGTGGTGGGGTGCCTGGCGGGGGTGCGGGGGACTGTGCGCGTAGGCGGGGTCTGCGGAGGGTTCCGGTGGCGGGGAGGTGGCACCCGGTGGGGTGCCTCGGCTCCGGTGGGGGTGGACGCCTGGCGTGGTGGGGTGCCTGGCGGGGGCGCGGGGGACTGCGCGCGTAGGCGGGGTCTGCGGAGGGTTCCGGCAGCAGAGAAGCGGCAGCCCGTGGGGCCGCGGGGAGCCCCCGCCTGGCCCGGCGAGCCCCGCCGGGGTGCGGGGAGGCCCAACGCCGGGCCGCGGCGGCGAAAGGCCCCGTCCTTGGGGCCCTGCCTCAAGGACGGCTGGTGTCGAGTTGCGTGAAGCGCGCCTCCGCGGAGCGGAATGCGGCGCCGCCTACGCCGAAGGGCTGGCGGAAGGGCTGGTTGAGCTGCGCGGCGAGCACGATCGCGAAGGCCACCGCCGCCCCGGCGAACCCCACCGCCACGAGGTGGCGCGGCGCGGCCGTGAGCCCGAGCACCGCCGGGAAGGTGAGCAGGAAGGCCCCGGAGACGACCATCGCCACCCACACCACCCGCGGGATCCCCGCGGTGACCGCGGCGGCGCGGTCGGACCTGGTCTCGTACACCGTCGCCAAGGACGCCTGCGCCGCGGTCTTCGCGGCCTGCTCCTCCGGCCGCGCCGCGGTGGCGCTGCGGACAGCCGCCCGCACCTGGTCGAGCGCCTCCCAGGTCGCGGGGCTGGTCCGTCCGCGGGCGAGCTGCGGGTACTCGATGTCGCGGACGTCCCCGGTGTACGTCCGCAGCAGCCCGCGTACCGCGTCGCGGTCGGCGGGGGCGAGCCCGCCCGCGGCCCAGTACGTGTCGGTGAGGGCCCGCGCCTCGTCGTACGTACCGGAGCGCGCGTTGCCCAGCGCGGACCAGCTGCCCGCGACCTGGAAACCCGTCAGCAGGATGAACGAGCTGAGCAGCACCGCCCCGACCAGGGACAGGCCGTTGCCGGAGTCGCCTTCGGGGGCGGGCACCCGGCGGCGTCCGAGCAGCCAGCCCGTGGTGAGGGCGAAGACGGCGCCGCCGAGCGCGGAGAGGACGAAGAGGAGGTAGTGCGGCATGGCGTTCCCAGGGGTGCGACGGGGAGGGGCGGGTCCGGGGGTCAGCGCCGCCGCCGGAACGTGCGGTAGGGGACGGCCGCGAGGACGGCCGGCAGCAGTACGGCCACCGTCGTGAGCAGCCACCATCGGGCGGTGCCGTCGTCCTCGGCGCGCCGGTACGGGGCACCGCCCGGCGGCGGGAGGGCGAGAACGTCCGTGGCGGACGGCGACGCGGCCGCGCGGGGTGCGCGGCCGGGGCCGGGGCCGTGACCGGCGGACGGCTGCGGCTTTCCCCGGACCGCCCCGGGCGTGTACGCGGCGGGCCGCGGGGCCTGGGCGGTCGGTTCGGGCGGCGCGGCGGACGGCCCGGCGGGCGGAGAGTCAGGCGGCGCGGCGGGCGGTGGCGCGGACGGTGCCGGGGAGACCGTCGCGGGTGGAGGGGGAGCGGGTGTCGCCGGAGAGGTGGGCGGCGGCGGAGGGGGGACGGTCGGCGGGGCACCCGGGCGGGGGCCGCACGGGCCGCCCACCCGTACGGTCACCCGCCCGATCGGCAGCAGGATCCCGCCCACCCGGACGACGACCTGGAGCCGCCCGTCACGGCCGCACACGACCACGGTGACCCCGAGAGGCCCGTGCGCGGGCGAGGGAGCGGGTGCGGACGCCGCGGAGGGGCCTGCGGCCAGCAGGAGTGCGGCCGCGGCGCCCGCGGCGAGCGGCCACCGCGGGCGGCGTGCAGCTTTCACGAACATCACGGTAAAAGCTGATATGCGGTCAGGTCAGGGGATTGCCGGAGTCTGGCGTGAATCGACCAGCCCGTCAGGCGCGGTTCGAACACCCCGCCCACCGGTTGCGGCCACCGAGAGCCCGGGCCCTCGAACACGACCGTCACCATCCGGCCACGTCCGCTGCCGCCTCCCCGGGGGGTCAGGGGCGCGGGGAACTGCGCGTCCGGCTCCGAGCGCCACCCGGGTGCCGCGCCCGGCCGCCCGCGGCGGGGTGGCCCCGCCCCACGGGGGCCCGCGGGGCGAAGGGCGAGCCGCCGCGGCCGCGGGAGGGCGGGGTCCGGCGTGCAGCGCCCCACGGCGAGTGGGCCGTACGGGTCAGCCCTCGGCGACACAGCGGGTACTCCCGCGCGCGGGCGCACCGCGCGCGCCACAGTGGGGCGACGTGACGCCGCGCCAGAGGGGGCACCAGCCGCATGAGCAACGTCGTACGCGCCGCACTGGTCCAGGCGGCCTGGACCGGCGACACCGACTCGATGATCGCCAAGCACGAGGCGCACGCCCGCAGCGCCGCCGAGCAGGGCGCCCAGGTCATCGGCTTCCAGGAGCTGTTCAACGCCCCCTACTTCTGCCAGGTGCAGGATCCCGCGCACCACCGCTGGGCGGAACCGGTGCCGGACGGGCCCACCGTCCGGCGGATGCAGGACCTCGCCCGCGAGACGGGCCTGGTGATCGTCGTGCCGGTCTTCGAGATCGAGCGGCCCGGCCTGTACTACAACACCGCCGCGGTGATCGACGCGGACGGCAGCTACCTGGGCAAGTACCGCAAGCACCACCTGCCGCAACTGCCCGGCTTCTGGGAGAAGTTCTACTTCCGGCCGGGCGATCTGGGCTGGCCGGTCTTCGACACGGCCGTCGGCCGGATCGGCGTCTACATCTGCTACGACCGGCACTTCCCCGAGGGCTGGCGGGCGCTGGGGCTGGCGGGGGCCCGGCTGGTGTTCAACCCGAGCGCCACCAGCCGCGGCCTGTCGGCGTACCTATGGCGGCTGGAGCAGCCCGCCGCGGCGGTGGCCAACGAGTACTTCGTGGCGGCGATCAACCGCGTGGGCCGCGAGGAGTACGGCGACGACGACTTCTACGGCACCAGCTACTTCGTCGACCCGCGCGGCCGCCTGGTGGGCGGGCCGGCGTCCGCGACGGACGAGGAACTCCTCGTCCGGGACCTGGACTTCGGCGTGCTCGAAGAGGTCCGCAGAGAGTGGGCCTTCTACCGCGACCGGCGCCCGGACGCGTACGGCATCCTGACGGGGGCGTGACGGGGTGGCCACCGCGACCGCAGGCACGCACGAGGCCCTGCACGCCCGGCACCGCGCGGTGCTGCCCGACTGGCTGGCCACGTACTACGCCCGGCCGATCGAGCTGACACACGGTGAGGGCCGCCATGTGTGGGACGCCGAGGGCAACCGCTACCTGGACTTCTTCGGCGGCATCCTCACCACCATGACCGCGCACGCGCTGCCCGAGGTCACCGCGGCGGTCGCCGCGCAGGCAGGGCGGCTGCTGCATTCCTCCACGCTCTACCTGAGCAGCCAGGCCGTGGAGCTGGCGGAGCGGATCGCGCGGCTGTCCGGCATCCCCGACGCCCGCGTCTTCTTCACCACCTCCGGCACCGAGGCCAACGACACGGCGCTGCTGCTGGCCACCGCCCACCGCGGCTCCAACCAGGTGCTGGCGCTGCGCAACAGCTACCACGGCCGCTCCTTCAGCGCGGTCGGCGTGACCGGCAACTCGGCCTGGTCGCCGACGAGCCTGTCCCCGCTCCAGACGCTGTACGTGCACGGAGGGGTGCGCACCCGGGGCCCGTACGCGCACCTGACGGACGCGGAGTTCGTGACGGCGTGCGTCGCGGACCTGGAGGACGTGCTCGGGCAGGCGGGCGGCCGGGTGGCCGCGCTCATCGCCGAACCGGTGCAGGGCGTCGGCGGGTTCACGATGCCGCCGGACGGGCTGCTGGCCGCCTTCAGGCAGGTGCTCGACAAGCACGGCATCCTGTGGATCACCGACGAGGTGCAGACCGGCTGGGGACGTACCGGCGACCACTTCTGGGGCTGGCAGGCGCACGCGGCGGCCGGGCCGCCCGACGTCCTGACCTTCGCCAAGGGCGTCGGCAACGGCATGTCGATGGGCGGCGTCGTGGCCCGCGCCGAGGTCATGAACTGCCTGGCCGCCAACTCCATCTCGACCTTCGGCGGCAGCCCGGTGACCGCCGCGGCGGCGCTCGCCAATCTGGAGTACCTGGTCGGCCACGACCTCCAGGGCAACGCCCGCCGGGTCGGCGGCCTGCTGCGGGCCCGGATCGAGGCGGCCGCCGCGCGGCTGGACGTGGTGCGCGAGGTGCGCGGCCGCGGCCTGATGCTCGGCGTCGAGCTGGTCGTGCCGGGTACCGACCGCCCCTCGGCGCGGGCGGCGGAGCTGGTCCTGGAGGCCGCGCGGGAGAACGGGCTGCTGGTCGGCAAGGGGGGCAGGGCGGGCAACGTGCTGCGGATCGCCCCGCCCCTGTCACTGACCGTCGCCGAGGCCGAGGAGGGCGCGGACGCCCTGGAGGCGGCGCTGGCCGCGGCCCGGCAGGAGTACGCGCAAGGGGCCGGGGTATGACGGCACGCACCCTGATCCGCGGCGGCCTCGTCGTCACCGCCGCGGAGGAGGTGCACGCCGACGTGCTGATCGACGCGGGCCGGATCGCCGCGCTCGCGGCGCACGACAGCGACGCGGCCGCGTCCCTCACCGCCGACACCGTGATCGACGCGACCGGCCGCTACGTCGTCCCCGGAGGTGTGGACGCGCACACCCACATGGAGATGCCCTTCGGCGGCACCACCGCGTCCGACACCTTCGAGACCGGCACCCGGGCCGCCGTGTGGGGCGGCACCACGACGATCGTGGACTTCGCGGTCCAGGACGTCGGCGGTTCGCTGCGCGCGGGCCTGGACGCCTGGCACGAGAAGGCGGACGGGCGCTGCGCGGTCGACTACGGCTTCCACATGATCGTCGCCGACGTCCACGACCGGACGCTGCGCGAGATGGACGCCCTCGTCGAGGAGGGCGTCACCAGCTTCAAGCTGTTCATGGCCTACCCCGGCGTCTTCTACAGCGACGACGGCCGCATCCTGCGCGCCTTCCAGAAGGCCGCGGGCAACGGCGCGCTGCCGATGGTGCACGCCGAGAACGGCATCGCCATCGACGTCCTGGTCCGGCAGGCGCTGGAGGCGGGACGGACCGGACCGCGCGTGCACGGCGAGGTGCGGCACGCGCTGCTGGAGGCCGAGGCGACGCACCGCGCGATCCAGCTCGCCCGGGTGGCGGGGTCCCCGCTCTACGTCGTCCACGTCTCCGCCGAGCAGGCCCTCGCCGAGCTGACCGCCGCCCGCGACCTGGGACTCCCGGTCTTCGGTGAGACCTGCCCGCAGTACCTGTTCCTGTCGGCGGACCGGCTCGCGGAGCCGGACTTCGAGGGCGCCAAGTACGTGTGCAGCACCCCGCTGCGGCCGCGCGAGCACCAGGCGGCGCTGTGGCGCGGACTGCGCACCGACGACCTCCAGGTGGTGTCCACCGACCACTGCCCGTTCTGCTTCGCGGGGCAGAAGGAGCTGGGCCGCGGCGACTTCTCGCGCATCCCCAACGGCCTGCCCGGCGTGGAGCACCGGATGGACCTGCTGCACCAGGCCGTGGTGGAGGGCAGGCTGAGCCGCCGCCGGTGGATCGACGTCGCGTGCGCCGCGCCCGCCCGGATGTTCGGCCTCTACCCGCGCAAGGGGACGCTCGCGCCCGGCTCGGACGCCGACGTCGTCGTCTACGACCCGCACGCCGGGCAGACCCTCTCGGCGCGGACGCACCACATGAACGTCGACTACTCCGCCTACGAGGGCCGCACCCTCACCGGCCGCGTCGAGACGGTGCTCTCGCGCGGCGTCCCGGTGGTCGACCGCGGTACGTACGTGGGCCGCGCCGGGCACGGCCAGTACACCCCGCGGGGCCTGTGCCAGTACCTGTGAGCCGCCCGGCCCGGAGGTCCCGTCCCGACCAGCGAGGAGCGCGGCCATGCACTTCGGCCTCGTGCTGCAGACCGATCCGCCCGCGTCCGACGTCGTCGCGCTCATGCGGCGCGCCGAGAGCCGGGGCTTCAGCCACGGCTGGACGTTCGACTCCGCCGTGCTGTGGCAGGAGCCCTTCGTCATCCACAGCCGCATCCTGGAGCACACCGAGCGGCTGACCGTCGGCACCATGGTCACCAATCCCGCCACCCGCGCCTGGGAGGTGACCGCCTCCACCTTCGCGACCCTCAACTCGATGTACGGCAACCGCACCGTGTGCGGCATCGGCCGCGGCGACTCGGCGATGCGCGTGGCCGGCCGCCCGCCCGCCACGCTCGCCCGGCTCGGCCGCGCCGTCACCGCCATCCGCGACCTCGCCGAGGGCCGCGAGGCCGTCGTCGACGGCACCGTGCTGCGGCTGCCGTGGGTCGAGGACGGGCGGCTGCCGGTGTGGATGGCCGCGTACGGGCCGAAGGCGCTGGCGATGGCGGGGGAGCTGGCGGACGGCTTCATCCTGCAGCTCGCCGACGTCCACCTGACGGCGTGGATGGTCAGGGCCGTGCGCGCCGCGGCGGAGCGCGCCGGGCGCGACCCGCGGTCGGTGACGGTGTGCGTGGCCGCGCCCGCGTACGTGACCGCGGGCGCCGCGCCGGGCGACCTGGCGCACGCCCGCGAGCAGTGCCGCTGGTTCGGCGGCATGGTCGGCAACCACGTCGCCGACCTGGTCGCGCGCTACGGGGAGCACTCCGCCGAGGTGCCCGGGGAGCTGACCGCGTACATCCGGCAGCGGCAGGGCTACGACTACGCCCACCACGGCCGCAGCGGCAACCCGGACACCGCGTTCGTCCCGGACGCGATCGTGGACCGCTTCTGCGTCATCGGCCCCCCGGAGGCGCACGTGGCCCGGATGCGGGCGCTGCGCGGGCTGGGCGTCGACCACTTCGCGCTGTACGCGATGCACGACGCCAAGCAGGCCACCGTCGACGCCTACGGCGCGTACGTCATCCCCGCGATGGCGTGACCCTGCCACATGCTCCGGGGTCCCGAACCACGCGGCCCCGCCGTCTGGTTGGATGGGCCGCATGGGCAACGGAGTCGGTGCGGTGACCGGTGGGGCGGAGGCGGCGGGCGGCCCGCGCGCCTTCCGCGGTGGCGCCGGAGCGGGCGCCCGCGGCCGGGCGGAGGTCGCGCCGTGAGGCGGGCCGTGGTCGCGGACGCGGTCGTCGTCGGGGCGGGCCCCAACGGGCTGACCGCCGCCGTCGAACTGGCCCGCGCGGGCCTGAGCGTGCAGATCTACGAGGCCGCGGACACCGTCGGCGGCGGGGCCAGGACCGAGGAGCTGACGCTCCCGGGCTTCCGGCACGACCCGTGCTCGGCCGTCCACCCCTTCGGTGTCGGCTCGCCCGCCTTCCAGGCGCTGCCGCTGGCCCGGCACGGGCTGGAGTGGCTGCACCCGCAGCTGCCGATGGCGCACCCCTTCCCGGACGGCACCGCCGCCGTCCTCGCCCGCAGCGTCGGGGAGACGGCCGCCTCGCTCGGCGCCCGCGACGCCGGCACGTACCGCAGGCTGATGGCGCCCTACGTCGGCCACTGGGAGTCGATCGCCGCGGACTTCTTCCGGCCGCAGTGGTCCGGGATGCCGCGCGACCCCTACCGTTTCGCGCGCTTCGGGCTCACGGGCGCCCCGCCGCTGTCGCTGCTCGCGCTGCGCTTCCACGACCGGCGGGCGCGCGGGATGCTCGCCGGGCTCGCCGGGCACGCCATCACGAAGCTCAGCCAGCCCTTCACGGGGGCGATGGCGCTGATGTTCGCGCTCGCCGGGCACGAGCGCGGCTGGCCCGTCGCACGGGGCGGCTCGCAGGCGATCTCCGACGCGCTCGCGGGGTACCTGACCGAGCTGGGCGGGGTGATCCGCACCGGCGTGACGGTCCGCAAGCTCGACGAGCTGCCGCCCGCCCGCGCCTACGTCTTCGACACCTCGCCGACCGCGCTCGCCCGGATCGCGGCCCTCGGCGACGCCTACCGGCGCTACCGCTACGGCCCTTCCGTCTTCAAGATCGACTACGCCCTCGACGGCCCGGTCCCGTGGACCGCCCCCGAGGCGCGGCGGGCCGGCACCGTGCACGTCGGGCCGACGTACACCGAGATCGGCGACGCCCTGAACCGCGCGGTCACCGGGCGCCCGCCGAGCACCCCGTTCCTGATCACCACCCAGCCGAGCGTGGTCGACGCCTCGCGGGCGCCCGAGGGCAAGCACGTCTTCTGGGCCTACGGGCACGTGCCGAACGGCTGGCACGGCGACGCCACCGACGCCGTCGAGCGGCAGATCGAGCGTTTCGCCCCGGGCTTCCGCGACCTGGTGCTCGCGCGCGCCGTCACGGGCCCCGCCGGGCTCGCCGCGCGCAACGCCAACTACGTGGGCGGCGACATCGCGTGCGGCGCCTTCTCGGGCCTCCAGACGGTGCTGCGCCCGCGGCTCGCCGCGATCCCGTACGCGACGTCGCGTCCGGGCGTCTTCCTGTGCTCGTCCGCGACCCCGCCGGGGCCGGGGGTGCACGGCATGAGCGGCCACAACGCCGCCCGCGCGGTGCTGCGGCACCTGCGCCGCGCGGCGGCCCGGCGCTGAAGCGCAGGGCCGCCGCGCGGCGGGAGGCGGGGCGTCAGCCCGCGTACGGGGACTGGCCGGGGGCCGCCTGCGCGGGGTAGCCGGGCTGCGCGCCGTAACCCGGCTGCACGCCGAACCGCACCTCGGACAGCGCCTTCTTGTAGATGACCTTGGCCATGTAGCCCGAGCCGAAGAAGATGTTCTGCACCACGTACCAGAACTTCTCGGCGCCGGTCATCTGGACCAGGCCGTAGTCGCTGAGGGCCTTCTTGACCGGGACCTTGGCGAAGTAGCCGGCGCCGAAGGCGATGCAGTGCAGGACGTACCAGAAGCTCTCGGCCGACGTGGTCTGGCCGTTGCCGAGCTGCTGGGTCTGGGGCTGGGACATGGTGGAGCCTTTCGCGGTGCGCGAGTGCGCGCTGGGGACAGTGCGGCCCGGGCCGCACATTGCCTGCGGCAACCCGCAGTTCGCCCGCGCCGAGTGGGAAGCTTAGGGGTAAATGTTGCCCTCCGTCGCCGAATTGCCTGCTGTCCCCGATCGCCGGACGGGAACGGGCGTGATTCCGGGCCCTCGCCCGCGGCGGTCACCGAGGTGCCGGGGGGCGCCGCCCTCCGGGCCGCCGGGACGGGAGACGGGATCCCGGGGGGACGCGGTCGCCCGCGTGGGCGTCAAGTAGTGTGTCCCGGCATGACCGAACCCGGGACCGAGATCAGCGAGGACCTCGTCCGCGACCTGCTGCGGGACCAGCATCCGGACCTCGCCGCGCTGCCCGTCCGCGAGGTGGCGGGCGGCTGGGGCAACCAGATGTGGCGCCTCGGGGACGAGTTGGCGGTCCGGATGCAGCGGATGGACACCGGCCCCGAGGCGCAGCTCAAGGAGCGCCGGTGGCTGCCGGTCCTGGCCTCGCGCCTGCCGCTGCCGATCCCGGTCCCGGTGCGGGAGGGCGTCCCGTCCGCGCGCTTCCCCAAGGTCTGGACCGTCATGACATGGGTCGAGGGCACGCCGCTCGACCACGGCTCGATCACCCGCGGCGACCATGCGGCCGACGTCCTGGCGGCCTTCCTCGGGGCGCTGCACGTGGAGGCGCCCGCCGAAGCACCGGGCGCCTCGGACCGCGGCGGCCACCCCGGGGAGTGCACGGAGGGCTTCGAGCACTTCCTCAGGGCCGTGGATCTCGGCCACGTCGCCGAGGACGACGTCCGGGCCGTGTGGGACGACGCGGTCGCGGCTCCCGGGTGGGAGGGCCCGCGCGTGTGGGTTCACGGCGACCTGCACCCCGCGAACGTCGTCGTCGCGGAGGGGACGCTGGCGGGGGTCGTCGACTTCGGCGACGTCTTCGCCGGGGACCCGGCCTGGGACCTCGCGGCGGCCTGGGTGCTGCTCCCCGCGGGGGGCGCCCCGCGGTTCTTCGACGGCTACGGGCGGGCCGACGAGGCGGCGGTCCGGCGGGCGCGCGGACTGGCCGCGATGAAGAGCCTGTTCCTGATGCTGATGGGCCAGAACGGGGACCGCGGCCTGCCGGGCGGGAAGCCGGGGTGGGGGCCCGCGGGGCGGTCGGCGCTCGACCGTGTCCTGAAGGGCCTCTGACGCCGTCACGGACCGGCCGGCCCCGGCCCGGCCCGGACCGGTGCACGGACACCGGTGCCGCGCCGTGCGGCCGGCTCCCGGACCGCGCGGGCGAGGCCCGGGGCCGGCGGGGGCGCGCCTCCCGTCGGCGCACGCTCCCGGGCGAACGGACCCCGGCCCCCGCGTACACGGGCGCGGTTGTGGGCGGCGCGGGGGGAAACTAGTCTTACCCGTCAGTAAGTTTACTCTGGAGTAAGGACGGTGGACCGATGGCCGCACTGGACGACCTCGACCTGGAGACCCTGGACTTCGGCACGGTCGAGCCCCGCGACTTCGCCCGGATCGTCAAGGGCCTGCCCGCGGCGCGGATCGCCGAGCTGATGGCCGGGCCGCAGCGCCGCCGGGTCCTCGACGAGGTCTTCGGACGCATGCACACCCTCTTCAAGCCCGACGCCGCCGCGGGCCGCGACGCCCTCGTCCGCTGGCGCATCACCGCCGCGGACGGCGGGCCCGACGACGTCTACGAGACCCACATCGGCGGCGGCGCCTGCACCGTCACCCCCGAGCGCACCGACCGCGAGCCGCAGCTCAGCCTGGTCATGGCGGCACCGGAGTTCCTCAAGCTCGTCTCCGGCAACGCCTCGGGGCCCACCCTCTTCTTCACCCGCAAGCTCAAGCTCAAGGGCGACATCCGGCTGGCCGGCTCGCTCACCTACTTCTTCGACATCCCCAAGGCCTGACTCCCCGCCCTGCGGTCGCGGCACGCCGGGAGGACGGCGGCCAGTACGGCGGCGCCGGTGAGGGTGAAGGCCCAGGAGTAGCCGGTGCCCGCCGCGAGCCAGCCGAAGGCGGCGGCGCCCGCGCCCATGCCGGCGTCGTAGGCGGCGTTCCACACCGCGCTGACCGTCGCGTAGCCGGACGCGGGCACGCGCGCGTACATGAGCGTCAGCGTCGCGTTCTGCGCCACGCCGAAACCGGCGCCGAACACCACGGCTCCGGCGACCACGGCCACCCGGCTGCCGGTCGCCGCCATCAGCAGCGTTCCGGCGGCGGACAGCAGCAGGGCGGGGAGGACCAGCACGGCCGGGCCGTGCCGGTCGCCGTGACGCCCCGCCAGCCAGCGGGCCGCGGTCGCCGCCGCGGAGTGCGCGAAGAGCGCGAGGGCGACCAGCCCCGGCCGTGACGGCAGCGCCAGCGGCAGGAAGGTCACGACGACGCCCGCTGTCGCGGTGGTCGCCGCGAAGACCACCGCGGGCCGCCGCAGCCCGGGCGCGCGCAGCCCCTCCGCCAGGCCGACCGGCCGGCCGGCGGCCCGGATCCGGTCGGGCAGCCCCGGTACGGACGGCAGTGCCGCGAGCGTCACGACGGCCGCGGCCGTGAAGACCGCCGGGTATCCCGCGTGCGCCGTCAGCCACGGGCCCAGCGGCAGCGCCACCAGACCCGGCACCCCCGAGACGAGCCCGACCAGCGCCAGCCCCTCACCCCGGCGTTCGGCCGGGATGAGCGAGGCCGTCAGGGCGCCGCCCGCGACCACGGTGAAGGCGAACCCCAGACCGCGCAGCAGGCACACCCCGAGGATCCAGAACGGTCCGCGCGCCGCGTCCAGCACCAGCGCCGGGGCGCCCAGCAGGAACAGCCCGGCGGCCAGCACGGTCCGGTAGCCGAGGCGGCCGGCCAGCGCCGGGGTGACGACCTCGCCCGCGACCGTCGCGAGCATCAGCACGCCGGTCACCAGCCCGGCCGCCCCGCCGCCCCCGCCGTGTCCGGCGGCGTAGCCGGGAACGACCGGCAGCAGCAGGTAGAAGCCGGCCGAGGCGCCCAGGATGGAGGCGAAGCGCAGCAGGAGCGGCCGCGTCACCAGCGGGGGGCGGGGCGCGGGAGGGCGGTGGGCCGAGTCGAGGATGTCCGTCACACCGCGACGCTAAGCGTCCTTCCGGCCCGCCGGTAAGCTCCGGTTGCATGCCGCTGGAGTGGGCCGGTTCGTCCCCCGAACTACTGCTGGCCGTCGACCGGACCAGCCGCGAGCCGCTGCGCGCCCAGCTCGAACACGGGCTGCGGGCCGCGATCAGGACCGGACGGCTGCGGGTCGGCGAACGCCTGCCGTCCTCCCGGGAGATGGCCCGCACCCTGCGCCTCTCCCGGGGGCTGGTGCAGGAGTGCTACGCCCAGCTGCAGGCCGAGGGCTACCTCGTGACCCGCCCCGGCTCCGCGACCCGGGTCGCCGCCGGGAACGCGCAGGCGCCGGCCGCCGTACGGGAGCGGGCCGCGCCCCCGCGGCTGGTGGCCGACTTCCGGGCGGGCGTGCCGGACCTCGGCGCCTTCCCCGTCCAGGACTGGATCTGGGCCACCCGGGAGGCCGCCCGCGCGATCCCGTCGAGCGCACTCGACTACGGCGACCCGCGGGGCAGCGCCGAGCTGCGCGAGGTCCTGGCCGGCTACCTGCGCCGGGTGCGCGCCGCCGCCGCGGATCCGGAGCACCTCGTCGTCTGCAACGGCTACGCGCAGGGCCTCGCCCTGGCCCTGCGCGTCCTCGCGGGCACGGGGGTGCGCACGGTGGCCTTCGAGGACCCCGGCTCGCCGGCCGCCGTCCGTGCGGCCGCAGCGGCGGCGGGCCTGCACGCCGTCCCGGTGCCCGTCGACGAGCACGGCCTCGACGTCACCGCCCTGGAGGCCACCGGCGCCCGCGCCGTCGTGGTCACCCCCGCCCACCAGTGGCCCACCGGAGTCGTCCTCGCCCCCGAACGGCGGCTCGCGCTCGCCGGGTGGGCCCGGCGGCGCGACGCGGTCGTCGTCGAGGACGACTACGACTCCGAGTTCCGCTACGACCGCGAACCGGTCGGCGCGCTCCAGGGCCTGGCGCCCGACCGCGTCCTCGCGATCGGGACCGTCAGCAAGACCCTCGCCCCCGCGCTGCGCATCGGCTGGGTGCTGTGCCCGCCCGCCCTCACGGGGGCGCTCACCGGGCACAAGGACCTCAGCGACCGCGGCACGGCCACCCTCGACCAGCTCGCTCTGGCCCGGCTGATCGCGTCCGGCCGCTTCGACCGGCACCTGCGGCGGATGCGGGTCCGCTACGCCGCGCGCCGCGCCGCCCTGCTCGACGCGCTCGCCGCACACGCCCCCGGACTGCCCGTGACGGGCCTGGCGGCGGGCTTCCACGCCGTCGCCCGGCTGCCGGCGGGCGTCACCGAGCACGACGTCGTCACCGCGGCCCGTCTCCGCCGCGTCGGCCTGTACGGCGTCGGCCCCTGCCGCGCGGACCCGGCCGCCGGACCCGCGCAGATCGTGCTCGGCTACGGCAACGTGGGCGAGCGGGCCGTCGCCGAGGGCATCGCGGCCGCCGGCGGCCTGCTCGCCGGCCGGGCGTAGCCGCCGTCAGCGGCCGGCGCCGGCCGCCGGGCGGCCGTCGACGAGCTCCACGGGCCCGCGTCCCGAGGCCAGTGCCTCCACCGCAGCCCGCACGGCGCCCGCGGTGTTCGGGGTGAGGTAGTGGTGCACGTCGGCGGGGTCGACCAGCTTCCAGGAGTCCAGCTCGCTCTCCTGCAGGCGTATCGAGGCGAGCTGCTCGCCGGTCAGCACCCCGCCGTCGAAGAGGAAGGTCACCGAGGGCGGACGCACCGGTCCCGCGGTCGTCCACCCCATCGCCAGCAGCGCGCCCGGTTCCACGTCCAGCCCGATCTCCTCCACCGACTCGCGGCGCGCCGCCTGCCGCGGGGTCTCGTTGGCGTCCGACTCGATCGTGCCGCCCGGAAGCGTCCAGGCCTCACGGTAGTTGGGCTCCACGAGCAGGACCCGGCCGTCCGCCGAGCGGAAGAGCATGTTGGCCCCGGCGAGAATCCTCGGCAGCCCGGCGATGTACGTCGCGAAATCGGTCGTCATGCCTCGAATCTACGGTCCACCGCCCCGCGGCGCGGGGCACCCGGCGCAGCGGGATAGGGTCCGAGCTGCCGCTGCACCTTGATCGGACGGGAGCTGACGAAGTGGCCGACACCGCAGGGAAGTCGCCGGGGCGGGTGCTGATCGCCGCCGACAAGTTCAAGGGCTCGCTCACCGCGGTGCAGGTCGCCGAGCACGTCGCCGCGGGCCTGCGGGCGGCCGCGCCCGGCCTCGACATCGCATCGCTGCCCGTCGCGGACGGCGGCGACGGCACGGTGGACGCCGCCGTCGCCGCGGGCTTCACGCGGCGCACGGTACGCGTCACCGGGCCGCTCGGCGAGCCCGTCGAGGCGTCGTACGCGCTCCGCGAGGGCACCGCCGTCGTCGAGATGGCCGAGGCCTCCGGGCTGCGCCACCTGCCCCGCGGCGTCTTCGCGCCGCGCACCGCCACCACGTACGGCACGGGCGAGCTGCTGCGGGCCGCGCTCGACGCCGGCGCCCGCAGCATCGTGCTCGGCGTCGGCGGCAGCGCCACCACGGACGGCGGGGCCGGGATGCTCGCCGCCCTCGGCGCCCGGCTGCTGGACGCGGAAGGCGCCCCCGTCGCACCCGGCGGCGCCGCGCTCGCGGGCCTCGCCACCGCCGATCTCGCCGGGCTCGACCCGCGGCTCGCCGCGACCGGCGTCGTGCTCGCCAGTGACGTCGACAACCCGCTGCTCGGTCCCACGGGCGCGGCCGCGGTCTACGGGCCGCAGAAGGGCGCGAACGCCGAGGACGTCCGCGCCCTCGACGCGGCGCTCGCGCACTACGCGGACGTCCTCGGCGCCGCCGACCTCGCCGCCGCGCCCGGCGCGGGGGCCGCGGGGGGTATCGGCTTCGGGGCGCTCGTCGCCCTGCGGGCGGCCTTCCGGCCCGGCATCGACGTCCTGCTGGACGTCCTCGGTTTCGCGGAGGCCCTGGAGGGCGCGGCCCTCGTCATCACCGGCGAGGGCTCCCTCGACGAGCAGACGCTGCACGGCAAGGCGCCGGTCGGCGTCGCCCGCGCCGCCGCCGCCCGCGGCGTGCCGGTCGCCGCGGTGTGCGGGCGGCTCGCGGTGCCGCCCGCCGCGCTCGCCGCCGCGGGCATCAGCGCGGCGTACCCGCTGTCCGCCCTCGAACCCGACCCCGCCCGCTCCATCGCCGCGGCCGGCCCCCTCCTCGAACGCGTCGCCGCCACCCTCGCGGAGGACCTGCTGCTCTGAGCCCAGGCGCTCCGCGCCGGGCGCACCGGGCGCGCGGGCGGCCCCCCACCGCCCCGCGACACCGGCGGGTGGCCACGGCCCGAAGGGGGCGTTGCCGCCGCCTCCGGGCCGCCGGGCGGTGGGGGGCCGCCCGCGCGGATCCCGCGCCCCCGGGAAACGCCCGCCCGGCGGCGCGGGCGCAGCCGGGCGGGCGCACCCCGCGGCGGGAAACGCAAACCCGGCCGCGCGGAGTGAAGCTCACTCCTCGCGGCCGGGCAGGGAACGCGCGGTTACCGCAGGGGGGTGGCCCGGGCCTCGCGGCGGTTGGCGCGGATCGTGTTCACACGGCGCGTCGTGGCGAAGCACGGGATGACCGCCGCGGCCACGCACTGGAGCGCGGCCCCGGTCTGGAGCAGCTGGTGCCCGCCGGGCACGTCCAGCGTCCAGGCCGTGAGGCAGCCCATGCTCACCATGGTCCAGGCGAAGGTGATCGCGGCGAGCCGCCCGCGCGGCTTCGGGTACTCGACGCGGCTCACCATGAGCCACGCCACACCCACGATCGCGGCGATGGTCGGCGCGAAGGGCAGCTCCAGCAGGACCAGGGAGACCACCGTCATGGCCCCGAAGGGGCTGGGCATGCCCTGGAAGACGCCGTCCCGCAGCGTCGTGCAGGAGAAGCGCGCGAGGCGCAGCACGACCGCGAGGACGACGAGGACGGCCGCGGCCGCGGAGACCTTGCCGTACGCGTCGTCGGCGACCAGGCCCCACACGACCACGAAGTACGCCGGGGCGAGCCCGAAGCTGATGAGGTCGGAGAGGTTGTCCAGCTCCGCGCCCATCGCCGAGCTGCGCAGCTTGCGCGCGACCAGGCCGTCGAAGAGGTCGAAGACGGAGGCCAGCAGCATGAGCGAGACCGCAGTGGCGGCGCTGTGCTTGGACATGCCGCCGTCGCTGGTGCCGTTCAGGTGCGGGACGAGCACCCCGGTGGTGGTGAAGTACACCGCCAGGAAGCCGCAGATCGCGTTGCCGAGTGTGAGCGCGTCCGCGATGGACAGCCGGGTGGACAGGGGGAGGTCGTCGACCTCGTCCTGGAGTTCGGTCACCCAGTCGGACTGCGCCGTGTCGCCGTCAGTCACGGTCAAGGCGTGTCACCCCAGCCGTGGTCGTCTGCCCGACCTCGACGCCCGCCTCGATGCCCTCGGGGAGGTAGACGTCGACGCGCGAGCCGAAGCGGATGAGCCCGATGCGGTCGCCCTGCTCGACCTTGCAGCCGCGCGGCACGTACGGCACGATCCGGCGCGCGACGGCGCCGGCGATCTGCACCATCTCGATGTCGCCGAGAGCGGTGTCGAAGTGCCACACGACCCGCTCGTTGTTCTCGCTCTCCTTGTTGAACGCCGGCACGAACCCGCCCGGGACGTGCTCGACGGAGGAGATCGTGCCGGCCAGCGGAGCGCGGTTGACGTGCACGTTCAGCGGGCTCATGAAGATCGCGACGCGGGTGCGCCCGTCCTTCCACGGCATGACGCTCTGGACCACGCCGTCGGCCGGGCTGATCACCCGGCCCTCGGCGATCTCCCGCTCGGGGTCGCGGAAGAACCACAGCATCCCGGCAGCCAGGGCGGTGGCGGGGACTGCCACGGTCGCCCAGCGGCCGGAGTGGCGCGCCTTGACGAGGGAGACCGCTGCGGTGGCGACGGTCGGGAGGAGCCACGGTGATGCTCCGCGGGCGAGGCGGACCCGGCCGAGCGGTGCAGGGGAATGGCTGTGGGGCATGGAAGACCTTCGTAGCGGAGGATGCCGCGAATTGCTTCTGGGGACGGCGGCTTTGGTCGATGGTATCGGCTGACACCGGTAACTGGGCAAGCGCGAGGGCGAGTCGATGGCCGGTTCTGGTGGCTGCCGGGCAGCCGAAACCACGGATCGGTGTGATGTTTGCCTCGGATAAATCAGTTCAAAACCGGACATTTACCCCTGGATTCGATACTCCTCCAGAAGTCGCCGTCCGATGATCATTTTCTGGATCTCGGCGGTGCCCTCGCCGATCAGGAGCATCGGGGCCTCCCGGTACAGCCGCTCGATCTCGTACTCCTTGGAGAAGCCGTAGCCGCCGTGGATGCGGAAGGCGTCCTCGACGACTTCTTTGCAGAACTCCGATGCGAGATATTTCGCCATGCCCGCCTCCAGGTCGTTCCGCTCGCCGGAATCCTTCTTGCGTGCGGCATTGACCATCATCTGGTGGGCGGCCTCCACTTTGGTGGCCATTTCGGCGAGCTTGAACTGCACCGCCTGGTGCTGGGCGATCTGCTTGCCGAAAGTGTGCCGCTGCTGTGCGTAGCCGATGCCCAGCTCGAAGGCCCGCTTGGCGACACCGCACCCGCGCGCGGCCACGTTCACCCGGCCCACCTCGACGCCGTCCATCATCTGGTAGAAGCCGCGCCCGGTGGCCCCGCCGAGGACCCGGTCCGCGGGGATCCGCACGTCCTGGAGCACCAGCTCGGTGGTGTCGACGCCCTTGTAGCCCATCTTCTCGATCTTGCCGGGCACGGTCAGGCCCGGCACGGTGGCGTTGGGGCCGAAGCCGGGCTCCTTCTCGATCAGGAAGGTGGTCATCGAGCGGTGCGGCGGGGCGTCCGCCGGCTGCCCCTCGTCGGTGCGGCACAGCACCGCCACCAGGTTCGACGAGCCGCCGTTGGTCAGCCACATCTTCTGGCCGTTGATCACGTAGTCGTCCCCGTCGCGGACGGCCCTCGTCCGGATCGCGGACACGTCGGAGCCGAGGCCCGGCTCCGACATCGAGAACGCGCCGCGCACCTCGCCGGCCGCCATCCGCGGCAGGAAGTGGTCCTTCTGCTCCTGGGTGCCGTGCTGGCGGATCATGTACGCGACGATGAAGTGCGTGTTGATGATCCCCGACACGCTCATCCAGCCGCGCGCGATCTCCTCCACGGCCAGTGCGTAGGTCAGCAGCGACTCGCCGAGGCCGCCGTACTCCTCGGGGATCATCAGCCCGAAGACGCCGAGCGCCTTGAGCCCCTCGACGATCTCCAGGGGGTACTCGTCGCGGTGCTCCAGCTCGGTGGCGACCGGCAGGATCTCCTTGTCGACGAAGTCCCGGACGGTGCTCAGGATCTCCCGCTGGATCTCGGTCAGCCCGTCGGTGTGTGCGAGACGGTCGGCCATGTCACTTCCCTTCCGGCAGGGGCTGCGGCTGCGGACGGCCCGGCTGCTCGCCGCCGCGCTGCTCGACGTAGCGGGCGGTCGGCACCATCACCTTGCGGTGGAAGACGCACACCAGGGTGCCGTCCTGGTTGTGGCCGCGGGTCTCGACGCGGACGATGCCGCGGTCGTCCCGGCTCTTGGACGGCCACTTGTCCAGCACCGTCGTCTCGCCGTAGATCGTGTCGCCGTGGAAGGTCGGCGCGACGTGCCGCAGCGACTCGACCTCCAGGTTGGCGATGGCCTTGCCCGAGACGTCCGGCACCGACATGCCGAGCAGCAGCGAGTAGACGTAGTTGCCGACGACCACGTTGCGGCCGAAATCGGTGGTCTTCTCCGCGTAGTTGGCATCCATGTGCAGCGGGTGGTGGTTCATGGTGAGGAGGCAGAAGAGGTGGTCGTCGTACTCCGTGACCGTCTTCCCCGGCCAGTGCCGGTAGACGGCACCGACCTCGAACTCCTCGTAGGTGCGGCCGAACTGCACAGTCATACCTCCAGCTTGTCCGGGTCTTCGAGCCCGGCGAACTCTTCGAGCCCGTTCGCGCGCCGGATCTCGTCCACGATCCGGCCGATGATCCCGGTGATACCGAAATCCCTGGGCGTGAACACCGCCGCCACACCGGCCGCCCGCAGGGCGGCGGCGTCCGCGGCCGGGATGATCCCCCCGACGACCACCGGCATGTCGTCCGCACCCGCGGCGCGCAGCCGCTCCAGCACGTCCGGCACCAGCGCGCTGTGCGAGCCGGAGAGGATCGACAGCCCCACGCAGTGCACGTCCTCGGCCACGGCGGCCGCCACGATCTGCTCGGGCGTCAGCCGTATGCCCTGGTAGACGACCTCGAAGCCGGCGTCGCGGGCGCGTACGGCGATCTGCTCGGCGCCGTTGGAGTGCCCGTCCAGGCCCGGCTTGCCGACCAGCAGCCGCAGCCGCCCGCCGCCCAGCTCCCGCGCGGTCGCCGCGACCCGGCGGCGCACCTCCGCGAGCGGCCCGCCGTCGCCGGACGTCACCGCGACCGGCGCGCCGCCGACCCCGGTGGGGGCGCGGAACTCACCGAAGACCTCGCGCAGCGCCCCCGCCCACTCGCCGGTCGTCACGCCCGCCCTGGCGCACTCCAGGGTCGCCGGCATCAGGTTGTCGGTGCCCTCGGCGGCCTCCCGCAGCGCGGCCAGCGCCGACTTGGCGCGCGGCTCGTCGCGTTCGCGCCGCCACTCCTCCAGCGCGGCCACCACACGTGCCTCGGTGGCCGGGTCGACGGTGGTGATCGCGGTGTCCAGATCGGCCGTCAGCGGGCTCGGCTCGGTGGCCTGGTGGACGTTGACGCCGACGATCTTCTCCTCGCCCGACTCGATGCGCGCCCGCCGTGCCGCGTGCGAGGCCACCAGTTCCGACTTCAGGTAGCCGGACTCCACGGCCGCCATCGCGCCGCCCATCTCCTCGATGCGCGCCATCTCGGCGGTCGCCCGCTCCACCAGCTCGGCGACCTTGGCCTCGACGACACGGCTGCCGTCGAAGAGGTCCGGGTACTCCAGCAGGTCGCTCTCGTAGGCGAGCACCTGCTGGATGCGCAGGCTCCACTGCTGGTCCCAGGGCCGCGGCAGGCCCAGCGCCTCGTTCCACGCCGGGAGCTGGACGGCGCGGGCACGGGCGTCCTTCGACAGCGTCACGGCCAGCATCTCCAGCACGATGCGCTGCACGTTGTTCTCCGGCTGCGCCTCGGTCAGCCCCAGCGAGTTGACCTGCACCCCGTAGCGGAAGCGGCGCTGCCGCGGGTCCTCGACGCCGTAGCGCTCGCGCGTCACGGTGTCCCAGATCCGGCCGAAGGCGCGCATCTTGCACATCTCCTCGACGAAGCGCACCCCGGCGTTCACGAAGAAGGAGATCCGTCCCACCACCTCGCCGCGCCGCTCCTCGGGCACCTGCCCCGAGGCGAACACGGCGTCCAGCACGGCGACCGCGGTGGACATCGCGTACGCGATCTCCTGCACCGGCGTGGCCCCCGCCTCCTGGAGGTGGTAACTGCAGATGTTGATGGGGTTCCAGCGCGGGATGTGGTGGACCGCGTACGTGATCATGTCCGTGGTCAGCCGCAGCGACGGGACGGGCGGGAAGACGTGCGTCCCGCGCGACAGGTACTCCTTGACGATGTCGTTCTGCGTCGTGCCCTGGAGGGCGGCCAGTTCGGCGCCCTGCTCCTCGGCGACCACCTGGTAGAGCGCCAGCAGCCACATGGCGGTGGCGTTGATGGTCATCGAGGTGTTCATGCGGTCCAGCGGGATGTCCGCGAACAGCCGCCGCATGTCGCCCAGGTGCCCGACCGGCACCCCGACCCGTCCGACCTCGCCGCGCGCCAGGACGTGGTCGGAGTCGTAACCGGTCTGCGTCGGAAGGTCGAAGGCGACGGACAGGCCGGTCTGGCCCTTGGCGAGATTGCGCCGGTAGAGCGCGTTGGACTCCTCCGCGGTCGAGTGGCCCGCGTAGGTCCGCATCAGCCAGGGGCGGTCGCGCTGCCCGGGGCCGCTCATGCGACGGCTCCCGCGGCTCCCGCGGACCGCGCGGGCGCCGGCGCGGCCGCCGGGGCCGCTGTCGCCGCGTCGCGGAAGAGGTTGATGGACGCCAGGTGGCGTTCACGCATCTCGGGGTCGGTCACTCCCATGCCTTCCTCAGGGGCCAGCGCGAGAACGCCGACCTTGCCGTGGTGGAGGTTGCGGTGCACGTCGTACGCGGCCTGGCCGGTCTGCGCCAGAGGGTAGGAGCGGGACAGTGTCGGATGGATCCTCCCCTTGGCGATCAGCCGGTTGGCCTCCCAGGCCTCACGGTAGTTGGCGAAGTGCGAGCCCACGATGCGCTTGAGGGACATCCACAAGTACCGGTTGTCGTACTCGTGGGTGTAGCCGGAGGTGGAGGCGCAGGTGACGACGGTGCCGCCCTTGCGGGTGACGTAGACGCTGGCGCCGAAGGTCTCGCGGCCGGGGTGCTCGAAGACGATGTCGACGTCCTCGCCGCCGGTCAGTTCGCGGATGCGGGCGCCGAAGCGCTTCCACTCCTTCGGGTCCTGGGTGTGCTCGTCGCGCCAGAAGCGGTAGCCCTCGGCGCTGCGGTCGATGACGGCCTCCGCGCCCATCGCCCGGCAGATCGCCGCCTTCTCGGGGCTGGACACCACGCAGATCGGCGTGGCGCCGCCGGCGAGCGCGAACTGCGTGGCGTAGGAGCCCAGTCCGCCGCTGGCGCCCCAGATGAGGACGTTGTCGCCCTGCTTCATCGCGGCGCCGTTGCGGGAGACGAGCTGCCGGTAGGCGGTGGAGTTGACCAGGCCGGGGGCGGCGGCCTCCTCCCAGCTCAGGTGCTCCGGCTTGGGCATCAGCTGGTTGGACTTGACCAGGGCGATCTCGGCCAGGCCGCCGAAGTTGGTCTCGAAGCCCCAGATGCGCTGCTCCGGGTCGAGCATGGTGTCGTCGTGCCCGTCGGCCGACTCCAGCTCCACGCTCAGGCAGTGCGCCACGACCCGGTCGCCCGGCCGCCACTTGTTGACGCCCGGCCCGGTGCGCAGCACGACGCCCGCGAGGTCGGAGCCGATGACGTGGTAGGGCAGGTCGTGGCGCCTGGCGAGCGGTGAGGTGCGGCCGTAGCGCTCCAGGAACGCGAAGGTCGAGACGGGCTCGAAGATCGACGTCCAGACCGAGTTGTAGTTCACCGAGCTGGCCATGACCGCGACCAGCGCCTCGCCGGGGCCGACCTCGGGCACCGGCACCTCGTCCAGGTGCAGCGACTTGCGCGGGTCCTTGTCGCGGGTGGCCAGGCCGGAGAACATCTCGGCCTCGTCCTTGTGCACGGTGACCGCGCGGTAGGACTCGGGCAGCGGCAGGGCCGCGAAGTCGGCGCTGCTGCCGGGGCCTTCGGCCGCGATCACGGCGTCCAGGATTTCCTTCATGTGACTCGCCTCCGGCGAAGCGTTCCGCCGCCGTGCCCCGCCGCGTGCCGCGGGTGCGCGGCTGCGGCGGGACGCCGGGGGAACGCTGGGGTCGGGTGGGGTGAGGGTGCCGTCGTCGGTCCGGCGAGGACGGAAACGGAACGGGTGGAGCGAAGGAACCGCGCGGTGGCGCGGAGGGCCTGTGACGCAGGCGTCCGGGCCATGGGGAACAGCCGGCCTGCGGGGGGTCACCGCGGCCGTCCGCCCGGACTGGGGATACCGTATGGCACCGCGTGCCAGTCGTAAAGACACTGCGTGCCATATTTTTCTTTTCAGTGTCACCCCGCCCGGGGCGGCAGGCAACAGCGGCCGCCCGGGTGATCCGGACGGCCGCCGAGCGGGCTTTTCGTGGCAGGTGGGGAGATCAGGCCCTGCGGAGGGCCTCCTCGATGCTGCGCAGGATCTGCGCGGGCGAGGCGTCGGTGCGCGCCACCGCGACGACGACCTCGTCCTGCCGGGTCACCGTCGCGGGCCGGGAGGCCGCGCCCCGGGACGGTATCCGCCCCGCCCCGATGCCCGTGCCGAAGGTCGCCTTGATGACGTCGAAGGCGTGCTCCAGCTGCGCCTCCACGTCGCCCTTACCGTCCGCCCGCAGCCAGCGCCGCAGCACGTGGTTGTGCGCGGCGACCACCGCGGAGGCGGCGACCTCCGCGAGCAGCGGGTCGTCGTCGCCGTAGCCCTGCGCGCTCTCGTCGAAGTGGCCCAGCAGATAGCGGGTGAAGAGGCGCTCGTAACGGGCCACCGAGGCGATCTCGCGCTCCCGCAGCGTCGGCACCTCGCGCGTCAGCCGGTAGCGCTCCACCGAGACCTCGGGCAGCTGCGCGTACATCCGCAGCACCTCGGTGATGCCGCGGCACACCGTGTCCAGCGGGTGCTCGTGCGGGTCGGCGGAGTCCAGCACCTCCTGCACGCGCACCAGCGTGTCGTCGTGGTCGGGGAAGATGGCCTCTTCCTTGGAACGGAAGTGCCGGAAGAAGGTCCGCCGCGCCACACCCGCGGCCGCCGCGATCTCGTCGACCGTCGTGGCCTCGTAGCCCTGCGTCGCGAAAAGGTGCATCGCGGCCGCCGCCAGGTCCTGCCGCACGCGCTGCCGCTGGGCGGCGGCACGGGGGACGTTCGCGGCCTCGGGGACGCCGGACTTCGCGGACTGGGGCATGTGGGGAACGTAACACGGCGGACCGCCCCGCCCGGCACCCGGGGGAAAAGAGCCCCAGTTCGGGGCGGGCGGGGCACGGCCGCGGCGCTTCCCGGGCGTTCAGCGGCGGGCATACTCGCGGAAGCCGCGGCCCGTCTTGCGGCCCAGGCACCCCGCGGACACCAGATGCTCCAGCAGCGGCGCGGGCGCCAGGCCCGGGTCGCGGAATTCGTCGTGCAGCACCTGCTCGATGGCCAGCGACACGTCCAGGCCCACCACGTCCAGCAGCTCGAAGGGCCCCATCGGGTAACCGCCGCCGAGCTTCATCGCTGCGTCGATCGCGTCCACGCTCGCGTAGTGGTCCTGGAGCATCTTCACGGCGTTGTTGAGGTACGGGAAGAGCAGCGCGTTGACGATGAAGCCCGCGCGGTCCCCGCAGTCCACCGGGTGCTTGCGCACCCGCGCACACACCCCGTGCAGTGTCGCCCGCACGTCCTCCCCGGTCAGGACGGTGGAGACGACCTCGACCAGCTTCATCGCCGGCGCCGGGTTGAAGAAGTGCATCCCGGCGACGTCCTGCGGGCGCCCGGTCACCCGGGCGATCGCCACCACCGGCAGGGAGGACGTCGTCGTGGCCAGGACCGCGCCGGGGCGGCACACCTTGTCCAGCGTCCGGAACAGCTCCTGCTTCACGAACAGGTCCTCCGCCACCGCCTCCACCACCAGATCGGCCGGCGCCAGGTCGTCGTAGGAGACGGCGGGCGTCACGAGCGCCACCGCCGCGTCCCGCTGCCCGGCGTCCAGCCGTCCCCGGGCCACCGCGCGGTCCAGGCCCGCGGCGACCCGCGCCACCGCCTGCTCGGCCTTCTCCGGACTGCGGGCCGCCAGCAGCACCGGGAAGCCCGACCTGGCGAAGACCTCGGCGATACCGGTCGCCATCGTCCCGGACCCGGCCACGCCCACCGTGCGGACCTCGCGCCCGCGGGCGGCGGGTGCGGCCGTGACGTCAGGGAGGCCCGGCTCGGGTACGACCGCGGAGCTGCCCGGCGCCTGGTAGCGGTAGAAGCCGCGGCCGGACTTGCGGCCGTGCAGCCCCGCCGCGGCGAGCTGGCGCAGCACGGGTGCGGGGGAGTGCAGGCGGTCCCTGGTGGCCTCGTACATGGCGTCCAGCACGGTCGTGGCCGTGTCGATGCCGATCAGGTCCAGGAGCGCGAGCGGTCCCATGGGCAGGCCGCAGCCGAGCCGCATGGCCGCGTCGATGTCCTCGCGGGTGGCGTAGCGCGACTCGTACATCGCGGCCGCCTGGTTGAGGTAGCCGAACAGCAGGCCGTCGGCGATGAAGCCGGGCCGGTCGCCGACGGGGACCGGCTCCTTGCCGAGGCTGCGCACCAGCGCGGTGACGGCCGCCGTGGTCTGCGGCGAGGTCAGCACCGTCGAGACGACCTCGACCAGCTTCATGGCGGGTGCGGGCGCGAAGAAGTGCAGGCCCAGCACCCGGTCGGGGCGCCCGGTTTCGGCCGCGAGGCGGGTCACGGACAGCGCGTTGGTGCCCGTCGCGAGGATCGCCTCCGGCTTGGCCAGCCGGTCCAGGGCGGTGAAGACGTCCCGCTTGACCTCGTAGCGCTCGTCGACGACCTCGACGACCAGATCCGCGGCGGCGGCCGCCCGCAGGTCGGGGAAGGTGCGGAAGCGGGCGAGCGCGTCGGCCCGCTCGTCCGCGGTGCAGCGCCCGCGCTCCACCGCGCGGGCCGTCGACCGCTCCAGGGCGGCGACCGCGCGGCGGGCGGCGCCGGCGTCGGTGTCCACGCCGATCACCTCGTGCCCGGCGCGGGTCAGGACCTCGGCGATCCCGGTGCCCATGGTGCCCAGGCCCACGACGGCGACGACGGACAGGGGAGCGGCGGCGGGCTGCGCCGCGCGGGTGGCGGATGCGGGTGACGCGGGGGGTGCGGAGGGACGGGACATCGCGTGACTCCAGACGCTGGGAAGCGCGTGCGCGCCGCGGCGCGCACGGCGGGACGAGGGTGGGTGGAGTCGCGGGGCAGCCGGTGTGGTGGGGGCGCGCCCGCGGGAGACCTGGCCCGGCCCTGTCCCGGGGCCGGGCCGCGACGATGCCGGACCGAACGTGGTCGTGCGGTGCGCGGCGGCTGCGTCACCAGGCCGCCTCGCACGGTGCTTTCGAGGGTAACCGGCGGGTAACTTGAGCGCCACCCCCGCGCGCATGTGATCTGGGTCGCCGACAGATGAGCGGCCCGGGGAGTGGAGCCGGGCGCCGCCCGCGCGCCCCCGTGGCGCACGGACGGCCGCCTCCGCGCGGCGTCAGAGCAGCGTCAGCTGCGTGTCGCCCGGCTCGGCCCGGTCCCGCTCCCCTCCGGACTCCGGCTCCCGCTCCCGGGCCGCCCCGCCGTCCGCCCCCGCCCTGCGGAAGCCGCCGGCCGGGCCGCACCCGAACTCCGCGGCGAACTCGTGCACCTGGCGGGTGATGCGGCGCTGGTACCACGTCGGCGCGTACGAGCCGCCCGCGTACATCGCCTCGTAGCGCCGAACGAGATGCGGGTGCTCGCGGGCCAGCCACGCCATGTACCACTCCCGGGCGCCGGGCCGCAGGTGCAGCACCAGCGGGGTGACGGAGCCGGCGCCCGCGGCGGCGATCGCCCGCACCGTCGCGCGCAGCTGCTCCGGCGAGTCGCTGAGGAAGGGCAGCACCGGCGCCATCAGCACCGACGCCGGTATGCCGTTCTCCGCGAGGGTGCGGCAGACCGCCAAGCGCGTCTGGGGGGACGGGGTGCCCGGCTCGACGCTGCGCCACAGCTCACCGTCGAGGAAGCCGACCGACAGCGCGATGGACACCTCCGTGACGCGCGCGGCCTGCCGCAGCAGCTCCAGGTCGCGCAGGATCAGCGAGCCCTTGGTGAGGATCGAGAAGGGGTTGGCGCGATCCCGCAGCGCGGCGAGGATGCCGGGCATCAGCTGGTAGCGGCCCTCGGCGCGCTGGTAGCAGTCGACGTTGGTGCCCATCGCCACGTGCTCGCCCCGCCAGCGCGGCGCGGCCAGTTCCCGGCGCAGCAGTTCCGGTGCGTTGGTCTTCACCACGATCTGGGTGTCGAAGCCGAGCCCGGTGTCCAGGTCCAGGTAGCTGTGCGTCTTGCGCGCGAAGCAGTAGACGCAGGCGTGGCTGCACCCGCGGTAGGGGTTCACCGTCCACTCGAAGGGCATGCGCGACGCGCCCGGCACCCGGTTGAGGATCGACCGGGCGCGCACCTCGTGGAAGGTGATGCCGCGGAATTCGGGCGTGTCGAACCGGCGGGTCACCGCGTCGGTGCCGAAGAGCGCGGCTGTCGCGTCCTCCCCGCCCAGCTGTTCCCAGCGCATCGCGCCCTCCCTGCGGTCGTCCGGTGTGCCGTTCTCCTCCACAATAGAACACAGATTCGAAAATCAGGTGTGGTTGGCTTGTGCGGCGCGTGAGGAACGCGCACCGACACGGACCGAGGAGAATCAATGGCGCTGGTCGAGGCCACCACCGAGCGGATCGTCGCCGCGGAGCCGGAGCGGGTCTACGCGGCCCTCGCCGACTACGCGGGCACCCGCGGCCGGGTGCTGCCTGAGCAGTTCAGTGAGTACGAGGTGCGCGAGGGCGGCAAGGGTGCCGGCACTCTCGTGCACTGGCGGCTCCAGGCCACGAGCAAGCGGGTGCGCGACTGCCTGCTGGACGTCACCGCTCCCGCCGAGCTGCAGCTGCTGGAGAGCGACCGCAACTCCAGCATGACCACCGCCTGGACGGTGAGCGACGCCGGCGGCGGCCGCAGCAAGGTCGTCGCCACGACCCGCTGGCAGGGCGCGGGCGGCGTCGGCGGCTTCTTCGAGCGCACCTTCGCGCCCAAGGGCCTCAACCGCATCTACGACGAGATCCTGGCGAAGTTCGCCGCCGAGGTCGAGACCGGCGGCTGAGCCGGGGCCCCGCCGCCCGGCCGCCGCGGACGGGGCCGGACCGCCGCCCGCCGCCCTGGCCCGGGCCGTCACCCGACCGGTTTCACGATCTTTCACTGATACGGGTGGTTCTGCCTACTTCCTGAGAATCGCCGCGCCCCTGCTTCGTTGTCGCCTCATGGCGGAGACGGTGGCGGAGCAGGTGTGACGAGGGGAGTGACGGGTGGCAGGCAGCGCGCTCACGGCGCGGACGGCGGCACTGGCCGAGGGCGGCACAGGCGGCGGGAGCGGCGAGGACGGGGAGCGGGGCGGGGCCCGCGGCCCCGGCCCGCGGGAGGCGGCGGAGAGCGCCGGGGGCGCGGTCGTCCTGCTGGACGCGGGCGGCGGCCCCCCGCGGGACGCGCAGGGCGAGGCGCAGGAGCCGGAGGGTGCAGGGCCCGCCGGTCTGGCGCCGCGCCGGGTCCGGCTGGTCTTCCTGGGCCTGATGCTGGCCCTGCTGCTCGCCGCGCTCGACCAGATGATCGTGGCGACGGCACTGCCCAAGATCGTCGGCGAGCTGCACGGCCTCGACAGGATGTCGTGGGTCGTCACCGCGTATCTGCTGGCCTCCACGATCGGCCTGCCGATCTACGGCAAGCTCGGCGACCTCTTCGGCCGCAAGGGCGTCTTCCAGTTCGCGATCCTGACCTTCGTCGCCGGCTCCGCGCTGGCGGCCTGGTCGCGCTCCATGAACGAGCTGATCGCCTTCCGCGCCGTCCAGGGCATCGGCGGCGGCGGGCTGATGATCGGCGTCCAGGCGATCATGGCGGACATCGTCCCGCCCCGGGAGCGCGGGCGCTACATGGGCACCATCGGAGCCGCCTTCGGGCTCGCCTCGGTCGCCGGACCGCTGCTCGGCGGCTTCTTCACCGACCACGCCTCCTGGCGCTGGTGCTTCGCCGTCAACATCCCCTTCGGCCTGGTCACCCTCGCCGTCATCGCGCTGGTGCTCAAACTGCCCACGCCGGCCGCCCGTCCCAAACTGGACGTGCTCGGGGCGCTGCTGCTCGCCGCGGGCTCCACCTGCCTGGTGCTGCTCACCACCTGGGGCGGTTCCACCTACGGCTGGCGCTCCCGGGAGATCCTGGGGCTCGGCGCGGGCGCCGTCGGCTGCGCGCTGCTCTTCCTGGTCGTGGAGCGGTACGCTGCCGAGCCCGTCATCCCGCTGCGGCTCTTCCGGGACGGCGTCTTCAACGTCACGGCCGTCATCGGCTGCGTCGTCGGCGTCGCCCTCTTCGGCGCCGCCAGCTACCTGCCGACCTTCCTGCAGATGGTCGACGGCGCGAGCGCCACCAGCTCCGGCCTGCTGATGCTCCCGATGATGCTCGGCGTCGTCGTCGCCTCCGTCGTCGGCGGCCAGCTCATCAGCCGCACCGGGAGGTACAAGGTCTTCCCGGTCCTGGGCGGCGCCCTGTCCGCGGCCGGCATGTGGCTGCTGTCCCTGATGGACGCGGACACCCCGCAGGTCACCTACAGCGTCTACATGGCGGTGCTCGGCCTGGGCATCGGCCTGGTGCTGCCGGTGCTGGTGCTCGCCGTGCAGAATTCCGTACGCCCCTCCGACATCGGCGCCGCCACCAGCGCCAACAACTACTTCCGGCAGATCGGCGGCTCCGTGGGCGCCGCCGTCTTCGGCACGCTCTTCGCCGACCGCCTCGGCAAGCGCCTCGCCGTCGAACTGCCGCACGGCGCCCGGCTGCCCGACCCGCAGTCGGTCACCCCGCAACTCGTCCGCACCCTGCCCGCGGCGGTGCGCGACGGCTACGTGCGGGCCTACGCCGACGCCATGCCGCGCATCTTCCTCTACCTGGTGCCGGTGCTCGTCCTCGGCTTCCTCTTCGCCTTCCTGCTCAAGGAGAAACCCTTGGTCACCCAGCACGGCCCCGGGGCCGCGACCGCCACGACCACCGCGTACGACGGCCCCGCCGGGCACCTGGACGGCACGGCGGGCGACCCGCAGCTGCCCGGCGCCCGGACGGCCGCGTCCCCGCAGCACAGCGGGGTCGCCGTGTGCGGCAACGTCCAGCACTCCGACGGCAGCGGGGTCGGCCTCGCCGCGCTCACCCTCATCGACGGCACCGGCCGGCAGGTCGGCCGCGGCGCCACCGCCACGGACGGCCGCTTCGCCCTCAGCGCGCCGGGCGCGGGCAGCTACGTGCTCATCGCCGCGGCCGGCGGGCACCAGCCGCAGGCGGTCAGTGTCACGGTGGGGGAGCACCCGGTCGACCTCGACGTCGTCCTCGGCGGCGCGGGGCGCCTGGCCGGCGCGGTGCGCACCGCGGACGGCACACCGGTGCGCCAGGCCGTCGTGACGCTCACCGACGTCCGCGGCGACGTCGTGGGCACCGCCCGCAGCGGGCGCGAGGGCGAGTACGTCCTGACCGAGCTCGTCGCCGGCGAGTACACGCTGGCCGCGAGCGCCCCCGCCTTCCGGCCGGCCGCGCTCCCCGTCACCGTCCAGGCCTCCCGCGAGACCCGGCAGGACGTCGAGCTGGCCGGCGGCGCGGTCCTGCGCGGCACCGTCCGCGCGCCCGGCGGCCGCACGGTGGAGGACGCACGTGTGACCCTGCTGGACGCGGCGGGCAACGTCGTGGACTCCGTCACGACCGGCCCCGACGGCACCTTCCGCTTCGTCGACCTGGCGGCGGGGGAGTACACCGTCATCGCGGCGGGTTACCCGCCGGTGGCCACGGTCCTCCAGGTCGCGGGCGGCGGCCGCACCGAACGCGACCTCCAGCTGGGCCACCCGGACTAGCCCGCGCGCGGGTGCACCAGGGGCCGCGCCGCACGGCGCCGGCACGTCCCACGGGGGCGCGGACCGTCACGACCCGCACGGGCCGCCCGGTTCCGTCCGAGACCACCGGCCGGCCGCGGGGGCGTCCGCGCGGCTCGGCCCTCCCCGGGGAGGGCAGTGCCCGGCGGGGGCGCCGGGCACCCTGAAGGGGGAGGTCAGTCGGGCTTGGGGCACTGGGTGCCCCGGATGTCGGTGTAGGAGCCGCCGATGCGGTACGTGCCCGCCGCCGGAACGTAGAGCCGCGTCCACTCGCCGTCCGCGGCGAGGCACCCGTGGCGGTTGTCCTTGGCCCCCTCGATCCCGAGCACCGGCGACCACGGGATCCGCAGCAGCACGCTGCCGGCGTTCGGCATGGAGACGGTCAGCTCGGCCGGTCCGGCCTCCTCGACGGTGGCCGGCGGGTCGGCGAGCGGCTCGACCTCGCCGGCGACCTTGAAGACCTGCCAGTTCGCGTCGCTCCACACCGGGTGGAGCCACTCCGGGGCGGAGCGGACGATCTTCGCCTCGGCGACGGCCGCGCCGTCCGGCTCGTCGGCGGGCAGCACGACGTAGTAGACGCTCCAGTGCTCCAGCCACGCCTTGTACGTGTCGGGGTTGAGCGTGCCGTCGTAGAAGAGCGGGTTGCGCTCGACGTCGGCCTGCCGGTTCCAGCCGCGGGCCAGGTTGACGTACGGGGACAGGCCCGAGGCCTCCCAGTGGGAGCGCAGCGGGACGACCTCGACGCGCCCCCGGTCGGCCTGCACCTTCTGCAGCTCGGCGATGAGCGGCGGGGCGTGCCGCACGGTGGAGGTGACGGCGGTGGTGTTGACCTGGTCCACGATCGGCTTGGTGATCTGCCACGCCGCGACCCCGGCGAAGGCCAGCCACACGGCCACCAGCCGGTAGCCGGTCCACGTGCTGTCGCGCGCCACGAGGAGCATCACCGTGCCGCCGAAGAGCAGCGCCAGGCGCTCGACGTTGCTGCCGATGGGGGAGGGGACGATCCAGGTGAGCGCGACCCCGCCCGCGTAGACCCAGGAGCCGGCGTGGATCTCCCGCCACCTGCGCGGCACCACGAGTGCGGTGACGACGGCGATGGCGAACGGGATGATCGCGAAGTACCAGGCGAAGGGCTGCACCCCGTAGAAGGGGAAGAGCAGCGAGGTCGCCCCCACGACCAGCGGCGGCACGGCCGTCAGCACGTAGGCGTCGACCCGCCGCCCGGTGAGGAACAGCGAGGCGGCCAGCACCAGGACGAACAGGCCGGCCACCGGGCTGCACATGGTGGCCAGCGCCGTCATCGCCGCCGCGGTGGCCAGCTGCGGGGAGCGGCCCCGCAGGTTCTGCGCGGCCGGGAAGAGGACCAGTGTGGCGACCGTCGCGAAGAGCATGCCGAGCGCGAAGGTGACCCGGCCGGAGACGACGTCGCACCACAGGGCGAACGTCGTCCACAGCGCCGGCACCATCGGACGGCGGACGCCGATGCGGACCAGGAGCGCCGCGCCGGCCGTGGCGGACAGCGTGCCGGCGATCACCGCGGTCGTCCGCACCCCGAGCGCCGCCATGATGTACGGCGAGAGGATGCTGTACGAGGCGGGGTGCATACCGCCGTACCAGGAGAAGTTGTACGACGCCGACGGGTGGGCCCGTATGAAGTCGGTCCACGCGTACTGCGCGGCCATGTCGCCGGAGTCCTTGGCCAGGTAGAAGGCCCAGAGCAGGTGCAGTACGGCGGCCACCGCGGTGGCCACGACGACCGGGTGGCGCACGTTCACGCGGCGCAGCAGTTCCCTGGGTTTCCGTGGAGCGGAAACCTGTGCAGGCTGCCAGGTCGTCACAAGGCCTCTTCCGGTAGGGGACGTTGCGTTGCCGGCCGGGCGGCTTCCGGCGGGTCCGACCCCGACGCTCAGCAGGCCCGGATCGGGGTTCGACACAGGCTTCGGACGCTAGCACGCCGCGCGCGGTTGCCCGCGCGCGGGCGTACGGCGGATTCGGTGGTTACGGCCCGCGCTCCACCGTACCGGTCGTACCGTGGTGCCGGCATCGCAGATATTGCGCACGCGGGTGGCCCCACCTGCCGGGGAGCCGCCTCGCGGCTGCCGGTGGAAGTCGCCCGGCGGACCACGCAGGCCCGGATCTCCCCGGCCGGATCCCGCCCGCGGTGGTCATCGTGGATTGCGCCGGCCGGGTGTCGCACCGGGGCGGGGAAGCGTCTGCGCTCCCACCTCCGCGACGGCGCCCCGCCCGCCGCTCCCGGCGGCCCGGCGGGGGGCGCGGGCAGGACAGCGGGGTGGGCCGGGCCGCGCCCGCCACCGGGGCGCTCGCAGGTCACGGCGAGGGGAGTGAGGGGTCGCGTGAACGTCTCCGGCAGATACGCCAGGAGGTGGGAGAGCTTCTGGGAGGCCGCCCCGGACGGGCGCGGCGGCGTCTTCTGGGACGCCGAACCGGAACTGACCGCGGGCGGGCACCTGGCGCGCCTCACCGCCCACTTCGACCCCGGCCTGCCGCTGGTCGACCTCGGCTGCGGCAACGGCACGCTGACCCGCTTCCTGGCGGGCCGCTACGAGCGGGTCGTCGGCGTGGACCTCGCGCACGCGGCCGTCGCCCGCGCCACCCGCGACGACCCGCACGGGCTGGCCGCCTACCAGCAGCTCGACGGTGTCGACACCGACGCGGTGCGCGCCCTGCACGACGAGCTGGGCGACGCCAACGTCTACCTGCGCGACGTCCTCCACCACAGCGAGCCGGCCGACCGCGCGCGGCTGGTCGACGGCATCGCGATCCTCTGCGGAAGCCGCGGCCGGGTCTTCGCCGTGGAGCCGGCCGGGGCCGCCAGGGGGGTGCTGCTCGGCATCGCGCAGGGCCCCGCCGGTCCGCCGCCCGGGCTCGGCGCCGTCCTGCGGCACGGCGTCGCGCCCGCCGGGGCCGAGGACGCCGCGATGCCCGGCTACTTCGCCGCCGCGGGCCTCACGGTGCTCGCCGCCGGCGAGGAGCCGCTGGTGACCGCGGAGTTCCGCCCCGGCGGCGCACGGATCGAGCTGCCGTCACTGTGGCTGGTGGCGGGGATGTCCGCGTAATGTGACCTCGCATGCGGAAGATCCTCGTCTCGGCCGACATGGAGGGCGCCACCGGCGTCACCTGGCCGGCCGACGTGCTCCCCGGCACCGAGCAGTGGCAGCGCTGCCGCCACATGTTCACCTCGGACGTGAACGCCGCCGTCGCCGGCTTCCTCGACGCCGGCATCGACAAGGTACTCGTCAACGAGGCCCACTGGACGATGCGCAACCTGCTGCTGGAGCAGCTGGACGGGCGCGCCGAGATGCTCACCGGACGGCACAAGGAGCTGTCCATGGTCGAGGGCGTCCAGCACGGCGACGTCGACGGCATCGCCTTCGTGGGCTACCACACGGGCGCCGGCACCGAGGGCGTCCTCGCCCACACCTACCTCGCCAACTCGATCACCGGTGTGTGGGTCAACGGCGAGCCCGCGAGCGAGGGCCGGCTCAACGCGCTCGTCGTCGCCGAGTACGGCGTCCCCGTCGTCCTGGTGACCGGCGACGACCGCACGGGCCTCGACGCCCGCTCCTACGCCCCGCAGGCCCGCACGGTCGCCGTCAAGGACTACGTCTCGCGCTACGCCGCCGTCTGCCGCCCGCCCGCCAGGACCGCCGCGGACATCCGCGCCGCCGCCGCGCAGGCCGCGGCCCTCGCCGTGCGGCACGAGCCCGTGCAGGCCGGTCCGTTCACGGTGGAGCTGGAGTTCGACGCGTGGCACCTGGTCGGGGCCGCGACGGCGGTGCCCGGCGTCGAGCGCACCGGCGAGCGGCGCGTCGCCTACACGCTGCCGACGATGTACGCCGCGCTGCGGGCCTTCAAGGCGGTCACGACGCTGGTGTCGCAGGCGGTGGAGGAGCAGTACGGCTAGCCGCCGCGGGACACCCGTGGCGTACCGACGACAGGAGCGGAGCACAAGCGGCATGGCTGAGCAGGCACCGGGGCCGGTCCGGAAGGGCCCGGACGGCGTGGACGACACCGCGCTCACCGAGGTCGAGCGCTTCACCAGCGACCTGATCCGGCTGGACACCACCAACCGCGGCGGCGGCGACGGCAACGAGCGCCCCGCCGCCGAGTACGTCGCGGAGCAGCTCGCCGGCGCCGGGATCGAGCCGCGCATCATGGAGCGCGCGCCCGGCCGCAGCAACGTCGTCGCCCGCGTCGCCGGGACCGATCCGGGCGCGGGCGCGCTGCTGCTGCACGGCCACCTCGACGTCGTGCCCGCCGAGCCCGCCGACTGGACCGTGCACCCCTTCTCCGGCGAGGTCCGCGACGGCGTGGTCTGGGGCCGCGGCGCCCTCGACATGAAGAACGCCGTCGCGATGACGCTCGCCGTCGTCCGCTCGTGGGCCAGGACCGGGCACCGCCCCGCACGCGACCTCGTGCTCGCCTTCACCGCCGACGAGGAGGACAGCGCCTACTACGGCGCCGGCTACCTCGCCACCGAGCACCCCGGGCTCTTCGAGGGCTGTACCGAGGGCGTCAGCGAGTCCGGCGGCTACACCTTCCACGCGGGCGACGGCCCCGACGGCCGGCCGCTGCGGATCTACCCCGTCGCGGCCGGGGAGCGCGGCACCTCGTGGGTCGAGCTCACCGCGCGCGGCACCGCCGGCCACGGCTCCAAGATCAACCACGCCAACGCCGTCTCCCGGCTGGCCGCCGCCGTCGCCCGTATCGGCGAGCACCGCTGGCCCGTCCGGCTCACCCCCACCGTCGAGGCCGCGCTCACGGAGGTGGCGGCGCTGTACGGCATCACCGTCGGCCCCTCCGACCTCGCCGACCCGGACGCGCTGCTCGACCGGCTCGGCGAGGCCGCCTACCTCGTCCGGGCCACCGTCCGCAACAGCACCAACCCGACGATGCTGGAGGCCGGCTACAAGGTCAACGTGATCCCCGGCAGCGCCACCGCCCACATCGACGGCCGCGTGGTCCCCGGCGGCGAGGAGGAGTTCAGGGCCACCCTGGACGAGCTGACCGGGCCGGACGTGGAGTGGGCCTACCAGCACCACGAGGTGCCGCTGTCCGCCCCCGTCGACGCGCCGACGTTCGCCGCGATGCGCGAGGCGCTGCTGCACTTCGACCCCGAGGCGCACGTCGTGCCGTTCTGCATGACCGGCGGCACCGACGCCAAGCAGTTCTCCCGGCTGGGCATCACCGGATACGGGTTCTCGCCGCTGCGGCTGCCGCCCGGCTTCGACTACCAGGCGCTCTTCCACGGGGTGGACGAGCGCGTGCCCGTCGACGCGCTGCACTTCGGGGTGCGCGTGCTCGACCGGTTCCTGCGCGGTACCGGTACGGCCGAGGAGGGGACCGTATGAGCGGCACCTACGGGGAGTGGGACTCCCCGATCGACGCGGCCACCGCCGCCTCCCACGACGGCCGGCCCGACGACCTCGGGGTCGTCGGCGCCGAACTGTGGTGGACCGCCCCGCGCCCGGCCGAGGGCGGCCGCCGCGCACTCGTCCGGCGGCGCCCGGACGGCACCGAGGAATGCCCGCTGCCCGCGCCCTGGAACGTCCGCAACCGCGTCATGGAGTACGGCGGCACCCCGTGGGGCGGCGCGGTCGTCGGCGGCGAACCGCTCGTCGTCTTCACCCACCAGGCCGACCAGCGCCTCTACGCCTTCCACCCGGACCGCCCCGGCGAGCAGCCGTACCCGCTCAGCCCGGTCTCCGCGGTCGGCGGCGGGCTGCGCTGGGCCGAGCCCGTCGTGCACCCCGGGCGCGGCGAGGTCTGGGCGGTGCTGGAGGAGTTCACCGGCGAACGCCCCGCGGACCTGCGCCGGCTGCACGCCGCGGTGCCGCTGGACGGCTCCGCCGCCGAGGACCGCGCCGCCGTACGCGAGATGGGCCCCGCCGGGCACCGTTTCGTCACCGGCCTGCGGCTGTCGCCGGACGGCGGCACGGCCGCCTGGATCGGCTGGGACCACCCCCGCATGCCCTGGGACGGCACCGAACTGCTCGTCGCCGACCTGCGCGGCGACGGCACGCTCGGCCCCGCCCGCACCCTCATCGGCGGGCCCGAGGAATCCGTCGCCCAGGTCGAATGGGCCGCGGACGGCACGCTGCTCGCCGCGACCGACCGCACCGGCTGGTGGAACCTGCACCGCGTCGACCCGGTCACCGGGGAGGCGGTCAACCTGTGCCCGCGGGAGGAGGAGTTCGCGGGGCCGCTGTGGCGGATCGGGCTGCGGTGGTTCGCGCCCCTCCCGCACGGGCCGGTCGCGGTGCTGCACGGGGTGGGGGCGCAGCGCCTCGGCCTCCTCGACCCGGCGAGCGGGCGGATCGGCGACCCGCCCGGCGGCTGGACGGAATGGAGCCCGGTCCTCGCCGTCAGCGGCGGGCAGGTCGCGGGCGTGGCGGCCTCGGACCGCAGCGGCCCCGAGATCGTGCGGTTCGACGCCGCGGAGGACCGTGTCCGCGTCATCGGCAACCCGCACCACGACGTCGTCGACCCCGCCTACCTGCCCGCGCCCGAGGCCCGCGTCTTCGCCGGTCCCGGCGGCCGCGACGTGCACGCCCACGTCTACCCGCCGCACCACCCCGGCCACACCGCCGACGGCCCGGCCCCGTACGCGATCTGGGTGCACGGAGGGCCGACCAGCCGCACCCCGATGGTCCACGACCTGGAGATCGCCTACTTCACCTCGCGCGGCATCGGTGTCGCCGAGGTGAACTACGGCGGCTCCACCGGCTACGGCCGCGCCTACCGCAACCGGCTGCGCGAGCAGTGGGGCGTCGTGGACGTCGAGGACTGCGTCGCCGTCGCCGAGGGCCTCGTCGCCGAGAGCGCCGCCGACCCCGCGCGGCTGGCGATCCGCGGCGGCAGCGCCGGCGGCTGGACCACCGCGGCCGCGCTCACCACCGTGTCCACGTTCGCCTGCGGCGCGATCAGCTACCCGATCCTCGACCTCGCCGGCTGGTCACCGGCGGGCGGCGAGACCCACGACTTCGAGTCCTGGTACCTCGAATCCCTCATCGGGCCGCATCTGGAGGTGCCCGAGCGCTACCACGACCGCTCGCCCGTGCACCGCAGCGACCAGGTCACCGTGCCCTTCCTGCTCATGCAGGGGCTCGACGACCCGATCTGCCCGCCCGTGCAGTGCGAGCGCTTCCTCGCGGCCCTCGCCGGGCGCGGCCTGCCGCACGCCTACCTCGCCTTCCCCGGCGAGAGCCACGGCTTCCGCCGCCTGGACACGCTCGTGACCTGCCTGGAGGCCGAACTGTCCCTCTACGGCCAGGTCTTCGGCTTCCGCCCGCCGGGCGTGCCGGTGCTGGACCTCACCCCGTGACCGTGCGGCCCCGCCGGCTGGTGCCGGGGGACCGGGTCGGGATCGTCGCCCCCGCGGGGCCCGTACCGGCGGACCTGCTCGCGGCGGGGCTGGCCGAGCTGCGCGCGTGGGGCCTGGAACCCGTCCTCGCCCCGCACGTCCTGGACACCCACCCCGCCGGCTACCTCGCGGGCACCGACCAGGCCCGCGCCGACGACCTGCGGGACGCGTGGTGCGACCCCGGCCTGGCCGCCGTGATCTGCGCCCGCGGCGGCTACGGCACCCAGCGCATGGCCGACCTCGTCGACTGGGACGCGATGGCGGCGGCCGAGCCGAAGGTCTTCGTCGGCTACAGCGACGTCACGGTGCTGCACGAGGCCTTCGCCACCCGCCTCGACGTGGCCACCCTGCACGGCCCCATGCCCGGCACCCCCGGCTTCCTCGCCGACGCCGAGGGACGCGAGCACCTGCGCCGCACCCTCTTCACCCCCGAGGAGGTCCAGGTGCTGCACGCCCCGTCCGCCCGCGCGCTGGTGCCCGGCCGCGCCCGGGGCGTCACGATGGGCGGCTGCCTGAGCCTGCTCGCCTCCGACCTCCGCACCCCCACGGGCCGCCCCTCCGCCGCCGGCGGCATCCTCTTCCTGGAGGACACCGGGGAGGAGCCGTACCGGCTCGACCGCTTCCTGACCCAGCTCCTGCGCAGCGGCTGGCTCGACGGCGTCGCGGCGGTCGTCCTCGGCTCCTGGGAGGACTGCGGCCCCTCCGAGGACCTGCGCGCCCTCTTCCTCGACCGCCTCGCCCCGCTGTCCGTCCCCGTCCTCGGCTCCCTCCCCTTCGGCCACTGCCTCCCCGCCCTCACCCTCCCCCTCAACACCCCCGCCACCCTCGACACGGCCACGGCCACCCTGACGTTCCCCCCGCCCCTGGGCTAGCCGCGCCCCGCGCCCGGTCGGGGCCCGGGGCGGCGGTGCGCGCGCCAGGTGGCGGGCGGCCGCGGGAGGGGCGCGGGCACCCCGCGTGCGACCGGAAGCGCGGGAAGCGCCCGCCCGTCCGTGGAGCCCGCCCGGCGTGGGCACGGCACCTCGCCCAGATGCTGTAAGCGCACCCACCCCGCCGTGCCCGGGTGGCCCCCGCCCGTGGTCCGCCCGCGCGCACGCGCAACGCTGTATCCGGTCCGGCCCTCCCGGGCCCCGGCCCCGCCGGACGCGACGCGCACGGGGCGCCTGCGGCAGCTGTGACGCCGGATGCGCCGCCCGTCTCCGCGCCGCGCCCGCCCCGGCGGGAAGCGGCGTAGCACCGTTGACACCCCCGCACCGCCGTGTCGTACTAACGGGATCGCGCTCGATGTCGTAAGCCGGTCCCGGGCCGCGCGCTCCGCCCCGGGGCCCTGGGGGATTGCGGTGACGGGGATGACGGGGATGCGCTATCCGACGACCGAGGAAGTCACTGCGGGTGCGCGCGCGATCGCGCTGAGCCACCCGGAGCACTGCCGGCTGGGGGTCGTCGGCACCTCCCGGGCGGGCCGCCCGCTGCTGATGCTCTCGGTCGGCCACGGCGAGCGCAACGTGCTGGTCGTCGCGGGCCCGCACGCGAACGAGGCCGCGGTCGGCGGCGCGACGGCCCTGCGGCTCGCCCGCACGATCGCCCGGCGCCGCGCGGCGGGCGACGACGACGGCAGCAGCTGGCACTTCCTGCTGTGCATCGACCCGGACGGCGCCGCCCTCAACGAGCCCTGGCTCTCCGGCCCGTACACCCTGCGCGGCCACTACGAGCACTTCTTCCGGCCCTGCACGGCGGAGCAGCCCGAGTGGCTGCCGGCGGGCGGAAGCGGCCCGGGGCCGGCGCTGCCGGAGACGCGGGCGCTGGTCGACGTCCTCGACGCGCTCCGTCCGGTGCTCCAGTGCTCGCTGCACAGCATCGACGTCGGCGGCAGCTTCGTGCAGCTCACCAGCGAGGTGCCGGGGGTGCCGGAGCGGATCGGCAAGTCCGCGGCGGAGCTGGACATCCCACTGGAGAACGGGTCGTCCGACGCCTTCCAGTGGCCGAGCCCCGGGCCGGGCGTCTACGTGATGCCGCCGTGCGGCGACCCGGGGATCGGCGACGGCGCGCACTCCACATGGGTGCACGCGCAGCGCTACCACGGGGTGACGGCGGTCATCGAGGTGCCGATGTGGGCGTGCGACCGCAGCGCCGACACCACCCCCCATCCCGACGCTGACCTCGCCCTGCGGAGGGCGGGCGCCGCGCTGCGCCGCGACCTGCCCGCCGTGGCCCGGGTGCTGGCCGCGGTGCTCCCCGGACGGGCTCTCCAGGAGGCGGACTGCGCACTGCTGCGCACCGTGCGCGAGCTGGTCGGCCTCGGGCCCGCGCTCACCGCGGAGTGGGACCCGGCGGTGCGCCCGCCGGACGCGGCCCCGCTGCCGGACATGACGACCGCGCGCGTGACCAGCATCGAGGTCTTCGCCCAGCGCATCCCGCTGCGGGCCGCCGCGATGCTGCGGAGGGTCGCCGACGTCCCGCAGGTGGCCCGGCTCGTCGACACCTGGTGCGAGGAGTACGAGCGCGCCTACCGCCCCCGGTGGGTGCCGGTGGCCGACCAGGTGGAGCAGCAGGCGCGCAGCGTGCTCGCGGTCTACGAGGAGTTGTCCGCCTGACCGCCGCGGCCGCGCCGCCGCCCCCCGCGCGGCCGCCGGGCCGCTCGCCCCCGCGCCCTCACCGGCACCCGTTCGGAGCACCCCGCGGCCGCACCGGCTGCGCCGGCCGCGCCCTCCGGGGACCATGGACGGCAGGGAACACGGCCGCACCGCGGCGGACCCGGCGTGAGGCAGGTGGGCGTATGGCACCCGGCAAGTCCGGCCAGGAACCCCGCGGGGGCCTGCGCGACCGGCTGACGCCGGGCAGGGTCGCCGTGCTCGTGCTGGGCGTCCTCGCGCTGGTCTTCATCTTCGAGAACACCCAGGACGTGCGGATCCGGCTGCTCGTCCCCGAGGTCACGATGCCGCTGTGGCTGGCGCTGCTCATCCCGTACGTCATCGGCTGGCTGTGCGGGCGCGTCCTGCGCGGCTCGCGCCGCCGCTGACCTCCCGCCGCCGGATCCGGCGGCCGCCTCGCCCGTCAGGCGCCGGGCACGGCCTGCGGCACCCGTAGCGGCTTGCCCATGCAGATGCTCAGCTCCTCGTGGCGGTAGTAGCCGAACTTCTTCACCGGCACGTAGCCGCAGGACGTGTAGAGGGCTATCGCCTCGGGCTGCCGCGAGCCCGTCTCCAGCACCATGCGCGTACGCCCGGCCGCCGCGGCGCTCGCCTCCAGCTCGGCGAGGATCGCCCGTGCGAGCCCGCGCCCGCGCGCCTCCTTCACCACGAACATGCGCTTGATCTCCGCGTCCCCGTCCTCGTGCCCTTCCGGTGAGGCGTCCTGCGCGCGCCAGCCGCCGCTGGCCACCGGCTCGCCCTCGGCGTCGTACGCCACCAGGTAGAGCCCGTCCGGCGGGTCGAAGTGGTCGGCGGCCATCGGCGTCAGATCGCCCTCGCCGTAGCGCTCGGCGTACTCCTGCTGCACCAGCTCGTCGAGCCGGACGGCGGCCGGCTCGTCGTATCGCGTCTTCCTGATCTCCACGTCCGCCATCGTAAGGGGTCGCTCCGACAATTCGTCGCACAGGTGTACGACCCGCGCTTTCCGGCGGCCGGCGGCTGCGGGTATCGTCCCTGCGGTGACCATCGTGACCACCGTGAACGTCAACGGGCTGAGGGCCGCCGCGCGCAAGGGCTTCCTGCCCTGGCTGGAGCGGACGGCGGCCGATGTCGTGTGCCTCCAGGAAGTGCGGGCGGAGCCCGACCAGCTCCCCGACGAGCTGCGCGACCCCGACGGCTGGCACGCCTACCACGCGCCTTCGGCGACCAGGGGCCGCGCGGGCGTCTCGGTCTTCTCCCGGGTGGCCCCGGCCGCCGTGCGCGTCGGCTTCGGCTCGGCCGAGTTCGACGCCTCCGGCCGCTACCTGGAGGTCGACCTGCCGGGCGACGGCACGGCCGGCGGCTCGGGCCCCGGCATCACGGTCGGCAGCCTCTACCTGCCGACGGGCGAGGCCGAGACCGAACGGCAGGACGCGAAGTACCGCTTCATGGCCGAGTTCCGCCGCCACCTCGACGCGCTGCGCGACCGTGCCGCGGCGGCAGGCGGCCACGCGCTGGTCGTCGGCGACTGGAACATCGCCCCCGCCGAGGCCGACCTGCGCAACTGGCGCGGCAACCGCAAGAACTCCGGCTTCCTTCCCGAGGAGCGCGCCTGGGTCGCCGACCTGCTCGGCGCCGGAGGCGGCTGGACGGACGTCGTCCGGGAGCTGCACCCCGGTGCGGACGGCCCGTACAGCTGGTGGTCCTACCGCGGCCAGGCCTTCGACCGGGACACCGGCTGGCGCATCGACTACCACCTCGCCACCCCCAAGCTCGCCGCGGCGGCCACCACCGCCGTCGTGGAGCGCGCCGCGACCTACGCCGAACGCTGGTCCGACCACGCGCCGGTCACCGTCACGTACACCGTCTGACACCGTCCCGCCCCCCCGGCGGTGACGCCGCGTCATACGGCGGGCCCCGTCCGGCATACGCTCGGGGGCATGAGCGATGCGATGTACGCCGTCGAACCGATCGGGCGGGTGGAATCCCCGCTCCTCGCGCGGGAGGACGCGCCGCGCCAGGGCGACGAGGGCGCGCCCGACGCCTGGCTGGCGCTGCGGCCGGAGGTGGCCGAGGGGCTGAGCGGCCTGCTGCCCGGCACCGAGGTCCTCGTGCTGACCTGGCTGGACCGGGCCGACCGCGCCCGGCTCCTGGTGCACCCGCGCGGCGACGCGGCCCGCGCGCCCCAGGGCGTCTTCACCACGCGTTCCCCGGACCGGCCCAACCCCGTGGGCCTGCACCGCGTGCGGGTCACCGCGATCGAGCCGCACACCACGGGGCCGCGGCTGCGGGTGAGCGGCCTCGAAGCGCTGGACGGCACCCCTGTCGTCGACATCAAGCCGCTGCTCGGAGACATCGCCGACCGCTGACGGCGGCACTCGGGGGCGCTCCCGGCCCGAAGCCGCCGCAGGGGTGCGGAAAAGGCCGGGAGCGGTGCGCGGCCGCGGTGGCATCCTGGCGCCGTGAACCGACCACAAGTGACCGTCAGGATCCCTGCCGGCCTGCGCCTCTTCCTGTCCGCCGACCGCCGCGCCGCGGTGCTGGCGCTGACCACGGACGGCTCGTCCTCGCTCGGGCACGTCGTCGAATCGCTCGGCATCCCGCTGACCGAGGTCGGCGGGCTCGTCGTCGACGGCCGCGACGTGCCCGCACGCCACGTGCCGGCGGCGGGCGAGGTGATCGAGGTGCGCCCGGTCGCCCGGCCGCAGCAGGTGCCCGGCGCGCCGCTGCGCTTCCTGCTCGACGTCCACCTCGGCACACTCGCCCGCCGGCTGCGCCTGCTGGGCGTGGACGCGGCCTACGAGAGCGAGGACATCGGCGACCCGGCCCTCGCCGCGCTCTCCGCCCGCGAGCGCCGCGTGCTGCTCTCCCGCGACCGCGGCCTGCTGCGCCGCCGCGAGCTGTGGGCGGGCGGCTACGTCTACAGCGACCGTCCCGAGGAGCAGCTGCAGGATGTGCTGGACCGCTTCGAACCGGCCCTCGCCCCCTGGACGCGCTGCGTGGCCTGCAACGGTGAGCTGCGCGACGCCGACAAGGACTCCGTGCGCGACCGCCTCGCCGACGGCACCCGCAGGACCTACGACGTCTTCGCCGAGTGCACCGCCTGCGGCCGGGTCTACTGGCGCGGCGCCCACCACGCCGAACTCGCGGCCGTCGTCGACCGGGCGCTGCGCGAGCACGCCGACCGTCGCGGGCGCCGTGCGGGCTGAGCGTCCGGCCGGCACGCCCCGCCCCGTGCGGTCCGGCGAAGTCGGTGCGGGGCAACTCCACCGTCGCCGGGGACGACCCGTACGGGGACGTCACCCGTCCGAGGGAACGGCCCGGCGAGCCCGCCGCCCGGTCAGGGAGCGCCGTCCCGGCGCGGTGGCCGCCCGCTCCGGGGCCGCGGCGCCCGGCGAGGGCGTCCCCGCGGGCCCCGTCACGGGCACCGCCCGCAGGCCGGGCCGCGGCCGCACCTGACGTCGGGTCAGCCCCGCCGGTGGCGGTACCGTGGCGCCATGGCGACATATGTGCTCGTTCCCGGTGCGGACGGCAGGGCCTGGTACTGGCACCTGGTCGCGCGGGAACTCCGCGACCGGGGTCACGCCGTGGTCGCCGTCGACCTGCCCGCCGACACCGACGACGACGGGGCCGACCTCGACGCCTTCGCGGACGCGATCGCCGCCGCGGTGCGTGGGGCGGCGCCGCGGCCCGAAGCGCCGGTCGTGCTCGTCGCGCAGTCCCTCGGCGGCTTCTCCGCGCCGCTGGTGGTGGACCGGCAGATCCTGGTCGCCCGTATCGTCCTGGTCAACGCGATGGTGCCGCGGCCGGGCGAGACGGCGGGGGCGTGGTGGGCCAACACCGGGCAGCCCGCGGCCAGGGCCGCGTACGCCAGGGCGACCGGGCGCGACCCGGACGCCGTCTTCGACCCGCGGACCGACTTCTTCCACGACGTACCGCCCGAGGTGACCGAGGAGGCGCTCGCGGCCCCGCCGTCCGGGCCGCCGTCCGCGCTCTTCGCGCAGCCGTGGCCGCGCGAGGCGTGGCCGGACGTGCCGACCCGCTTCGTCCAGGGCCGCGACGACCGGTTCTTCCCGCTGGACTTCCAGCGCGAGGTGGTGCGCGACCGGCTCGGCATCGACGTCGAGGTGATTCCCGGCGGGCATCTGCTCGCCCTCAGCCGTCCGCGTGAACTGACGGCACAGTTGCTCGACGAGGCGTGACGCTGCCGCTCTTCGCCCGCCCCGGGGTGCGAATGTGGACGCGCAGGGAAAAACGGGCGTCCGTGGGGGCTGGGTGACGAGTGGGAGCCGGGTGTTTGCGAGGATCGTACCGATGACTGCCACTCCCTCCGACGCGTACGCCGAACCGCGGCACACCCCGGGGCCCGCTCCGCAGGCCCCCGGCGACCCGGGTGGCGAGGGCGGGAACCGCGGGGACCAGGGCCGCAACCGGCACCGCCGGCCGCGCCGCCGTGGCTGGCGCGCGGGGGCCGTGGCCGCCGTCGTGGTCGCGCTCGCCGTCGCGGGCATGGGCTACCTGGCCACCGCCCACCACTCCGCCACGACCGCGAAGGACCGCGGCACCACCGTGCACGCCGGGGTTCCCGCGCGGGCCGAGGGGCCGCCGCCCGGCGCCGCGGTGCCCGCCGTGTCGCCCGCCGGCTCGCTGCCCTCCATCACCGGCCTCGGCCCGAGGACCCGTGCGGAGATCCCGGCCGCCAGCCGCCAGGTACTGGTCGCCTCGGGGGCCGCCAGGGACTCCTCCGACAGCGTCGTCACGCTGTGGACCAGGGCGGCCAACGGCCGCTGGCTGCCCGGTGAGGCCTGGCCCGCGCACAACGCGCTGCACGGCTGGACCGCCACGCACCACTCCAACGACCTGCACAGCCCGATCGGCGTCTTCACCCTCAGCGACGCGGGCGGCTTCGAGCCCGACCCGGGCGCGAAGCTCCCGTACCACCACTCCAGCCGCTTCCACGCGGGGGGCGTCGGCTTCGACGGGGAAGCGCTCGACGAGGCCTTCGACTACGTCATCGCGATCGACTACAACCGGGTGCCCGGCACCTCCCCGCTCGACGGCAGCCAGCCGCTCGGGGCGAGCCGCGGCGGCGGGATCTGGGTGCACGTCGACCACGGCGGCCCCACGCACGGCTGCGTCAGCATCTCGGCCGCCCACATGGTCGACCTGCTGCACACGCTGCAGCCGGCCGATCATCCGGTCATCGTGATGGGCGACCGCGGCTCGCTGTCCTCGTAGCCGCCGGAGGGCTGCGCCGCAGGTCGCGGGCCGACGGAGCGACGCGGCGTCAGTTCCCGGTCGCACGGCGGCCGCCGGGTTACTCCCGGGGGAGTACGCCGTCCGGGTGGCGGCGCTGACCGGAGGAGTAGCGGGAAACCATGCCGTGGGCCGATGTCACATCCGGGCCGCCGGGGGAGTCTTGAGGGCAGGACGGAACGCCCGACGTCCCCGGGCGCAAGGGAGGCAACGGCATGGACGACGACCGGGAACTGGCGGACTTCGCGCGGCGCTGGGCCGAGGCGGAGCGCCGCGGGGACACCGCGGCGCTGGACGAGCTGCTCACCGACGACTTCACGGCGGTCGGCCCGCAGGGCTTCGTGCTCGACAAGAAGCAGTGGATGGACCGTTACGCCTCGGGCGCCCTCATACACGACTCCTTCACCTGGGAGGACGTGACGATACGCCGGCACGGCCAGGCCGCGGTCGCGGTGGGCGTGCAGGGCCAGCAGAGCATCTACGACGGGCGTGACGCGGACGGCCACTTCCGCGTCACGCAGATGATCGTCGCGGACGGCGCACGGTGGAGGCTGGCCGCTGTGCACCTCAGCCCGACCGGATGCCGGAACGGGTTGGACGACGACTGACCCCCGGCGGGGCCGCCGGTGGGCCGGGATCAGCCGCGCGGCAGCACCGTCGACTGGACCTGGGTGAGGCCGCGCCAGTCGTTGGAGGCGACCGTGGCGTGGGCCTCGGCCAGCTGGGCGACCCTGGCCTGCGCGTCGGCGGGCGCGGGGTTCACGTCGTCCAGCGCGGGCGCCACGTTCTGCGCGTCGGTCATGAAGAGCAGGTAGTGGTGGGTGTCGTACCAGGAGGTGTCGATGCTGCCGTTCAGATAGGTGGCCGCGTCACCGTCGAAGGCCACGAACCACGGGCGCAGGGAGGTGTCGGAGTAGCGGGTGCGGGGGTCGCCGGCCTGGGCGTTGTGGACCGAGGGGAAGACGTTGGCCTGCGCGGTCCTGCCCTGGGCGTGCAGGTCCCTGAGGTAGCCGGCGTACTCGCTGTCCGTCCACAGCGAGTCGGTCGGGTTGGACTCCTCGACCGTGCCGGGGATGACCTCCAGCACCACCTTGCCCGCGAGCTGGGCGCGGGTGGGCCAGTTGCCGGCGGTCGCGGCCTCGTCGAGGGTGGCGTACTGGCCGCCGCCCGGCTTGGCGAGCAGATCGGCGGGCTTGAAGACCAGGCTGCCGAGGTGGGCGCTGATCGACTGGTCGAGCTTGGCCGGGCCCATGCCGAAGGTCCCCTGGAAACCGGCCTTCATCTCCAGCTTGACGAACAGCGGGCCGTGGCCGGGGTGGGCGCCCAGCCACACGCGGATGTCGTCGAGGCAGCTCTCCAGGTCCTTGTTGGCGCCGCCGGAGTAGAGCTGTGAGGCGGTGGAGGCGTTGACGCAGTTGTTGCTGTTGCCGAGCGGGTTGGAGTGGCTGACCTTCCACTCCTGGGTGACGAAGTCGTCCCAGACGTCGAGCTCGATCATCGAGGTGCCGGTGTCGAGCGCCTGGGCGAGATAGCTGAAGGAGGCGGGATCGTAACTGTTGTGCAGGCCCGACGTGGTGGCGCCGGACAGCGGCAGCGTGTCGGTGCCGGCGGCCGACGCGGCGGGGCCGGCGGCGGTGAAGGCGAGGCATGCCGCGAGCGCGCCGAGCAGTGCGGCGCGCGCCGCCCGCACGGTGGCGTGGCGGAGCGGAAGGCGGCGGGTGAGCGGACCGGTCACGTGTCCTCCTGTGGGGATGGCTCTCCGTCAGGACGGTGACGCCCGGGCATGAAGCGACGGAGACATGACACGTAACACGACCTGCATTCCTGCTGTCGCCTCCGAGTTCGGCCAACTCTGCAGCGGGGCACGGTGGTTCGCCGGGCGGTGGCCGAGCGGGCCCGCGGCCGGCGCAGCGGTGGCCCCGGACGGCGGTGCGGCGCCACCGGCGACGGGTCAGGGGACGGAGAGGAGGCGCAGTACGGCGGTGGCGGCCGCGGCGGCGAGGACGACGACGAGGAAGGGGGCCCTGCGCCACGCGCACAGCGCGCCGACGGCGACACCCGCGGGCCTGGCCGGGCCCGCCAGGGCGTGCCCGTCGGTGAGCGCGGAGGTGGCGACGAGCGCGGCGAGCAGCACGACCACGGCTGTCGCCAGCAGGCGTTCCAGCGCGGGCGGCAGGGTGACGCGGGAGCGGAGCGCGGGGCCGGCGAAGCGGAAGGCGAAGGTGCCCGCGCCGAGCACGGCGGTGGCCGCCAGCAACTGGGCGGTGCCGGTCACCGGGCGCCCTCCCCGGTGTCGGGGCGGCGCCACTCCGCGGCGGCGACACCGCTGAGGGCGAGCAGGACGGGCAGTCCGGCCGGCAGGAAGGGCGTGGCCGCGAGCGCGACCAGCGCGCCGGTGAGGGCGGCCCTGCGGGGCCCGGCCGTCCGCAGCGACGGGAGCAGCAGGGCGACCAGTACCGCGGGGAAGGCCGCGTCGAGGCCCAGGGCGCCGGTGTCGTGCAGTGCGTGGCCGCCGTGGACGCCCAGCAGCACGCCGGCGTTCCAGCTCGCGAACAGACCGGTGCCGCACAGCCAGTAGGCCGTGCGCCGGTGCAGCGGATCGCGCTGGGCGAGGGCGAAGGCCACGGTCTCGTCGACCATCAGGTGGCTGCCGGCGACCCGGCGCAGCCATCCCGTCCCGAGGGCGTCGCCCACGGCGAAGCCGAAGGGGATGTGGCGGGCGTTCACCAGGAGCCCGGCGGCCACCGCGGCGATCGGGCTGCCGCCCGCCGCCACGAGGCCGATGAAGAGGAATTGCGCCGCGCCCGCGAAGACGACCACGGACAGCAGCACCGGGAGCCAGGCGGGCAGTCCGAGGCCGGCGGAGAGCGCGCCGAAGGAGACGCCGACCACGGCGTCGGCGGCGCAGACCAGGGCGATGTCCCGGGCCAGGTCCGGGGCGTCCGGGACGAGGCGCGGGAGGCGGTGGGAGAAGGGGAGCCGTCTTGTTCGTTGTGTCGAACGCATCGCCGCATATACTGAACACCAGAGGTGGTGTTCGTCAAGGCGAACGCATCGACTGATAGACCGAACGAAGGAGCGGGTGTGCCGCAGGACGGGAATCCGCGCGGCGGACCGCCGCTGGACGTGATCGCGGCCGGGCTGCAGCGGGAGCGGCGCCGTGCCGGACTGTCGCTGGCCGAGGTGGCGCGGCGGGCCGGGATCGCCAAGTCGACGCTGTCCCAGCTGGAGGCGGGCACGGGCAATCCCAGCGTGGAGACGCTCTGGGCGCTCAGCGTCACCCTCGACGTGCCCTTCGCCCAGCTCGTGGAGCCGCCGCGGCCCCAGGTGCAGGTCATCAGGGCCGGTGAGGGACCGGCGTTCGCCGCCGAGCGGGCCGAGTACGTCGCCGTGCTGCTCGCCTCGTCCCCGCCCGGCACCCGGCGCGACATCTATCGGGTGACCGCCCAGCCCGGCAGCGCGCGGGATTCCGATCCGCACATGCCGGGGGTCGTGGAGCACCTGGTGCTGAGCACCGGGCGGGCGCTCGTCGGTGTCGCCGAGGAGCCCGTCGAGATGGGGCCGGGCGACTACATCGCCTACCCCGGCGACGTCGCCCATGTCTTCCGGGCCCTGGAGCCCGGCACCTCGGCGGTGCTGGTCCAGGAGCACCGCTGACCCGTCGGCCGGAAGGAGCCGCGGTGGCGGCGGACCAGCCCGGGGGCCGGGAGCGGCCCCCCGTACGCAGCGAGCGCAACGGTCCGGTGACCACCGTCGTGCTGTCCCGTCCGGTGGTGCGCAACGCCGTGGACGGCCCGGCCGCCCGTGCGCTGGCCGACGCCTTCCGGGCCTTCGACGCCGACGAGGACGCGTCCGTCGCCGTGCTCTGGGGGGAGGGCGGCACCTTCTGCTCCGGCGCCGACCTCACGGCGATCGGCACGGAGCGCGGCAACCGTGTCACCGACCCGTCGGCGGGACCCGGGCCCGAGGGGGACGGGCCGATGGGCCCGACCCGGATGCGGCTCGGCAAGCCGGTGATCGCGGCGGTCGCCGGCCACGCGGTGGCGGGCGGGCTGGAGCTGGCGCTGTGGTGCGATCTGCGGGTCGTCGAGGAGTCGGCCGTGCTCGGCGTCTTCTGCCGCCGCTGGGGCGTCCCGCTGATCGACGGCGGCACGGTGCGGCTGCCCCGGATCGTCGGCGCGGGCCGTGCCATGGACCTGGTGCTCACCGGCCGCCCGGTGGACGCGGCCGAGGCGCTGGCCATCGGGCTCGCCGACCGCGTCGTGCCGGACGGCACCGCGCGCGCCGCGGCCGAACGGCTGGCCGCGGAGATCGCCGCCTTCCCGCAGGTGTGCCTGCGCCGGGACCGGCTGGCCCTGCTGGAGCAGGAGGGCCTGCCCGAAGGCGAGGCGCTGGCCGTGGAGCTGGCGCACGGGCGGGTCTCGCTCGCCGGGGCGGCGGAGGGGGCGGCCCGCTTCGCCGCGGGGGAGGGGCGGCACGGAGCGTTCGGCGGCTGACGCGGCCCCGCCCGGGCCGGGGCGCCCTCCCCGGGCCGGCGCGTCGTCCGGGCGTTCCGCCCCGCCCCGGCGCAGGCCGGAGCCGGGCGCGGGCACGTCGCCGTGGACCGCCGCGCGGCAGGCAGCAGTACACCCGTGAGGGACCGGCCCGCGCCCTGGACGCCCTGGACGAGGGCGTGGCCGGCCGGTGCGTCACGGGCCCGGACGGGCCCGGCTCCCGGGGGCGGCCGGGCCTCGGGCGGGGGCGTCCAGCGGGTTGGCGGCCATCCGTGCGGCCAGGTCCGACCGGACGGCGTGGGCGGCGGCACCGTCGGGTTTGCGGGCGGCCTGGTCCCGGAAGCAGGCCAGGAACTGCTCGGCCAGCTCCAGCCGCGGGTAGCGCTCCAGCACCTCGGACCGGAAATCGGCCGGGTAGTCGTCCGCTCCGGCGCCGGTGATCTCCGTGGCGGTGGCGCGGGCCAGCAGATGGCCCTCCGGATCGGCGGCGGCCGCGACCGGGGGCCCCATGTGGCGGACGATCACCTCCGCGAGACGGTCGCGGCGCTGCGTGGGCCACCCGGCGCCTGCGGCGAAGACCCGGGCGACGTGGCCGCCGGCCTCCTCGAAGGGGACGGTGTGGCTGTCGAAGGCGGGTACGAGCCCGAGGTCGTGGAACAGCGCGGCGACGTAGAGCAGTTCCGCGTCGTAGGCGACACCTTCCGCCTCCCCGCGGGCGGCCGCCCACAGGTAGGAGCGCAGCGTGTGGTGGAGCAGCGCGGTCGACTGGTAGGAGCGCGCCACCTCCAGGGCGGCGGCCGATGCCGGGGTCCGCGGCAGGGGCAGCGCGGCGAGCGTGACGCGGTTCACCGGCTCCCCGCTTCCGCGGGGACGTCGTCCACGACACGGATGATCGTCCGCCCGTGTCCGCGGCGGCCGAGGGCCTCGGGGGCCTCGGCGAGGGTGCGCACCTCCCCGACGGCCGGTGTGAGACTCCCGTCGGCCAGCCGCCGTGCGAGGTCGGCGAGACGGGTCCGGTCGGGTTCGACGACGAAGAACACCGCGCGCGCGTGTGCCGGGGTGACCGTGGGCGGCGCGGCGATGGTGACGAGGGTGCCGCCGGCGCGTACGAGCGCGGCCGAGCGGTCGAGGATCTCGCCGCCGATCACGTCGAGGACGACGTCGACCTGCCCGGCGTCCTCCAGGCGGTCGTTCTCGAGGTCCACGAAGGTCTCGGCGCCCAGCCGGAGGGCGGTGTCCCGGTCCCGGGCCCGTCCGGTGGCGACGACCCGCGCCCCGGCCTCACGGGCGAGCTGCACCGCGATCGACCCGACGCTCCCGGCGGCGCCGTGGACCATGACGGTCTGCCCGGCCGCGAGCCGCCCGTGGTCGAACAGGGCCTGCCAGGCGGTGAGCCCGGAGATGGGCAGCGCGGCGGCCGCCACGTGGTCGACGCCCGCGGGCAGCGGTGCCAGGTTGCGGGCCTCCACGGCGGTGTACTCGGCCAGCGACCCGTCGCGGGCCCAGTCGGCCATGCCGAAGACGCGCTGGCCGACGGTGAGGCCGGTGGTCCCGTACCCCAGCTCGGCGACGACGCCGGACAGCTCGTGCCCGGGCACGCTCGGTGTCCGGTCGCGGCCGGCGCGGTCGGTCCACGTCGCCGGCCAGGACAGTTCCCCCCGGGTGAAGCCGGCCGCGTGGACGCGCACGACGACGTCGTTCTCCGCGGCATGGGGGTAGGGCACTTCCGACAGGGTGAGTCCGGCGGTGCCGGCGTCCCGGTCCTGGACGGTGATGGCTTGCATGAGCGTTCCTCTGGCAGCTGAGTGGCGGCGATCGGGCACACAGATGCCCGCAAGGGCGGGTACGGTACGCGCCGCGTCGTGCATTCGACCGTATGCCGCGCGCGATCCGCCCGCGTGGGCCACTTCGGCGGCGAAACCGTGAGCCATTCCGGGAGCGGCTCCGGAGCTCGGGCCGGTCCTGCCGCCGGGCCCCCGCGGGCCGAAGGCAGCGGGCCGGCCTCTCCCGCGCCGGGAGCGGGACCGGGCGGGCTCACGGGCTGCGGCAGCTCCGCCGCCCCGTGGGGCGCCCGCCCGCCGACGGTGCCCCACGGGGCCGGGACCACGCTTCCCGGGGCCGGGACCGGCCCTTCGCCTCACAGACCTCCTGACGTGCTCGCCGAAGGCGCGTCCGAGCTGATCACGAACTGTTCGAACCGTCCGCCCAGGAGGTCGCCGAAGGCGGAGCGGAACAGCCCGGCCACCTCGGCGACGTGCGCGTCGTTGACCCCGCGGAAGCCCTCCGAGATGAAGTAGGCGTTGCGCGACTGCGGCGTCAGTTTCGTCTTCTCGCACTGACGGTGGTTCAGCGAGGTCGTGGACACGTCCGAACGGTCGCGCCACACGACGTCGCCTGCGCGTGTCGTCTGCGGGGCGTCCGAGCCGATGGGCGTCCACGGCTCCGTGCCGTCCGCGATCGTGAGCTCGAAGCAGGTGTCGACGCGGTCGAGGTCCTCGCCGCCGAACGGCACCAGGTGCCCGACGCTGAAGGCGTTGTACAGGTTCACCGCAGGGTTGATGTCCGGCAGCGAACCGCCGGCCACCACGCGCTCCGCGAGCGCGTAGTGGCTGGGCTTCACACGCTTCGGGTTCACCCCGAAGGAGCGGAACATGTCGAAGTAGGAGCTCACGAGCACGTCGTTCTGCAGGTCCGATTTCGACGCGACGCGCTCGCGCAGGCCGCGCTCGCTCTCGCGCAGCACGTCCAGGATCTCGCCGGCCGCGGCTCCGGTGACGGTGTTGTCCCACCCCCGGACGACGAGGATGCTGGCGAACAGGTCGGGAAAGCGGTCGCACACCGCGGGGGCGAAGCGGAATTCCATGGTCCTCGTACCTTGTCGGGCGGTTCGGGCTGTCCTTGGCGACCGGCCCCTCCACGGGGCGGGCCGTTCACGCGGGGATCGGGGGAACACGGTCGCGCCGCACGCCCCGGACCGCCCGGCCGTGGGCGGCCGGAGCGGTCCGGGGCGGCGGCGGTCAGGCGACGACGGGCAGCACCTCGCCCGTGCCGCTCCGGCCGCCGTCGTCCGCCGCCGGCGCCGTGTGCCGGTAGGGACATGAGGTGGCGGGAATGGCCGGCGGGGTCCAGTCCGAGCCGTCGTTGGAGTCGCCGAGCCAGAACTGGCGCCAGTCCGAGTTCCCCTCGGCACCGGCGTTGCTCAGGGCCGGCGAGTGCGGTATCGCGTCGTAGCTGTCGATGCGGTCGCGGATCCGGTCGCGGATCCGGTCCCCCGACTCGTCGAGCGGGGCGATGTAGTGGAGCCCGCCCGTCGGCTGGACGACCAGGACCAGGGGCCTGCCCAGATCGCGGCTGTGGCGCAGCACGAGGGCCGACGACGTCATGTTGACGAAGAGCCGGACACCGTGGAGGCAGTACGCCCAGCTGGTGTCCTCGATGTCGGTCGGCACGAAGGACGGCCACGTGCGGCCGGAGCGGACGTCGTACTCGTGCAGTTGCCGCAGGAGGTTCCACGCGAGGTCCCGTACGGCGTCCGGCCCGCTGCCCGCCGTGACCTCGACGTCCAGCAGGAGCACGGTCATGGCGGCCTCGGTCTCGGTGGGGCACGCGTCCACGCGCTCCAGGTAGCGGCCGATCAGCGCGTGCGCGTCCGGCACGCAGGTCTCGTCGGCCGGGTCCACGTGCGCGCAGTAGATGCTGTGCTTGTTGACCGCTCCCCTGACGAACGTGCAGGGGAAATCGGCCGCCACCATCCGTGCGCGGACGGCGGCGGCGAACGGCGCGAGCGGGTGGGCGCCTGTCGCGTCGGCCAGATTCGTCAGGACGGGAACGTGTTCGATGACCGCCGGCATGACAGAGTCGTTCATCTCTACCCCGGTTTCTTCCGTGTGCTGCCGCTGCTCTCCCCCCGGAGCGAGAGCTCCGCCGGACGAGCGTGGCAGCCGCCGTCACGGCGCAACACTCACGCCGGGTGACACAAGCCGGGGAAGACGACACCCACCGCCGGGAACGGCGAAAACATGACACGCGCCAGGACACCGCCGGGCACACGGAAGGGCGGTCCGGGCACCGCGGCGCCGGACCGCCGCCGTGCCCGGCCGCGGGGCGGTCAGAGGCTGAGCAGCTGCTCGTAGAAGCCGCCGATGCCGCGGCCGCGGTCCACCAGGTGGATCTCCAGGATCCAGTGGCACCGGCGCCCCGCGCGGTCCGCCCGCCGCATCGGCTGCGTGCTGCCGCGGGTGATGTAGAACTCGTACGCGTCGCCGTTGATCCGCTCGTGCGGGAACTCCCCGACCAGGTGCCCGGCGTGCGGGCCGCCGTACTCCCACCCCGCCTGCTCGGTCAGCCGCAGCACCTCCTCGAACAGCTGCTCACCGGTGACGTCCGGGTGCTGCTCGAAGTACCGGCGCCCGGCGTCGAAGACGCGGGGCAGGTCGTCGCGCAGCCGGTGCTTGACCGGGTCCTCGCCGAGCACGAAGGTCCGGCCGAAGTCGGCCTCCCACTCCTCGAAGATCGGGCCGAAGTCGCAGAAGACGATGTCGTCCGGCTCGATGACCCGGTCCGGCGGGTTGTGCCGGTAGGGCTGCAGGGTGTGCGGGCCGGACCGGACGATCCGCTTGTGCCAGAACCGCCGTACGCCGAACATCTCGCCGGACAGGTCGCGGATGAGGTCGCTCACTTCCCGGTCCCGCCGGCCGGCGGCGATCAGCCCGCGTCGCTCGACCTCGTCGAACAGTTCGACCGCCTTGGCTTCGGCCGCCAGCAGCGCGGCCGCCCGGTCGGCCTCCGACCGACCGGTGGACCCGGCGGGGGTGCGGGCACGCACCGCCGCAGGATTGACAGAGCCCATGTGAAAACCTGCTCCATGACATTCGCGCGGTGCAGTGGACAACCGCTCACTCGGACACGTGGGCCGGGCACGGGCGTCAGCCGCCGCACGATGAGGCGGGGCGATTGCGCCGAAGAAAAGAGATGTCTGAACACCCGCCCGTGATCCCGCCGCCGGTTAGGCTATCGTGCGGCGGCATCCTGACGGGCGGTATCGAACCGTGGCGTGTCCCGCCCGTCGGCGGCCCGGCCACCCGGCGGTGCGCGGGCCGGGACCGGCCGGCCCACCGGGAACGCAACGCGCCAGCCAGGGACTCGTGATGGCAGACATCGGACGCATCGCGGAGGATCTGCGGGTCCTGCGCAAGGGCCGCGGGTTACGCGCCGCCGACCTGGACAGGCGGGTGAGCCCGCGGCTGTGGGAGCTGGTCGACGCGCGGACGCGGGGGGCCGATCCCCGCCGGCAGGCGCTCGCCGCCGAACTCGGCAGGTGCGCCGGCCACCTCCAGCCGGATCTGCGGACCGCTGCCCTGGCGGCCCTGGGGCTGACGGCCGACACCGCGGACATGATCTACTTCAAGGACCGGGTCGCGTGGCTGGCCCAGCACCTCGAACGCGACTTCCGCACGGCGCTGCGGCGCATGGACACCGCCGGGCAGCTCCTGGCCGAACAGGTCGCCGACGAACTCGACCGCCGCAGCGCGCGCGTCCGCGACAGCTCCGGCGGGTGGTACCTCGGTGAACTGCACGCCCTCCTGCGTCTGGACAAGGCGGCACCCGAGACGCACCAGACCCGGCGGATCGTCGCCACCCGCGACGGCCTCAGCGAGGTCGCGGCCTGGCTGGACGCCCCCGCACGGCCCGGAGCCGAGCCGCCGGCGCCGTCCGTCGAGGTGGCCTTCGGCGGCACGCTCGTCCGGAGCGAGGCTCCCGGCCCGGGCCGCTTCCGCTACACGGTCCGGCTCCCGTGGCCGCTGCGCAGCGGCCAGAGCCACGAGTTCGGCCTGCTCCTGCGCATGCCCGCGGAAGCGATGCGTCCGCACTACCTGTTCGTGCCGGAGATGCGGTGCGACCTGTTCACCTTACGGGTCCGGTTCGCCCCGGACAGCGCGCCGTCGTGGGTCCGGTGCGTCCACGGGGAGACGGTGCGGGAGTTCGACGCGGGCCGCCCGTCCGGCGAGTTGCTCGAGCCGGACCCGTCCGGCGAGGTGCGCTTGGAGTTCGCGGCCCCGGCGATGCACCTCGGATACGGCGCCCAGTGGCACTCCTGACGGGCGGGCCGGGCGGGCACCGCCGTCCGGTGCCCGCCCAGCCGTTCCGCCACGCCGCTGCCGCCGTCCGGCAGCGGCGAGTTCACGTCCCGGACCACCAGGGCGCCTCACGTCACGTGCCCGGGGACAGCGGGACCAGCCCATGCCATTCCATGCCGTGCGGGTCACCTCCCCTCCCCGCCGCTGTGCCGCACCGGGACCGGGGTCCCGGGCGGTCACTCCTCCCGGCGGTCGGCCGCCGCGCGGCCGCAGGAGCACCTCACCGCAGTTCGCGGCCGGCGGCGGCGAACGCCGAACGCCGGCGAACACCGGGTACGGGCGGACCGCGGGCCTCGGTGGACGGCCGGCACCTCGTGTTCGCCCCGCGAACGGCGGCGAACACCGCCCGCGGCCCGGCCGCTTCCCCGTCGCCTCCCGCCCTCGTAGGGTCCTGGTGGGGGGATCTCCGTTCGTGGGGAGGAGGCCGGATTGACGGCGTCACGGCACTCCGGTGAGGCTCACCCGTCGCAGGGGCCGGGGCAGGTGCTCCCGCCCGGTCCGGCGCGCGACCTCGTCGACCGCTTCCGCATGCTGAGGCTCCGGCGCCCGCTGTCGGTCCGCCAGATCGCCGGGCGCGCCGGGCTCTCGGCGGGCTACGTCAGCGAGATCCTCAACGGGATGAAGGCGCCGCGGTCCGACGCCGCGGCCCGGATCGCCCAGGCCCTCGGAGCGGACGAGCGCGCCGTGCTGGAGGTCCGCCGGCTCTCCGAGGCGCTGGGCGAGCTGAGGCGTTTCCAGCGGCGGGCCGAGCGGGCGCTCCGCCAGGAGGCCGCGGCCGTGCCCCAGGGCGCCGACCCGCACACCGCGGCCGGCCCGCCGCCGACGTCCGCGCCGTCGGCGGACGGCGCTGCCGGAGGTGCGGGGGGCGCGGGTTCCCCGCCGCCCGCCCGGGACGCGGGGCACGGCTCGTCCGCGTCCGATCTGGAACGTCAGGCGCGGACGCACGCCGCGCAGGTCGACGACCTGCGCCGGCCCGTGCAGGCGGGTAGCCAGCGCTACGCGATCGCCGGTACGGACGGCCCGCGCCGCTGCATCGCGGCGGTGGCCGGCAGCCTCTACCGCTCCCGGGGCGCCGACATCTGGGTCAACAGCGAGAACACCGACATGATGATGGCGCGGCCGAGCGAGTTCTCCATCTCGGCGATCATCCGGTACTGGGGCGCGCGCCGCGACGGCTCCGGCCGGATCGTCGACGACGTCATCGCCGACGAGCTGGCCGAGCGGGTCCGCCACCATCCGTCGGTCGCCCCCGGCACGGCGCTCGTCACCGGGTCCGGCGCCCTGGCCGAGAGCCACGGCGTACGCCATGTCATCCATGTGGCCTCGGTGGCCGGCGAACCGGCGGCGGGCTTTCGCCAGGTCTACAACATCGCCGCCTGCGTGACCAACGTGCTGGCGCAGGCCGAGCGCGTCGCGGCCGCCGACCCCGCGGTGCGTACGGTCCTGTTCCCGCTCCTGGGGGTCGGCACCGGGGGAGGGCACGTCAGGTCGACCGTGATGACGATGGTCGACACCGCCGTCCACTTCCTGGCCGACCGTCCGCGGACCCCGCTGACCGAGGTGCAGCTGCTGGGGTTCAACGTCCGGGAATGGGAGGCGCTGACCGCGGTGCTCGCCGGCGACGAGCGGCTCGTCCGGGTCACCGCCTGACCACGGGCGCCCGGGACGGGACGTACGGCCCGCGGCCGGACGTCAGAGCGCACGGGCGCCTGCCGCGTGCGGGGCGACGACGGGGCAGACCGCCAGCAGCGACCTGACGTACGCGGCGGAGGCGAGCGCCGCGTAGTTCCGCCACGCCTGGTTCATGTGCCGGTCGGCGTAGTCGCTGACCCCCTTCACCACGAACCAGCTCCGGCCCGTGGCGAACGCGGCGGTGCCGACCCCGGCCCCTTCCATCTCGACACCGATGATCCCGAAGCGCCGGGCCAGCTCGTCGCGGTTCACCGCGTGCCTGAGGGACCGGTCCGCGCTGCCGATGCGCCCGTAGTGGATCTTCGGCCGCCCGGCGAGGTGGCCGCTGAGCGCCGGATCCGGATGGGGGACGAGGCCGTCGCCGTCGCCGTCGTGGAGCACGTCCGTGGCGTCGTCCGGCCGGGCGAAGCCGGGCGCGGCCCGGACGGCCCGCTCGATCAGCGCCTCCCACGGCCGCTCTCCCAGGAGGACGCCGCCTCTCAGGCGCTCGACCCGGCGGCTCAGCAGTACCGACGGGCGGGGGAACCCGGCGCGCAGCTCGGACCCGGCCGCCCGGTCCACGATGTGGTCGTACGCCACCACGCCGTACGTCGCGACCAGGATGTCGCCCAGGCGCACGTGCCGCGCCGGGTCGGACGGTGCCGGGAAGCCCGCGGCGACGCCCGTCATGACGATCTGGTCGACGCTCGGGTAGCTGCGGATCAGGTGCGCCACCGACTCGGCCGCCGAGGCGGTGGCCGTCCCGCCGAGCTGGCACAGCACCACGCGGTGCGGCTGGGCCGGATCGACGCTCGGCAGCGTGCCCACCGTGTAGTCGGCCGGGTCGCCGTCGACCCAGTCGGGCTCCGGGCCGTCGAGTACCAGCGACGCCGCGGTGCGTTCCTCGGCCATCGCCGTGACGAGGGCGAGAGTGGGCGGTCCCGCCCCCTGCGGCCGTCCGCGGGTCACCGCGGTGGCCGACCGCCGGGTCCGTTCGTGCTGGAGGTAGGCCGTGTCGGCGTCGAGCTGGTCCAGGAGCCAGTCGCCGATCTCCCCGTCGTCGGCGGCGAATCCGCCGGGCGGCACCGGCCCGAGCAGTTTCGCCATGTTCCGCCGCGCGACCCGCGCCGTGGTCCTCATGTCGTCGAGTTCGGTGAGGAGGCGGGTCAGCCCCTGCACGGGCTCGTCGGCGACGTCGATGCTCTCGCCGAGGGCCTGGCGGACCCTCGCCTGGTAGCGCAGCTTGGCCGCCGTGACCAGGTACCGGGCGAAGACGCCGTGCTGCCCCTGCGACCAGGCCCAGTCCCCGAGGGAGTCCGGCCCGGACGCGTCGGTCAGCACGACGAGCCGGCGCTCGGCCCGGGGGTCGCCCGGCTGCGTCAGGTCGGTGACGGTGCAGCCCCCGGCCCGGGTGGTGTGCTCCGGATCCCGGCCGAGACCCGGGTCCGCGCCGTCCGGCGGGGCCGCGCCGAGGTAGAGGCGGACCGACCCGAGGAGGTGGTCGCTGTCGCCCGCGGTGGCCAGGTCCCAGGCCGCGTCCTGGTCCTCCCAGCGCGCGTGCGCCTCCTGCGCGCCGCCGGGGTCCTGCCCGAGGATGACGGACAGGACGAGGACGTCGTGCTCGCGCCACAGCAGCGCCTGGGCGCTGTCGTCCTGCGTCGTGGCGGCGGCGATCGGCGACGACAGCGGCAGTTCGGGCAGTTCGGGCAGTTCGGCCGGCAGTTCGGCCGGGAGGCCGAGCGCGTCGACCGCCCGGTTCGTGCCGAGGCTGCGGCGGCACCGGAGCCAGGTGCGGCGCAGCTGCTGGTAGGCCCGGTCGGCGTGGTCGCCGTCCGCCGCGGCGATCCGGTGGACGACCGTCTCCTGCCCGGTGACCGAGGCGGTGCGCGGGGGCAGGGGACCGGTCAGGAAGGGCGTGCCCAGGGCCGGGTCGCCGGCCCGTTCACCGAGACGGTGGACCAGGCGGTTGGCCACGAGCTGGACCGTGCGCGGCGCCCTGATCCTCTGGAGCCGGCGGGCGGCGCGCACCGGGCTGAGCATGTCCAGCTCGTCGAGGGCGTCGCGGACCGCGCCGGTCTCGCCCCTGGCGAGGGCGTCGTCCATCCCCACGAGCACGCGCTCGACCTTCACCCAGCCGGCCTCACCGAGGTCCCACTGCGCGAGGTCGGACAGCGCGGCGCGAACCGAGCGACCGATCCGGTCCTGAGCCGGGAAACCGGCTGTCATGGGCGTTCCGCCCCCTCCTGGTCCCGTGGCGCCCGGGTGCACCGGTCGTGGCGCCGTCCGACCGCTATCCGAAAGTCACCAGCCCGGCCCAGTTCCGGACCGGCCAGCCCCTGGCGCGGGCGGCCCGCTGCGCCCGGCGCAGGGCGAGGGCGGGGCCGTCCCCGCCGCCCACGTTGCGGATCGTGTCGGCGACGATGCGGCCGGTCGGACGGCTGGGCACCTCCCACGTGGCGCCCAGGACGTGAGCCGCGCCCCGGAGCCGGCAGACCGTGACCAGACTCGGCGGCCAGACCTCCGCGTTGTGGCGGCCCGACAGGCACGAACTGGCGATCACCCACCCCGGCAGGCGCCACGCGAGCAGGCGCTCCAGCGCCAGTTCCTCCTCCTCCAGCTCCAGCCGGAAGGCCGGTCCGCTGCCCTCGCCGTGGGCGCCCAGGAAGAGGATCTCGGGGGCGTCCTCCAGTGCGCGCTCCAGCCCCGCCGCGGTGGCCGCCGTGACCGGCGGCCGGGCGGTCACCTCGGCCAGCGCCCCGAGTTCCAGCTCGATGCCGGGCAGGAGCGGATCGGCCAGGACCGCCGCCGTCAGGGGGCGGCCCACGGCTGTGCCCCGCGGCTGCGACAGCGAGGGCAGGTGGCTCAGCGTCCGTTGCTCGACCAGGGCCGAGCCGCACAGGTCGAGGGCGCCGAACGGAACGAGCCACAGCGGCCCGTGCGGCACGAGCAGCAGTTCCTCGGCGGCGCCGGCCGCCAGTCCCGCCGGGAGCAGGGCCGCGCCCGCCTGACGCCACACCTCCGGGTCCGGGGACGGCGCGCGGGGATCGCCGTCGGCCAGCCGCTTGATCTCCTGCGCGGCCGCCCCCTCGACGGCGAACGGCGCGACCTCCACCGCCCCGTACGGGTCGATGTGGACACGCCATCCGCGCAGCAGGTCGGCGCGCGCCTCCAGTACGCGGTAGGCGAGTACGTCGCGGCCGGCCAGGGACTCCAGGGTGTCGGGCGGCGCCAGCGCGTCGGCCCTCCACCGGGCGGCCAGCGCGTCCGCCAGGTCGTCGAGTGCGGGACCGGCACCCTCCTGCGCCGGGTCCTCGTCCTCGCCGCCCCCGTGGAGGGCCGCGGCCACACCGTCGCCGGCGAGCGCCGTCATCACGGTCACCGCCAGCCGGCCCGCCGCCGCCGGGAGCGGCCGGGGACAACGGCCGTGCAGCCACTCCAGGGTGTCGGCGGCCAGTGTGCGCCAGTCGATCAGGAGCGACTGGCGTGCGCCGGGGTCGGCCATCGCGCCCGCCACCTCGCACAGCACCGCCCATCCGCGGGTCAGCTCGTGCAGTGCCCGGTCGACGTCGGTGCGCAGCTGGGCCCGCCAGATCATCACCTTCGCCCACGCGAACCCCTGCTCGGCCGCGACGGCGGCCTCCTCGAGGTCGGCGAAGAGGGCGAGCGCCCGCTCGGTGGCACCCTGTTCCCGGTACAGCCACGCGAGGACGAGGCCGGATCCGATCTGCCCGAGCACGTCACCGCGCTCCTTGTACCCGGCGACGGCCGCCTCCAGCCAGGAGCCGAAATCGACGCCGGGGGGCGTGCTCTTCGTCAGGAACAGTATGCCGAGGGCGCTGGAGCCGACGGCGGACATCCCGTGGCGGCGGGCGAGTTCGAAGGCCCTGCTCGCGTGCACGGTCGCCCGGCCCTCGTCGCCGAGACGCATCGACGCCTCGGCGATGCCCAGTTCCGCCTGCGCCACCAGGCCCTGCAGGGGCCGCGCGTCGGACCCGGCGCCCTCGGCCAGCAGTTCCGACAGCGCCTCGCTCACGCGGAGGACCTCCCGCCAGCGGCCGCTGGCCGCGGCCACCGTGCCCGAGACCGACAGGCCGATCACGCGCACGTGCAGGGGGTGTCCGGGTTCCAGCGACGCGCTGAGCGCCTTGGCGTACCGGACGGCGTCGGCCGTCCGGTCGAGCATGGACATCATCGCCGTGTACCGCCACGCGACGACCAGCCGGACGGTCTCGCTGCCACTGGCTTCGGCGGCCGCCATCGCCGTGCCCATGTAGGACTCGGCGCGGCCGGTGTCGCCCGCCTTGACGCACAGCAACGCCGCTTCGACCGCCAGTTGGGCCGCCGTCGACCGGTCGCCCTGCTCCTCGGCACCGTCGATCATCCGCCCGACGACCGCGATCGCCTCGGCGACCGGTCCTCTCAGCGCCTCGGCCAACCGGTCGGGTCTGTAGACGTCCATAGCTGTCGCCCAACGGCTGGCACGGCTGGTACACGGCGGATCCCATCGTAGTGAGCACACGGCCGCCGCGGGGCCGTGCGCCGCAATCCGCCGTGACGCGGCCCCGTCGCCGCAGGCGGCGGACGGCGGGCCACCGTCCTGCCGGACCGTCATGCCGACGTATCAGCCCACCAATCGGCGCCGGGCGGATAAACTGGACGGCCATGGGCGGGCGGAAGCCGGAAGTCCCGCAGGAGCCGGATCCCCCTCGCGCCGACGAAGCGGTCCGGGCCGCGGATCTGGGACTGGCCCTGCGGGCGAGGTTCGAGCAGACCGGCGTGACGGCGGACATCGACGCCGCCGTCGAGCACGGGCGCAGGGCCGTCGAACTGACCGCGCCCGACCATCCCGACCGCGCCTTCCACCTGTCCTGCCTCGCGAACACGCTGCACGTCCGGTACGAGTGCACCGGAGAGCTCCCGGACCTCGAATCGGCGGTCGGGTACGCCGAGGCGGCCGTCGGCGCAGGGGACCCGGGGTCCCCCCAGCACGCGATGCACCTGTCCAACCTGGGCAACGGCTTGCGGGCGCTCGCGGAGCACACGGGAGCCCTGGCCCCTCTGGAACGCGCGGTGTCGTCCGGCCGGGCCGCGGTGGCCGCCGCACCCCCCGGGGACGGGATGCTGCCGATGTACCTGGCCAACCTCAGCCTCGCCCTGCGCGTCCGGTTCGACGAGACACGCGAGGCCGGGGACCTCGACGAATCCATCGACACCGGCCGGCGCGCGGCGGACGCGGCCGACGCCGACGACCCCGACCGGCCCGCCTGGCTGTCGAACCTCTGCGGCGCCTTCCGGACCCGGTACGAGTGGTACGGCGACGACGCGGACCTCGAAGCCGCCGTCAGCCTCGGCCGGGAGGCGGTCGGCACCGCCGACCCGGACGACCCGGACGGGGCGATGTACGAGTCGAACCTGGCACTGGCGCTGCTGTGCCGCTTCGAGCGGTCGGAGGCGCCCGAGGACATCGGCGGGGCGCTCGACGCCCTGCGGAAAGCCGTCGACGCGACCGGCGAGGACGACCCCGACCTCCCCGCGTACCTGGCCAACACCGCTCTGGCGCTGCGTTCCCGCTTCGACCGGTTCGGCGAGGCGGCCGACCTCGACGCCGCGGTCGAGGCCGGCCGGGCGTCGGTGGCGCTCCTGCCGGACGGACACGCCGACCTGGTGCTGTACAAGGGGAACCTCAGCGGCATGCTGTGCGCGCGGTACACCTACACGAGCGACCCCGGCGACCTCGACGAGGCCGTCCGCGTCGGGACCGAGGCCGCGCGGAAGACCTCCGAACACGACGTCCGCCACTCGATGTGCCTGGCCAACGTGGGCATGGCACTCCGGGAACGCTTCTTCCGCACCGGCTCGACGGGCGACCTGGACGAGGCCGTCGAGATGGAGCAGAGGGCCGTGCGCAACCTCCCGGACGACCACCCGCAGCTGGTGAACCGGTTGTCGAACCTCGCGCTCAGCCTGCGCGCGCGCCACGAGCGCCTCGGCGTCGCCCGGGACCTGGACGAGGCCATCCGCGTCGCCCGCAGGGCGGTGGAGGCCGCCCGCGGCGCCGGCTACGGCCGGGCCCCGCTCCTGTCGAACCTGGCCACCGCGCTGCACGCCCGCCACGCGCGCACCTCGGCCGGGGAGGATCTCGCGGACTGCGTGCGCCTCAGCCGCGACGCCGTCGCGGCCTGCGACACCTCGCACCCCGACATCGCCATGTACCGGCACAACCTCGGCCTCGCGCTCCGGGATCGCTTCGACGTCGACGGCAACCCGCGGGACCTCGACGAAGCCGTGGAACTCGGCCGCCGCGCGGTCTCGTCCTCCGACGACCGGGATCTGATGAAGCCCGCGTACACGGCCGCGCTGGCCTCGGCCCTCCTCCTCAGGTCCGGCCACGGCGGCGACGGCACCGACGTGCGGGAGGCCCGGCGGCACGCCCGCGCGGCGCTGGCCGGGACACCCGAGGACCACCCCGACCGGGCCGGGTTCCTGACCGTGCTCGCCGAGGCGTGCCACGCCCACGGCACGTTCGCCCGCGACGCGGACGAACTCACGCAGGCGCTGGACCATGTGCGCGAGGCCGCGCGGTGCGAGAGCTCACCCGCGGCCGACCGGCTGGAGGCCGCGTACCGCTGGGGCCGGTGGGCCTGGGACCTGGGGCGCCGCGAACACGCTGCGGACGGCTACACCGCGGCCGTCGGACTGCTGCCGCTGCTCGCATGGCCCGGCCTGGACCGGGACACCCAGGAGGACACGCTCGCGGCCTGGAGCGGACTGGTGTCCCAGGCCGTCAGCTGCCTGGCCGCGATCGGGCGGGCGGACCGGGCGGTGGAGCTCGCCGAACGGGGCCGGTCGGTGCTGTGGGCCCACACCACGCGTCTGCGCACCCCCCTCCAGCACCTGGACGACGTCGCGCCCGAGATCGCCGCCGAACTGCGGACGGTGCGGGCCCGGCTCGACCAGCCGGCCGAGTGGTCCCGGATCCGGCGGCTGCGGGCGGCCGGCGCGGGGCCGTCGCCCGACGAGGCGCTCGTCGAACGCCGCCGCCTGGCGCGCAGATGGGACGCTCTCGTCGCACACGTGCAGGGACTGGACGGATTCGCCGGTTTCCCCGCCGCTTCGCACCCGGCCTTGGACGGCTCCGACCTCCCCGGGCCGGTCCTCCTCGCCAACACCAGCCGGCTGGGCTGCCACACCCTGGTCATCCGCCCGGGCGGGACGGCGGTCGTCGACCTGCCGGGGGTGTCCCACGCGGAAGTGCTGGAACGCAGCGGCCGGTGGCTGGACGCGGTCGATCCGGACGGGGACGTCGAGGATCCGGCGGCCGTGCTCCGCGACGCGCTCGCGTGGCTGTGGAAGACCGTCGCCGGACCGTCGTTGCGCGCCGCCGGACTGCTCGGCGACGGCGCCCGGCAGGAGCGCCCGAGGGTGTGGTGGCTGCCGGTCGGCCCGCTGTCGCTGCTCCCGCTGCATGCCGCCGGCGACCTGCTCGACGGGGCCCGCACGCACGTCGTCTCCTCGTACGCGCCGACCCTCGGGGCACTGGCCCGGGCCCGCCGCCCGCACCGGCCGTCCGGGACCACCCAGCTCGTCGTCGCCCTGCCGCACTCGCCCGAGGGCGACGCGCTGCCCGCGGTCGCCCGCGAGGCCGCGGCCGTGGCGGAGCTGACCCCGGCGACGTCGCTGCGCCGGCTCCTCGACGCGCAGGCCACGGCGGGCGCCGTCCGTACGGAACTCGGCCGCTGCGCCTGGGTGCACTTCGCCTGCCACGCCGAGCAGGACCACCGCCATCCCGCCGACAGCGCCTTCCGCCTGTGGGACTGGCAGACGGATCCGCTGACCCTCGGTGACCTCGCCGCCCTGCGCCTGGAGCACGCCGAGCTGGCCGTCCTCTCCGCGTGCCAGACCTCGTCGGGCAGCGCCCGGCTCCCCGACGAGGCCGCGCATCTCGCCGCGGCGATGCAGTTCATCGGCTACCGGCACGTCGTCGGCACGCTCTGGGCCGTCCCGGACGCCGCCGCACCGAGGCTGGCCCGGGCGCTCTACCCCCGCCTCCTGAACGGCGGCGCACCCGACGCGTCCCGCACCGCGCAGGCCCTCGACGAAGCGGTGGAGGTGCTTCGCGAGCGCTACCCGGGCGACCCGCGGATGTGGGCCGGCTACGTCCACCTGGGAGCGTGAGCGTCCCCCGACCGCGCCGCCGGGCTCACCCGCCCGCGGGCGTCGGCCCCCCGGGCCGCGCGCGGCCGTCCCCGTGCCCGTCGCCGGCGAAGGACAGCACCAGCTCGGCGACCCGTTCCGGGGCCTCCAGGATCGAGGTGTGCCCCACACCCGGCAGCGGATCGACCCGCACCCCCGGCACCGCCCGGTAGTCGCCGTACGACTCGGGCACCCAGCGCCCGTCCTGCTCCCCGTACACCACCTGGACCGGTGCGCCGAGGGCCGCCAGCCGGTCCGGCACCGGCTGCTCCGCCAGGTAGGCGTAGGAGGCGCGCATGGTCGTGAGGAAGGAGCGGAAGCTCATCAGGCGCAGCTCCTCGGCCAGTATCCGCGGCGCGTCGCTGCCCGCGGGGAAGCCGCCGCCGGAGAAGGCGCGGATCTGCTCGTCGGTCGGCGGCCACTGCACCTGCGCACCGGCGGCCCCCGCGTCCTGCGCGAGGAGGGCGTCGCGGCGCGGCCCGGTGTTGACGAGCACCAGCGCGCGCACCAGTTCCGGGTGCCGCTCGGCGAGGGCGACCGCGGTGTAGCCGCCACTGGAGTGGCCCACGACGACGGCCGGCGCGGCGTCCAGCAACTCCAGGACGCGCGCCGCCCGTTCGGCCTGCTCCGGGATGCCGTAGGCGCCGTCCGCGGGCTGCGCGGACCGCCCGTGGCCCAGCAGGTCGATGCGGACGACACGGTGGGCGGCGGCCAGCGGCGGCACCATCGCCTGCCACGACAGCGACGACGCCCCCGACCCGTGGATCAGCAGCAGGGCGGGGGCGTCGCGGGGCCCGTCCTGGCAGACGTGGATGTCGCCGCCGTCCAGCGGCAGCAGCGACATCCCCGCGGTGACGGGGCCGTCCGTGCGAGGTGAATGCGCATCAGGAGTCGTCATGCCGACCATTGTCGGCGCCGTGCCGCACCGCGGTGGGCAAGGCGCACGATCGAGGGCGGGTCGCCGGCCGGGCCCCGCGGGGCCCGGCCCGCCGGGGTTCACGCCCGGCCGGCGCCGGCCGCCACCCGCATCGCCCAGGCCAGGCAGCCCAGCGCGGCGGTGCTGACCAGGGTCCGCGCGATGTTCCAGTGGATCCAGGCGGATTCGAAGCGCGCCCGGACCGCCGCGAGGTCGTGGATGCGCCCGGGCGTGCCCGCGTCCGCGAGCCTGTTGTTGAGCGGGACGCTGAAGCCCATGGTGATCAGCAGCGACAGGGCGTAGAGCACCACGCCGGCGACGATCCACGGCAGCGCCGGGCGGCCGGTACCGCCGCGGTGCAGCACCGCCGCGGCGATGCCGAGCACCAGGGCGCCGCCGAAGGCGAGGGTGAACCAGCCGTTGAGGATGGCGACGTTGATGCGCTGCATCGCCTCCACGAGCGTGCGGTCGCCGGACCTGCCGAGGCCCGGCATCACCGCCACGGAGAAGGCGAAGTAGAGGCCGGCCATCAGACCGGTGGTCAGGGTCGCGGCGAGCAGGACGAGGCCGCTCAGGGTGCCGTTCACGGCAGCTCCTCGGGTGGTCGGGCGGCGGCCGGGCCGGGGCGCGGGCACCCACCGCCCGGCGCCGGGGGCGGCGCCGTACGCGGTGCGGGGGTCCTGTGCGGCGTGTGCGGCCCCCGGCGGCGGGCCGTAGGACGTCGGCGTGAACGGAGCGGTCCCCGCGGGGGACTTCCACGGTGCGTGCGGGGCCGTCTGCGGCGTCTGCGTCATGACCCCAGTCAACCCGCGGCCCCCGCCGCCCGGCCATCGCCGAGAAGCTCATCCGCATACGCGTGCGTCCAGGCCCGGGGGATGTCCCGGGATCCCCGGCGGAGCGGCGAGCGGCGCCGGATGCCGTGCCCCGCACGGCGGAGGGGCGTCCTCGTCACGGGCCGCGTTCCGCCCGGCCCGGCGACGCCGTGAGGTGCCGTGGCCGTCGCCGCACGCCCGCCGGGGGTCACGGGACACCCCTTAGGCTGTGCGCATGGATGCCCTGGCCAGCCTGCTGGACGGTCCGCGCGCGCACGGCGCCTTCCTGCTGCGCTCCGTCCTCACGCCGCCCTGGTCGCTGCGGATCGCCGACGAGGCGCCGCTGACGCTCGTGCACGTCGTGCAGAACGACGCGTGGATACGCACCGGGGACGTCCCCCCGCGCCGGCTGGGCGCCGGCGACATCGCCGTGGTCCGCGGCCCCGAGCCCTACACGATCGCGGGCGACCCCGACACCGAGCCGCGGATCGTCATCCACCCCGGGCAGGTGTCCACCACGGCCGAGGGCGTCGAGCTGTGCGAGCGGATGGACCTCGGGGTGCGCACCTGGGGCGACGTCCCCGCCGACCCCGCCCGGCCCGGCGAACTGCCGCCCGGCTGCGGTGTCCTGGTCACCGGCACGTACGAGATGGGCGGCGAGATCGGCGGTCGGCTGCTGTCCGCGCTGCCGCGCGTGCTGGTGCTGCCCGCCGGGGCCTGGTCCAGCCCGCTGCCCGCGCTGCTGGGCGAGGAGGTCGTACGCGACGAACCCGGCCAGGAGGTGGTGCTCGACCGGCTGCTGGACCTGCTGCTCATCGCGGTCCTGCGGGCCTGGTTCGCGCGCCCCGAGGCCGCCGCCCCCGCCTGGTACGCCGCGCAGGCCGACCCGGTCGTCGGGCCGACGCTGCGGCTGCTGCACGACGACCCCGCGCACCCCTGGACGGTCGCGGACCTCGCCGCGCGCACCGGCGTCTCGCGGGCCGCGCTCGGCCGCCGCTTCACCGAGCTGGTCGGCGAGCCGCCCATGGCCTACCTCACCGGCTGGCGCCTCGCCCTGGCCGCCGACCTGCTGCGCGAGCCGGACGCCACGATCGCCGCGGTCGCGCGCAAGGTCGGCTACGGCAGCCCGTTCGCGCTCAGCGCGGCCTTCAAGCGGGTACGCGGCATCAGCCCGCAGCAGTACCGGGAACGCACCGCCGCGGCCTCGTAGCCCGCGGCCGCACGCACCGCGCCCGGGAGGCACGCGCACGGGAGCCACGGCACGGGATCACGGACAGCAGCGACGCGACGGAAGGCGGCACGGTATGACGGGCACGGGATCGGGCAAGGGGCCGGACGCGGGGCCGGGCACGGGATCGGCCTCCGCGGCCACCTTCACCGCGCTGACCGGCTTCACCGGCGGCGCGCTCCCCTACGCGGGCGGCAACCCCTACGCCGACTACCGCGCGGCCGCCGCCGCGCGCGCGGACCTCACAGGGCTGGTGGACCTCGCCGACCGCCGGCTCGGCGCCGGGGTGGCCGCCGCCAACGACGAGTTCTTCGCCGAGCGCGAGAACCTGCTGCTGCGTGCCCCCGCCGTCTTCGACCCGGAGCGCTTCGGGCACAAGGGCAAGGTGATGGACGGCTGGGAGACCCGGCGCCGGCGCGGCCCGTCCGCCGACCTGCCGCACCCCCTGCCGGGCGACCACGACTGGGCGCTGATCCGGCTCGGCGCGCCCGGCGTCGTACGCGCCGTCGTCGTCGACACCGCGCACTTCCGCGGCAACCACCCGCAGGCCGTCTCCGTGGACGCGGTCGCCGCCGACCCGGCGGCCGCACCCGAGGAGCTGCTCGACCCGGCGGTGCGCTGGACCGGGCTGATCGGGCACGCCCCCGTGGGCGGGCACGCGGAGAACGTCTTCGCCGTCCACCACGAGCGCCGTGTCACCCACCTGCGGCTGCGTCAGCACCCGGACGGCGGCGTCGCCCGGCTGCGGGTGCTCGGCGAGGTGGTGCCCGACCCGTCGTGGCTCGCGGCGCTCGGGACGTTCGACCTGGCGGCGCTGGAGAACGGCGGCAGGGTGCTGGACGCCTCCGACCGCTTCTACTCGCCGCCCGAGAACACCCTGCTGCCCGGCCGCCCGCAGCGGATGGACGAGGCCTGGGAGACCCGGCGGCGGCGGGACGGCGGCCACGACTGGATCTGCTACCGGCTCGCGGAGCAGGGTGAGATACGCGCCGTCGAGATCGACACCGGCTACCTCAAGGGCAACGCCGCCGGATGGGCCGAGCTGTGGGTCAAGAACTCCCCGCAGGACCGGGACTCGCCGCAGGACCGTGAATCCCCGCAGGACCGGGACTCCCCGCAGGCCGCGGACGGTGACAGCACGTCCTGGACCCGGCTCCTCGGCCGGGTACGGCTGCAACCGGACACCGTCCACCGCTTCCTGACGCCCCCGACGCCCGCGACCCACGCCCGGCTCGACATCCTCCCGGACGGCGGTGTCGCCCGGCTGCGGCTGCACGGCTCGCTGACCGGAGCGGGCGCGCGGCGGCTCGCCGCCCGCCACGCCGCGCTCTCCTGAGGGCGGGCGCACGCGAGGGGGCCGGCCGTCAGCGGGCCCCGAACAGCTCCAGCAGCGCGTCCTTGCCGAACATCCGGGCGGTGTCCACGGCCGAGGGCGCTCCCGCCTCCGGGTCGGCGCCCGCCTGGACGAGCGCGGCGACCACGTCGTCCTCGCCCTTGAAGACCGCCCCCGCCAGCGGGGTCTGGCCGCGGTCGTTGGCCCGGTCGGGCTCCGCCCCGCGCTCCAGCAGCGCCCTGACGGCGGGCGCGTGGCCGTGGTAGGCGGCCAGCATGAGCAGGGTGTCGCCGCGGTCGTTGGTCAGGTTCGCCGGGACCCCCGCGTCGACGTAGGCGGCGAGCCGGTCGGTGTCGCCCTGCCGCGCCAGGTCGAAGACCTGGGAGGCGAGTTGCAGGACCTCCGGGTCGTGCGCGGGTTCCTGCTCGGGGGTCGGCTCCGTCATGGGCTCAGACTAAGCGGGGCAGGGGCCCGCGAAGAAGGAGATCACCACGCGCTGCGGCGCGCCGTCACCCGCTCGGATGTCCAGCGGCACGCACGCCCGGCCGTCGCCCGCGACGAAGAAGGCCCCCAGGTAGGAGGTGGCCCCGCCGGGGCAGCCCTGGAAGGTCACCGCGGGGGCCGGCGCCAGGCCCTGGTCCCCGCCGAACTCCAGGCCGGCGCGGGCCCGCTGCTCGGCCCCGATCAGCACGGTGACCGGGCCGCCGGAACCGAGGGTCGCGCCGGTCGTGTAGTGCCAGCCGTCCGCGTCGTGGACGCCGTACGCGTCCTGGTCGCCGTCCTCCAGCGCCCGCAGGCCGTGCAGGGTGAGCGGGCCCACCGTGACGTCCTTCGCGGTGGGCGCCGCCGGCACGGCAGGGGCCCACGGGCGGTCCACGGCGCTGCCGCCGGCTCCCGTCGTGCGGCCGTCGGCGCAGGTCACTGGCCGGGGGTGGGCGATGCTGCCGACCGGCGGGCCGGGGGAGGCCGCGGGGGGCGCCGGGTCCCGCGCGGCGCCGTGGCCGCCCGCCGAGCAGGCTGCCGCCAGGGGCAGCCACGCCGCCCCTAACCACACGAGGACCGCCCGGCCCGCCGGGGCCGTGTGCCGGTGCCGTCCTGACATGGACATCACCCCCACTCAGGACATTACGTGGTCAGCCCAGCGGCGACCAGACCGCCAGTTGCCGGACCAGGGCGGCCTCCCCGGTGACCCGCAGCGCGCCGTCCTCGTCCCAGGGCAGCCGGCGGTGCAGCGCCAGCAGCAGGTCGCTCGCGGGCGCGGACACCGTCGCGTCCGCCTCCGGGCGGCCCGCGCCCGCCGAGCCGCGGATCGCCGAGGCGCCCGTCGCGTCGAGTATCAGCGTCCAGGCGCGGCCCTCGTCGGCCACCAGGGCGACCCGGGCGGGGGAGTCCGGCCAGCCGTCCATCGCGCCGAAGGCGGCGTGCAGCATCTCGTCCAGCGCGTCCAGCGCCACTTCCGCCGGCACCGGCTCGGGCGCCCCCGCGGCCCCCTGCGCGTCCCGTGCGTGCACGGCCGCCTCCCGGACCTGCTGCCGCGCCACCGCCCCCGCCGTGGCGCGGGTCCCCGACTCCGCCCACCACGTCCAGCACGGCGCCCCGGGCCCCGCGGCGCGCAGCGCCCCGACCAGCTCCGCGGTGCCGGCCGCCGACCACTCCAGCAGGTCGCCCTCGGGGGCGCGCCGCGGCACCTCCCGGTCGGCGAGCGGCCGCCGGGCCGGGCTCGCGGCGACGACCGCGGCCCAGAAGCGCTGCGTCGCCCCCACGTGCGCCACCAGATCCGCCACCGTCCAGTCCGGGCAGCCGGGGACGCCCGCGCCCGCCGGCGCCGCGCGCACCGCCGACCGCAGCGCGGCGGACCGCTCCTCGATCAGCCGGAGCCGGCCGTCGAAGGCGTCCGGCCGGTGCGGCGTTGCGGCGGACGGGGTGCCGGACAGGCTGCCGGGGCTGCCGGGGGAGCCGGGGGAGCCGGGGGAGGAGGACGACGGAGGCGAGGGCCGGGACGGCAACGGCGACGACGGCGGGGGCGTCTTCATGTACTCCGTTGTAGCAGTGACGTACGACACACCGTCCCCCGCCGCCCGGCTCGTCCGGTCCGCCCGCGCCCCGCAACGAGGGGCGGCTCCCGGGGCTTTGACCGAACCCGGCCAAGGGGGGCCTGTTCACAGCGCCGCCGAGGCTGTTCCATGGTGATCGTCCAACCCGCGGGGCACACCCGCCCCGCGGGCGGCCCACCGCAGCCGCGCGGTGCGGCCCACCAGCGAGAACCGGATGAGGTGGCCTTGGCTACGACCGTGACCAGCACGACGGTGCGCATACCGGCCGCCCCGCTCGGCCCGGAGAATCCGCTGCCCGCCCTGCACCCGAACAGCGAGCTGCACCGGATCGACCCGGCCGACCTCGCGGGGCTGCCCGCCGACATGGCCCGGCAGATCGGCTACGCGCCGCTGCGCACGGTGCTGCCCGTGCGCGTCCTCGACGCCTACGGCCGGGACCGCGCGCCCGCCGACCTGGACGCGCTCGTGATCGAGAACGGCCGGCTGCGCGCCACCGTGCTGCCCGGCCTCGGCGGCCGGCTGTACTCGCTCGTCCACAAGGCCACCGGGCGCGAACTCCTCTACCGCAACCCGGTGTTCCAGCCCGCCGACTTCGCACTGGCCGGCGCCTGGTTCTCCGGCGGGGTCGAGTGGAACCTCGGCGCCACCGGCCACGCCGCGCACACCTGCGCCCCGCTGCACGCCGCCAAGGTGCCCGCCCCGGACGGCGGCGAGATGCTGCGGCTGTGGGAGTGGGAGCGGCTGCGCGACCTGGCCTTCCAGATCGACTTCTGGCTGCCGGAGGACTCCGACTTCCTCTACGTCGGCATCCGGGTGCGCAACCCGCACGACCGCACCGTGCCCGCGTACTGGTGGTCCAACACCGCGGTGCCGGACACCGACCGCACCCGCGTCCTGGCGCCCGCGCAGGCGGCCTGGCACTTCGGGCACGAGCGCCGGCTGCGGCAGGTCGGCATGCCGGTGCCCGTGCCCGGCGGCGCCGACGTCAGCTACCCCGGTGGCTCGGAGCACGCCGCCGACTACTTCCTCGACATCCGCGGTGACGACCGCCGCTGGATCGCGGCCCTCGACGGCGACGGGCAGGGCCTCGTCCAGACCTCCACCGACCTGCTGCGCGGCCGGAAGATCTTCTGGTGGGGCCGCGGGCGCGGCGGCAGCCGCTGGCAGGAGTGGCTCACCGAACCGGGCACCGGCGGCTACCTGGAGATCCAGGCGGGCCTGGCCCGTACCCAGTTCGAGCACATCCCGATGCCCGCCGACACCGACCTGTCCTGGCTTGAGGCCTACGGCCCGCTGGCCGCCGATCCCGGGCCGGTGCACGGCGCCGACTGGGGCGCCGCGCGCGCCGAGGCCGCGGCCCGGCTGGAGGCCGCGCTGCCCCGCGCCGCCGTCGACACGGCCTACGCCGACTGGCTCGGGCACGCCGACGCCGAGCCCAAGGAGATCCTGCGCACCGGATCCGGCTGGGGTGCGCTGGAGGCCGAGCGCGGCCACCTGCGGCTGCCCGGCACGCCCTTCGACGCCACGACGCTCGGCGAGCAGCAGAAGCCCTGGCTCGAACTGCTGCTGGCCGGCGTCTTCCCGCGGCCCCCGGCCGGCGCCGCGCCCGGCCCCGCCCTGGTCGCCCCGCAGTGGCGCGAGCTGCTGGAATCCGCCGACACCTACCCCGGCAACGAGTGGTTCCGCGACTACTACCTCGGCATCGCCCAGTGGGCCGCCGGCGACCGTGCGCAGGCCGTGCGCAGCTGGGAGCGCTCGCTCGCCGCCCACCCCTCGCCGTGGGCGGCCCGCGCGCTCGCCGTCGCCGACGTCACCGAGGGCCGCGCCGGCCAGGCCGCCGACCGCTACACCGCCGCCTGGGACGACCTGGCCGCCACCGCCGCGCAGTACGGTCCGCAGGTGCGCGACGTGCAGCGCGCGCTGCTCGCCGAGGCCGTCCCCGTGCTGCTGGACGCCGGCCGCGCGCACGAGGCGGCGCGGCTGCTCGCCGCGCCCGCCCTCGACGGCGGCGCCCCGTTCGACGACGGCCGGATCCGGCTGCTGCGCGCCCGTACCGCGCTGGCCCTCGGCGACGCCCCCGCCGCCCGCGCCCTGCTGGACGAGGGCATCGTCGTCGCCGACCTGCGGGAAGGCGCCGAGGAGCTGAGCGACACCTGGGCCGCGGTGGCCGAGCGGCTGGTCGCCGGGGAGGGCGTGGTCACCGACGCGGTACGGGCGAAGGCCCGCGCCGCGCACCCGCTGCCGGCGCACTACGACTTCCTGATGCGCCCCGAGGGGAGCTGACCGGCCGTCACCTGCCGCCCCTCCCACGGGGAAAACCGTTGGCCCGCGCGTGACCCGTGCGGCCACAGTGGTCTGCGCGCCCCCGGCCGGTCCGGGGGCGACCACCAGCACACCACCGGGGGAGGGGACAGCCATGTCCACACTGCGGGTGACCGCCGAGCGGCTCACCGTCACGGAGCATCCGAACGCCGACGCACTGGAGCTGGCGCAGGTCGGCCTGTACCGCGCGGTCGTCGCCAAGGGTGCCTTCCGCACCGGGGACTTCGCCGTCTACATCCCCGAGCAGGCCGTCCTGCCCGATCCGCTGATCGGCGAGCTGGGCCTGACCGGACGGCTCGCGGGCAGCGCCGCCAACCGCGTCAAGGCGGTACGGCTGCGCGGGGAGCTGTCGCAGGGCATCGTCTGCCGCCCGGCCGCACTGGGCGGCACCGACCTGGAACGCGCCGCCGCCGAGGGCGAGGACTTCGCGGAGGCGCTCGGCATCACCAAGTGGGTGCCGCCGGTGCCGGTGTCGATGAGCGGCGACGTCGAGTCCGCGCCCGACCTGCTGCCCTGGACCGACATCGAGAACCTCAAGCGCCACCCCGGCATCTTCGCCGCCGGCGACCTCGTCACCGTCACCGAGAAGCTGCACGGCACCGCCTGCTGCCTCACGTACTACGCGGAAGACGGCGCCGTCCACGTGACGTCCAAGGGCCTCGGCTCGCAGCGCCTCGCCCTCACCGAGGCCCCCGGCAACCTCTACTGGCGCGCCGTCCGCGGCTACGGCCTGCCCGAACTCGCCGCGGAGCTGGCCCGCACCCTCGGCGCGGCCCGGATCGGCATCTACGGCGAGGTCTACGGCGGCGGTGTCCAGGACCTCGGCTACGGCGTCGACGCGCGCCGCGAACTGCCCGGCTACGCCGCCTTCGACGTGTGCGCCGACATCGACGGCCGGCTGTGCTGGCTGGATCCGGCGGAGCTGCCGGTCGGCGACCTGCCGCTCGTCCCGCGGCTCTACCACGGCCCCTTCGACCTGGACCGGGTGCTGGAGCTCGCGCAGGGCCGTGAGACGGTCTCCGGCCGCGAGGTGCACATCCGCGAGGGCGTGGTCGTCCGTACCGCAGACGGCACGTACAGCCCCGTCGTCGGCGGCCGGGCCATCGCCAAGGTGGTCGGCGACGCGTACCTGACCCGCAAGGGCGGTACCGAGTACGAGTGAGGCCCCGCGCGGGCCCGGCACCGGCACGCCCGGGCCGGGCCCGCGCCGTTTCCGGCGCCCGGTCCCGCATGGACGGGCCGGGGACGGGTACGCGGCGGGGGTCAGCGAGACAACCGCACGCGTAAGCCCGACCACGCGGCCGCGGGTCCGGCCGGCGGCCGCAGACCCGCCCCCGCGGCGAGAGGACCTCAGCGATGACCGACGACATGAGCCCCGACGGCGCCCTTCCCCCCGCCCAGCGCGCGCTGCACGAGATCGCGAGCGGCAGCGAGAACGTCGTCGCCCTCAGCACCCTTGCGGTGAGCGACGTGCTGCTGCCGGTGCCGGGCGGCGACGAGCAGCCCGGCGGCGCCGAACTCCCGCGGGAGATCCAGCTGCCCGTCTACGAGCAGGACGACGGCCGGCAGCTCGTCCCCGTCTTCACCTCGGAGACCCGGATGGCCGAGGCCCTGCCCACCACCCGCCGCTACCGGCTGGTCCAGCTCGCGGCGCTCAGCGGCGCCTGGCCCTCCGACGACCTGATCCTGTCCATCGACACCGGCAACGCCGACTCCCTCAGCATCTCCGGCCAGGGTGTGCGCGCCCTCGCCGGGCTCATCGGCGGCAGCAACTGACCCCGGCCGGCGGTCCGGCCCCGCGGGGCCGGACCGCCGCGCTCAGCCGCGTCCGCGGTAGACCACGAGACCGCCCGGCACCTTGTCGAGCAGCAGTTCCCGCGGCGCCGCGGTCACCTCCCCGTCGCACGCCAGGTGCACTCCGTCACCCGGCACCCGCACCCGCAGCCGCCGCACCAGCGCGGTCTCGTACACCGGGGTCCGGGCGAGCACGCCCGTCAGGGCCGCGCCCAGCAGCCGCGTCCTGGCGAACCTCCCGCCGGAGACGATCCGCACGTCCAGCCGCCCGTCGGTCAGGTCGCGGCGGCGCACCGGCGCCGGGCCCAGGCTCGAGTACCGGCAGTTCCCCGCGAAGAGGAGCCACACCGAGCGCCTGCGGCCGTTGATCTCCACATCCACCGGACGGCACGTCCGCAGCACGTGGACGGCGGCCAGCACGCTCGCCGGCCACGCCCCGACCCGCCGCGACCAGCGCTCGCGCACCCGCACCAGATCCGGGTACGAGCCGATGCTGAAGGTGTTCAGGAAGGGCTCGGCCACCTCCACCGAACCGGTGCCCAGCGCCGTGGTGGCCGCCACGTCCACCTTCCCGGCCCGCTGCTCCAGGACCGCCGCCGCCGTCTCCTCCACGCTGCGCAGGCCCAGATCCCCGGCGAAGTGGTTGAACGTCCCGCCCGGGAAGACCGCCAGCGGCAGCCCGTGCCGCAGCGCGACCGCCGCCGCGAGCCGCACCGTGCCGTCGCCGCCGCACACCCCCAGCGCGCCGTCCCGCGCCGCGGCGGCGGTCGCCGCCTTCTCCAGCAGCTCCGCCAGGTCGTCGTCCTCGGTGCACTCGTCGACGCAGGCCTGCGGCAGCGCCCCGGCGATCCGCACCGCGGGCGCCGTCAGCAGGGGCGGAGGGCCGGAGGCGGTGTTCACCACCACGTGCAGCCCGCGCCCCTCGGGCAGGAACGGCACCCGCGTGGCGGGCCCCTGGTCCGGGGTGCCCGGCGCGGGCGGCAGCAGCGCCCGCACCACCAGCGCGGCCCCCACGCCGAGCGCGCAGCCCGCCAGGACGTCACTCGGATAGTGGACACCGGTGTAGACGCGGGAGAAGGCCACGCTCGCGGCGACCGGCGCGACGGCCGCGCCCCACCCCGGCGACTCCAGTGCCGCCCCGGCCGCGAAGGCGGCCGCCGACGCCGAGTGCCCCGAGGGGAAGGACGAGGTCACGGGCTGCCTGCGCAGCTGACGTATCACCGGGACGGCGTCCAGCAGCGGCCGCGCCCGGCGGAAGGCGCCCTTGCCGGCCGTGTTCGCGACCAGCGACGCCAGGGCCAGCGACCCCGCGGCCCGCAGCGCCGCCCGCCGCCCGTCGCGCCCGCCGGCGACCGCCATGCCCGCCGCCACCGCGCCCCACAGCCGGCCGTGGTCCGCCGCCCGGCTCAGCCGGGGCAGCACCGGCTCGGCACCGGGCCAGCGCTGCCGAGCCACTGCGGCGAACAGCGCCGCGTCCCACGCCTTCCAGCCGCGTCCACCGCGGGCAGGGTGTCCCTGTGCAACCATGCGGGATCGGTTACCCTGCGCCGGGCCGCGCACGCACCCGGTACGCTCACGCGGGTGAACCACGGCCCCGTGCAGCCCCCCGACCTGGTCATCTTCGACTGCGACGGCGTTCTCGTCGACAGTGAGCGGCTCGTCGTCGACATCGACGTGGAGATGCTCGCCGCCCTGGGCCGGCCCGTGTCCCGGGAGGAGGCCGTCGAGCTCCTCGTCGGCCGGTCCTTCGCGGACATCGGCGCCGACATCGCCGCGCACCTCGGCCGCCCGCTACCGGACGGCTGGGACACCGAATGGCGCCGCCGGGTGCGCGCCGCCCTCGACGCCGGGCTGACGGCCGTCGACGGCATCGAGGCCGCCCTCGACGCGCTCGCCGCCCGCGGGGTGCCCATGTGTGTCGCGTCCAGCACCGGTCACGAGGGGCTGCGCCGCACCCTCGGCCGGACCGGCCTCCACGACCGCTTCGCGGGCCGCATCTTCAGCGCCGAAGACGTCCCCCGCGGCAAACCCGCCCCCGACCTCTTCCTGCACGCCGCCCGCACCCTCGGCGTCCCGCCCGCCCGCTGCGCCGTCGTCGAGGACAGCCCCCACGGCATCGCCGCCGCCCGCGCCGCCGGCATCCCCGCCTTCGCGTACGTCGGCGGCCTCATCCCCGCCCCCCGCCTCGCCGGCCCCGGCACCACCCTCTTCACCGACATGCGCGCCCTCCCCGCCCTCCTGGGCCTCTGACCCCGCCCGGAGCCCCCGGAACCCCCGCCACCGGTGGGCGCGGGGGCGGCGGGGACCGCGCGACCGGCCACGACGGCGGGGAAGGGCGGCCCGGGGGCGCCCCGCCCCGCCGGTGGCAGGAAGCGCCGGAGCGAGGGAGGGTGGCCTCGTGGGGCGTCCACCTCCTCGGGGGCGACCCCGCGGAGCGCCGAGCGGAGGTGCGCACATGGCGATCAGCGTGCCGTACGGAGGCCGGCCCGACCCCGGCCTGCCGGTGCCCGCGTACTGGGACGCCCACCTGTCCGCCGCCTCGGGCAGCGACGCACCGGGCGGCGGGTCCCGGCTGCTGGACGCCGCCTGCGGCTACTTCACCCGGCGGGGCCTGTGGAGCGGCCCCTCCCAGGTGCTCGCCGCACCCGGCGCGGAACCGCTGCTGCTCGCGCTGCTCGCCGCCGCCGGCGGCGATCCCGTCCTCGCGCGCCCCGCGCCCGCGTGGCAGGCCCCCGTCGCCGCGGTCGTCGGCCGGCCCGTGCACGCCGTGCCGAGCGCGCCGGAGGGCGGCGGGGTGCCCGACCCGTTCGCGCTGCTGGAGGCCGTCCGCCGGGCGCGCGCCGCCGGTGCGGACCCGCGGATGCTCGTGCTGTCCGCGGCCGACGACCCCACCGGCACCGTCACCGCGCCCGAACTGCTGCACGAGACGTGCGAGGCGGCCGCGGAGGCCGGGCTCCTGATCGTCTCCGACGAGACCTACTCCGGCACCCTGCACCACCGCGACACCGTGCTGCTCAGCCCCGCCGAGATGCTCCCCGACCACACGGTGGTGCTCACCGACCTGGGCGCCACCCTCGTCCCCGCCGGCGTGCCGTGCGCCCTCGCCCGCTTCCCCGCCACCGCGCACGGCACCGCGTGGCGGCAGCGCACCGCCGCCGCCCTCGCCGCGCTGCGCGCCGTCCTGCCCGCGCCCGTCGCCGCCGCGGCCGCGTACGTCCTCACCGAGCCGGCCGAGGTCACCGCCTTCGCCGCCGCCGCGAACCGCCTGCACGCCCGCACCGCCGCCGCCGCGCACCGGGCGGTCACCGGCGCGGGCGGCGTGTGCCGGCCCCCGAAGGCCGGCTTCTCCCTCTACCCGCGGCTCGACGCCCCCGGGCTTGACGCGCCCGCCCTCGAAGCGCGCCTCGGCGCGGCCCTGGGCCGCGCCGTCCCCGGCGGCCACCGCTTCGGCGACGACCCCGCCGAGCCCCGGGTCAGGATCGCCACCGGCGCGCTGCACGGCCGCACCGACCACGAGCGCCGCACCGCGCTCACCGCCGCCGACCCGCTCGCCGTCCCCCACGTGGCGGCGGCCCTCGCCGCGCTCGGCGCCGCCGTCGCGGCGCTGACCGGCACGGACGCGGTCAGCGGTTCGGCGGGCGTGGGATCGCGGGGCGGCCCGGCCTGACTTACGTTCGAGGCGTCAGCGCGTATCCCCGCGGCAAACCGACCCGCCGGAGCACCGACCGCACGAACCCGCACCCCGCACGGAGTCCCGATGACCGATCAGAGCGAACGGATGCCGGCCACCACCGCGCCCGCGCCGCGCCCGCAGGGCGAGCGCAGGACCTGGCCGAAATCCTTCGCCGACCGGCTCACCGAGCCCCGGCCGGGGCTGCGCACGCTCGTCCGCGCCGTCCGCGAATGCGTCGTCCGCCCGCCCGCCGACACCCTGCGCCAGGTGCCGCTGCTGCCCGTGGACCCCGGCCCGCTGCCCGACGCCGGGCCCGGAACCCTCGCGGTGACCTGGGCCGGACACGCCAGCTGGGTGCTGCGTGTCGGGGGCCTGACCGTGCTCACCGACCCCGTCTGGTCGCGCCGCATCCCGGCGACGCCCGCCCGTGTCACACCGGTGGGCGTGCCCTGGGAGGAGCTGCCGCCCGTCGACGCGGTCGTCATCAGCCACAACCACTACGACCACCTCGACGCCCCCACCCTGCGCCGGCTCCCGCGCAGCACCCCGCTGCTCGTGCCCGCCGGGCTCGGCGCCTGGTGCCGCCGCCGGGGCTTCTCCCGGGTCACGGAACTCGACTGGTGGGAGGCCACCGAGATCGGCGGCGTCCGCTTCGGCTTCGTGCCCGCCCACCACTGGAGCAGGCGCGCCCTCACCGACACCTGCCGCTCGCTGTGGGGCGGCTGGGTCATCACCGACCCCGCCGGGCCCCGGCTCTACTTCGCCGGGGACACCGGGTACGGGGACTGCTTCGCGCGGATCGGGCGCGCCTATCCCGGGATCGACGTGGCGCTGCTGCCCATCGGGGCGTACGCGCCGCGCCGGCTGCTCAAGGCGGTGCACGTCGACCCGGAGGAAGCCGTGCAGGCCTTCCTCGACCTCGGGGCCGCGGTCATGGCGCCCATGCACTGGGCGACGTTCCTGCTCTCCGGGGAGCCGCCGCTCGAACCGCTCACCCGCCTCCACGCCGCCTGGGACGCCGCCGGCCTGCCCCGCGCCTCCCTCTGGGACCTCCCCGTCGGGGCGTCCCGTGTCGTCCACGGGACGCCGAGGACGCCCCGGGCCACCCCCTGAGGCGCGGTACGCGGGCGCTTTTGTCCCCGCGCCGCCGGAGCGGGAGAGGGCGGCGCGTGCCGCGCAGGGGGCGGCCCGGGGCGGCGGTGAACCCCGCGAGCCGCGACGGCGGGAAGGCCGTGGGGGCGGGCCCGGGGCCTCCCGGCCGTCAGGACCGCACGCGGCGGAGGAGGGCCGGGACGCCGGCGATCGCGAAGGTCAGGCCGACGGCGAGGGCCACGCCCTGCCAGGGCTCGGGGAAGAGGGAGCCGCCCAGGATCCCGATGAGCTGGTACGTCGCCGCCCACGCCACGCACGCGAAGACGTCACCCCGCACGAACCTCCGCAGCGGCATCCCCGCGAGCAGGCACGCGACCATGACCGGGATCCGCCCCGCCGGCACCAGCCGGGAGAGCACGAGCACGGCGGCCCCGTGCTCCTCCAGCCGCCGCTGCGCCGTCGCGAGCGTCCGCTCGTCCGCCCGCTCCTGGAGCCGCCGCAGCCACCGCGACCCGCCGCGGGACCGCGCACCGCGCAGCCCCAGCAGATAGAGGCCCACGTCGCCGGTGAGCGCCGCGAACGAGGCGACGCAGAAGACGCCGAGCAGGGCGAAGGGGTCGGTCTGGTGGAAGGCGACCACCGCGGCGCCGGACACGATCGCCCCGGTCGGCACGACGGGCACCAGCGAGCCCAGCACCACGAGCAGGAAGAGCGAGGGGTAGCCGACGGCCTGCTGGGTGCTCTCGGAGGACGGCGGGCGGGTGGCCGCGGCCGTGGCCAGGAACGCGATCACCCGGACGTCCCCCGCCCCGCGGCGTCGGGGAGGACCACGCTCCCGCCGTGTGCGAGGCAGTGCACGGCGACGCGCGGCGCCGTCCGGGCGGCGAGCCGCGCGAATTCCTCGCCGGGCGAGTGGAATTCGTGCGGCCGCACGGCGTCCATCCCGATCGGCCAGAACGTCCCGTAGTGCACCGGCACCGCGACCCGCGGCCGCAGCCGGGCGACGGCCCGGGCGGCGCGCGCGGGGTCGAGGTGGCCGTGGCCGAGGAAGGGGCCCCAGCCGCCGACCGGGAGCAGCGCGGCGTCGCACGGCCCCACGGCCTCGGCCATGCCGTCGAAGAGCCCGGTGTCACCGGCGAAGTACGTGCGCGCGGCGCCCTCCACGACGTATCCGAGCGCGGGCGCCCGCTGCGGCCCGAACGGCACGCGCCGCCCGTCGTGCGCGGCGGGCACGACGCGCACGGTCACCGCACCGGCGGCGAAGGTGTCACCGGGCGCCACCTCGGTCAGCCGCAGCCGGTCCCGTACCCGCCGCAGCGCCGGCACGGCCGCGCCGGCGCCCCGCGGCAGCAGCACCGGTGTGCCGGGGGCGAGCCGGGCCAGCGATCCGACGTGCAGGTGGTCGGCGTGCAGGTGCGAGACGAGGACGACGTCGGCCCGCGCCGCCCCGGCCGGCGGCACGTCCCCACGGCGCCGCCGCAGGTGCGCGAGCCGCCGCGCGAACACCGGATCGGTCAGCACCGTCACCCCGGAGTCCCGCACGCCCACCGTCGCGTGCCCCCACCACGTGATCTCCACGCCCACGGCCCCACTCCTCTCACCACCCCTCCCCGCACCGTACGCCGCGCCCCGCAGCCCGTTCCCACCAGGCCCGCACGGCCTGCCCGGCCCTCCGTGCGGGCCGCGCGGAGGCCGGCCCGGGGGCGCGGGACGGCCCGGGAACGGCCGCGGGTCCCCCCTCCGCCCCGGGCCCTTCCGCCCCGCCCACGGGCCGGGAGGAGCGAGCCGCGGGGACGTCCGCGCAGGTCCCGCGGGGCATGTGGCAGGGTGGAGCCGTGCCTCAGCCGGGTGGGAAGCGGGAACGGGCCGCGGGGCGCGCTGCTCTGCGGGCGGCCGGGCGTGTCGTCGTCGTGTGGACGGTCGCCACCGCCACCCTCGCCGTGCTGGCCTGGCTGCTGCCGGACTTCCGGATCGAGGCGCCGAGCGGGGACAGCCCGACGCAGATCGCCGTGACGGCGGCGTACGGCGCGGGCGCCTTCGGCGTGCTGAGCGCCCTGGTGTGGCCGCTGCTGGTCAGAGCGCTGCTGCTGGTGCCCGCGCTGGTGCTGGGCGCGCTCGTGTTCTTCCTCAACGGCTCCCTGCTGCTGGTCGCGCTCGACCTCACGCCGGGCGGCCGCGGCGAGGTCACGCCCGCGACGGCCGTGGTGATCGCGGCGGTGATGTCCGCGGCCTCGTCCGCGACGAGCACCGCGCTCGCCGTGCGGGACGACGCCGCCTACGGGCGGCGGCTGGCACGGCTCGCGGGCCGGCGGCGGCGCCGGGCGGGCGACCCGCCGCCGCCGGTGTCGCCCGGCACGGTCTTCCTCCAGCTCGACGGCGTCGGCCACGACGTGCTGCGCGACGCGCTCACCGGCGGCTCCCCGGCGATGCCGACGCTCGCGGGCTGGCTCGCGGACGGCACCCACCGGCTGACCGCGTGGCGTACGGACTGGAGCAGCCAGACGGGCGCGAGCCAGCTCGCGATCCTGCACGGCAGCAACCACGACGTGCCCGCCTTCCGGTGGTTCGAGAAGGAGACCGGGCAGGTCATGGTGTGCAACCGCCCGTCCAGCGCGGCCGAGCTGGAGCGCCGGGCGGTGGCCCGCACCGGCTGCCCGGGGCTGCTGGCGGCGGACGGCGCGAGCCGCGGCAACCTCTTCACCGGCGGGGCCGAGCAGTCGGCCCTCGTGATGTCGGTCGCGGCGCAGCGCGGCAAGTTCAGCCGCTCGCGCTCCGGCTACTTCGCGTACTTCTCGGACCCGGCGAACGCGGTCCGCACGGCCTGGTCCTTCGCCGCCGAGGTGGGGCGGGAGATCGGCGAGTCGACGGCGTCGCGGCTGCGCGGGGACCGGCCGCGGATCGGCCGCGGCGGGCTGTACCCGGTGCTGCGGGCCTTCGCCACCGTCGTGGAGCGGGACGTGGCGGTGGCCGCGGTGGTCGGCGACATGCTCGCCGGGCGCACAGCCGTGTACGCCGACCTGGTCGCCTACGACGAGGTGGCGCACCACTCGGGCCCGCACAGCCGGGACGCCCGCAAGGTCCTCGCGCGGCTGGACCGCTCGATCCGGCTGATCGCCGGCGCCGCGCGCTACGCCCCCCGCGCCTACCGCTTCGTGCTGCTGTCCGACCACGGGCAGAGCGGTGGCGCGACGTTCGAGGACACGTACGGCGAGGGGCTGCGCGAGGTGGTCCGCCGCGGGTGCGGGCTGCCGCCGGCGAGCCACGGGCACCGGCGGCGCACGGGCACGGAGGCGCGTGCGGCGGCCCGCAGCGCGCTGCGCCGGCCGGAGCGCGGGCGGCGGGCGCCGGAGGAGGCGGAGTGCGGGGGCCCGCGGTCCGAGCCGGTCGTGCTCGCGTCGGGCAACCTCGGCCTGGTGGCCTTCCCGGACATCCCGGGGCGGGCGACGCTGGAGGAGATCAGCCGCCGCAGCCCCGGTCTGCTGCCCGCGCTGACCGCGCACCCGGGTGTCGGCTTCGTGCTGGTGCGCAGCGCCGAGCGCGGTCCGCTGGTGCTCGGCGCGGACGGCGGCGAGCACGAACTCGCCACCGGCCGGGTCACGGGGCCCGATCCGCTGGCCCGCTTCGGGCCCGGTGCCGCGGCGGCGGTGCTGCGGGCGGACGGCTTCCCGCACACCGCCGATCTGATGGTCAACTCCGCGGTGGACGCGCGCGGCAGCGTGCACGCCTTCGAGGAGCAGGCCGGCTCGCACGGCGGGCTGGGCGGCCCGCAGTCGCACCCCTTCCTCCTCTCGCCGGCCGATCTGCCGCTGCCGCAGGGGCCGCTGGTCGGGGCGGAGGCGCTGCACGCGCTCTTCCACGGCTGGCTGGCACCGGTTGTGGAGCCCGCCGTGGCCGGACCGGTACCGGTCCCCGCGGCGGAGCCCGCCGTGGCCGGACCCGCCGTGGAGCCCGCCGCCCGGACCGCCCGCGGGTGCGTGCCCGCGGCACGGCGCCCGGTCCCGCGCGCCCCGGACACCGCGGCCCGCCCCTGATCCGCCCCGGTCCCTCCCGGCCCTACGCGGTGGCGCCCCCGTCCAGGACCAGGTCGGTGCCGACGGTGGCCCCCGCCTCGCGGGAGGCCAGGTGGAGCACCGCCGAGGCGACCTCCGCGGTGCTCGCGGCCCGGCCGAGCGGCACTTGCGCGCGCAGCCGCTCCGCCTTCCGGGCCGCGGTCTCGCCGGGGCGGGTGGACATCGGGGTGTCGACCGGGCCGGGGCTGACGGCGTTGATGCGGATGCCCTCCGCGATGTGGTCGAGCGCCGCGGTGCGCGTCAGCACGCTGACCGCGGCCTTGCTCGCCGCGTAGGCGCCCAGGCCCGCAGCCCGGCGGTGGGCGCCGATGTTGGAGGCGATGTTGACGATGGCGCCGCCGCCGGCCTCGCGCATGCGCGCGATCTCGTACTTCATCGACAGCCACAGCCCGGTGAGATTGGTGTCCAGGGTGCGCCGCCAGACGTCCTCGGCCATGTCGCCCACGGGGCCTGGCGCGAGGAGGACGCCGACGCCGTTGACGGCGACGTCCAGGCCGCCGAGCCGGCCGGCTGCCTCGGCGACCATGCGCTCGGCGTCCGCCGCGGCGGTGATGTCGGCGGTGACGGCGACCGCCGTGCCACCGGCGGCCGCGACGAGCGCGGCGGTCTCGTCGAGAGTCTCGCGGGTGCGGCCGGCGACCGCGACCCGGGCGCCCTCGCGGGCGAAGGCGAGGGCGACCTCCCGCCCGATACCGCTGCCGCCGCCGGTGACGAGCACGGCCTGGCCGGTGAACCTGTCGGACATTGCGTCTCCTGGTATGAGAACGAACATTCTTGAAAGAGGGCGCACGCCGACCCGGATCCGGGGGCCGGCGCGCCTGAGGGGCGAAGGGGGATCGGTGGGGAGCGGGGAGGAGTCGGGGGGGCGGGGTCTCAGCCGATGAGGGCGAGCGCCTGCGCCGCCGCGTCCCGCGACCGCTCCGGGTCCGCGCCGGCCCTGCCCACGACCCGCATCCCCTGGAGCAGCACCAGCAGCATCCTGGCGAGCCCCCGCGGGTCCCGCCCGGCGGGCAGCTCGCCCTGCGCCCGGGCGCGCAGCAGCGCGGAGGTCAGTGCGGTCTCCAGGACGGCCCAGCCGGCCTCCACCTGGCGTGCGGCGGCGCTGTCGCGCGGGGCCAGCTCGACGGCGGTGTTGGTCACGAAGCAGCCGCGGCGCAGCCCGTCGTCCGCGGACTCCGCGGCGAAGCGCTCGACCAGCGCGCGGACGGCGGGGAGTGCGGGGCCGGGCCGGGACAGCTCCTCCAGCAGCACCGGGTCGCGCTGCTCGCCGTAGCGGCGCAGTGCGAGCAGGTAGAGGTCGTGCTTGCTGCCGAAGGCCGCGTAGATGCCCGCCCGTGCCACGCCGAGGCGTTCGACGAGCATGGACATGGTGGTCGCCTCGTAGCCCCGCTCCCAGAACAGTTCGAGCGCCGCGAGGAGCGCGGTGTCGGGGTCGAACTCCTTGGTCCTCGCCATGATCGCGACCCTAGGCCATAGCAGAACGAGCGGTCAAGAACTGTCCATTCGTCAACGCGTGGTTGACGATGCCGCGGGCGTCAACCTACCGTTGACGCATGGACACACACGCCGTACGGCTCGACGACCTCATCGACTTCGTCAAGAACCAGCACCCCGGGAGCGACCCGCTCCAGCACCTCGAACACGCCGTGACCGTCGCCGCGCACCTCGACGACGTCGCCGACCACCTCATCGGCCACTTCGTCGACCAGGCCCGGCGGGCGGGCGCGTCGTGGACGGACATCGGGCGGCACATGGGCGTGACCAAGCAGGCCGCCCAGAAACGCTTCGTCCCCAAGGGCCCGGAGGACTTCGACCTCACCGAGTCCGGCTTCACCCGCTTCACCCCGCGCGCCCGCAACGCGGTCAGCGCCGCCCAGGAGGAGGCCCGCGCCGGACGGCACGCCGCCATCGGGCCCGAGCACCTCGTCCTCGGGCTCCTGGCCCAGCCCGACACGCTCGCCATCCAGGCGCTCGCCGACCTCGGCGCCACCCCCGAGGCGGTACGCGCCGCCGTCACGACGCCCGGCACCGAGGACGCCCCGCCCACCGGGAACCTGCCGGTCGGCGCCGCGGCCAAGAAGACCCTGCAACTGATCCTGCGCGAGGCACTGCGCCTCGGCCACAACTACATCGGCACCGAGCACATCCTGCTCGGCGTCCTCAGCGACGACCAGGAACCGGCCGCCCGGGCGCTCACCGGCATCGGTGTCACGCACCGGGCCGTGGAGGAGTGGGTCCTGGCGACCCTGGCGCGGATCTCCTGGAAGAGCGACCAGAAGCCCGGGCCCGCGGGGAGCGACGCCCCCTGACCGCCCGGCGCGAACGCCCCGCGCCCGGCGCGGCGGCGGCCCGACCGAGGACCGCCGCCGCGCCCGGCACCGCCGGAGGCCGTGCGGGAGAGCCCGGTGCGGCGCTCCCGCTCAGCTCTTGCGCAGCGCCAGCAGCCGGTAGACCGGGTCGCCGCGCGGTACGTCCGGGTCGGGCAGCTCGGCGATGCGGGCGGCCAGCGCCTGCTGCTCGACCGTGTCCAGACTCAGCGCCGAGGCGAAGTAGCCGCGCGCCACCTCGTCCGCGGCCCGCACCGGGGACTTGCCCTGCCCGTGCCCGGTGAAGCGCGCCTCGCCCGCCCGGTCGAGCCCGTGCTCGCAGGCCACCGCCCGTACACGCACGTCCGCGTCGTACGCCGTCCGCCGCCCCCGGAAGGGCGCCATCAGCTGGTCGACGTCGCTGTCCACGTCGTGGCCCGCGTCCTTGTCGACCGTCGTCACGAACACCCCGCCCGGCCGCAGCACCCGGGCGCACTCGGCTATCACCCGCGGGGCGTCCGGCAGCAGGTGCAGCAGCCACACCGCCGACACCGCGTCCAGCGAGGCGTCGGCGAAGGGCAGCCGGTGGCAGTCGCCCAGCACCACCGAGCCGCCGGTCCGGCGCGCCGCGAGCCGGGCCATCCCGCGCGCGGCGTCCACACCGAAGACCCGCAGGCCCGGCCGCGTCAGACGCTCCGTCACCAGTCCCGTGCCGCACCCGACGTCCAGCAGGGTGCGCGCCCGTTCGGGCACGAGCGCGAGCACGGCGCGCGCCGCCGCCCGCGCTCGCGGTTCACCGCCGCGCGTCGCGTCGTAGCGCGCCGCCTCCACCTCGTAGTCCAGCATGCGGACGATGGTAGAGGCCGCAGGTGAACACCCGGCTGCCCGGGGTCTTGCAGCCGTGTTACGTACCGGTGCGCGCGGCCCCGGGCCGGAGGCCCCGGGGCCGCGGCCGGCTCAGCCGAAGGCGTCCGGGTCCGGGCCCAGGCGCGTGCCGTCGTCGAGGGCCGCCAGCTCCGCCAGGTCCTCCGGCGACAGCGCGAAGTCGAAGACGTCGATGTTCTCCCGGATCCGCGACGGGGTCACGGACTTGGGGATCACCACGTTGCCCAGCTGGAGATGCCAGCGCAGCACGACCTGCGCGGCCGTCCGGCCGTGCCGCTCGGCGACGCGGGCGATCACCGGGCTGGCGAGCAGGCCCTTGCCCTGGCCGAGCGGCGACCAGGCCTCGGTGACGACACCCAGCTCGGCGTGCACCGCGCGCAGCTCGGACTGCGCCAGCTGCGGGTGCAGCTCGATCTGGTTCACCGCGGGCACGGTCGCCGAGCCGTCGACGAGGCGCCGCAGGTGCGCGGGCTGGAAGTTGGACACACCGATCGCCCGGGCCCGCCCGTCGGCCGCGATCCGCTCCAGCGCGCGCCAGGTCTCCTCGTACGCGTCGCGCCGCGGCTGCGGCCAGTGGATCAGGTAGAGGTCGACGTAGTCGAGCCCGAGCTTGGCCAGCGAGGTGTCGAAGGCGCGCAGCGCGGAGTCGTAGCCCTGGTCGCTGTTCCACAGCTTCGTCGTGACGAACAGCTCCTCGCGCGGCAGCCCGGAGGCGGCCAGCGCGCGGCCCGTGCCCTCCTCGTTCGCATACAACGCCGCGGTGTCGATGCTGCGGTATCCGGCGTCCAGCGCGGTCGCGACCGCCGACTCGGCTTCGTCGTCCGGCACCTGCCAGACGCCGAAGCCGAGCTGCGGCATCGTGACGCCGTTGTTGAGGGTTACGTCGGGGACCTTGCTCACAGGGGGTGGAGCCTTCCTTGCGTCGGGAACGGGGACCGCACGGCCGTCGGGCCGTACGGCCGGGACCGCGGGCGGCCGGCGGGCCGGAGCGGACCGAGCACGTACAACCCGGCGCCCGATCGCCGCATTCCCCCGCCCGGCGGTGATCCCAGCCGCTACCCTCACGCGCGTGGACCGGGCCGGGCCCGGCGGTGAGGGGAGCGGGACCGATGGCGGGGCCAGAACCCATGGCGGAACAGGGTGCGCGGCAGGGCGGCGTGCCCGCGGCGCCGCGCGCGCGGTGGCGCGGACGGGACCTCCGGGCGCAGCCCTTCCCGGCCGTTCCCGCGGCGGCCGCGTCCGACCCGGCCGTACAGCGCGAGACCCTGGCGCGCCTGCGCGAATGGGCCGAGCGGGACGCCGAGGCCGCCATCGCCTGGTACCTCGACGACAAGCGGTCCAAGCGCGTCGGCTCGCGGCTGCTCCAGGGCTTCGCGATCGCCTGCGCCGTCGCGGGCGCCGCGGTGCCGCTCGGCACGGCCGCGGCCGGCGGATCCGGCCAGGGCTGGGGCTACGTGCTGCTGGCGGTCGCCGCGGGCTGCAAGGGCTTCGACCACTTCTTCGGGATGTCCGCGACCTGGATGCGGGACATCGCCGCCGCCCACGCGCTGCGCACCGAACTCGACGCCGTACGGCTGGAATGGGCCGCCGACGTGCTGCGTGGCCGGCCCTCCGCCGCCGATCCGGCGCTGCTGCTGGAACCGGCCGAGCTGGAACGGCAGCTGGCCCTCGTCGCCCGGCTCGCCGGCTCGGTGCGCGCCCGTATCGAAGGCGAGACAGCCGAGTGGCGGGCCGAGTTCAGCTCGAACACCAGCGAACTGCAGGGCTGGGGCACGGTGCCGGGAGTGGAGCGCTGAGCGGGACGGCCCCGGGCCGCGCGGCAGCCACGGGCGCCCCGGCGGGCCGATGAGCGCGACCCCCACCGCGGTGGCCCCGGGCGGCCCCGTCTGCGGTACCGGTCCGTTCCGCCGCGTGCGCGTGCGCGTGTGCGGCGCCGGTCTGTTCCGCCGCGTGCGCGTGTGCGGTACCGGTCCGTTCCGCCACGTGCGCGTGTGCGGCACCGGCTCGTTCCGCCGCGTGCGCGCGTACCGCGGTGCCCCGCACGTACGCCGTGCCCTCCCGCCCGGCGCCGCAGGACCCGCCGTCCGGACGGCCGCCTGGCGCAGCGGGGCGCGCGGGCCGGGCCCGCTGCCCGCGGGCCTGCCGGAGCTGCCGGGGGGCCGCGGGCCGGCGCCGCCCCCGCGCGGCGCCGGGGACCGCGCGACGCGCGGCCGCCGCGGCCGGGCCGCCGGCGGCGGCGCGCATCCGCCGTTTCCCGGCCGGGCCACCGGGAACGGCATCTCGTTACGTGACGGGCAGACAGGGGAGTGGGCCGTATGAGCGTCTTCCGGCCGAGCCAGTCCTACCGCGCCGACCTGGACGTCAGGCTCGGCAACGGGCGGATGCCCAGCTGGATCCGCCCCACCGCCGAGGGCGCCGCGCCGGACGGCGCCGCCTGGCTGGCCGTCATGCCGCGCCGGGCCGGCAAGACCTGGCTGGCCCAGGGCATCGCCGCCGCCCGCCCGGACGGCGGCACCGTCCGGGTCGACCTGCGGTCGCCGGCGTCGGTCCGCAGGACCCGGCTCGGCTGCCTGACCGAGGGCAGGCCCGCGCCGCCGACCGGCCCGGGGCAGCTCGTCATCGTCGACGAGCCCGCGCTCGCCAGGCCCGGCGGCCCCGGTGTCGATCCCGCCGTCCTCGCCGCCGGCCTGCACCGGATACGCGGCACCGGCGCCACCGCGCTGGTCCTCGCCACCCCCGCGGAGAGCGCGCTGCTCACCCCGCACCTCGGGCCCGACATCCTCGGGGGCCTGCTGCGCCCGCCCGTGCTCGACGCGGAGGAGTGCGCGCGGATGGCCGCGCGGGCCCCGCAGTGGGCGCCCGCGCTCGTCGAGCGGGTGCGCGCCGCCGACCCCGGCTGGCTGCACACCACCTTCCTGCTCGAACTCCTCCTGCACACCGCCGAGGTCCACCCCGCGCTGCGCGCCGCCGGGGACGGGTGCCGCGCGCTGCTGCGCGCCGCTGCCGAGGAGGCCGACGCGGGGCACGAGTACATCCGCCAGTGGTTCGTCAACGGCCTCGCCGGCAGGCACCGCGCCGCCCTGCGGGCCTCCCGCTGGCGCGCCGCGGGCCTGCCGCCCGTCACCGCCGCCGGCCGGCCCGCGCCGGACGCGGCGCTGTACGTGTACGCCGCCGCGCAGGACGGCCCCGGCCCCGTCCCCGGCGCCCCGCGGCCCGGCGGCTCGCTCGCCGGCGACCCGGTGCTCGGCCGGCACCTGCCCGAGGTGCTGCGCGTCCACCACGTCTCCGACCTGCGGCACGGCGGACGGTCCCCGGTCCCCGGCGCCGGTGACGCCCTCGACGGCTACCTCGGCCACGTGCGCCGGCTCGCCGCCCGGGGCCGCGCCCCGCACCTGCTCGTCGTCACCGGCGGCCTGGTCGAGCGCCCCCTCGACGCGTACGGCGAGCGGGCCCGCGCGTGGCTCGCCGAGGTGGCCGCCCTCCTGGCCCCGCACCGCGACCTGCGCGACGACGACCCGCGGGTGCTGCTGGTCGGCGGCAGCCACGACGTCTCCTGGGATCTCGCCCCCGACGCCTCCCCGCAGGCCCGGCACCGCTGGTTCGCGGCCGCCTTCGACGGGCTGCCGCACCCCGACCTGCACCTCGCCGACCCCGCCCGGCGCCGCCTCTACGTCACCTACCCGGACGCCGGCCTGCGCTTCGCGCTGCTCGGCAGCACCGAATCCGGCGCCGCCCCCGCCGCCGGCCGTGAGCGGCTGCGCGCACGCCAGGAGCGGTACGAGGCCGCGGGCACCGGGGGAGCCGCGGGCGCCGCCGCCGTAGGGGACTTCGAGCGGCACGACCCCGGCGTCGTCGCCCGCGGGGTGCTCGACCGGCTCGCACCGGAACCGGGCGCCGTCACCGTCGCCGCGCTGCACCACCCCCTCTCGCCCGTCCCTGCGGCCGGGGCCGCGCCCTGCTCCGGTGCCGTCAACGCGGGGGAGGCCAAGCGCGCGCTGGCCGCCGCCCGCACCTCGCTCGTCCTGCACGGCCGCACCCGCCTGGGCTTCGCGGCCGCCGAGCGGCTGCTCGGCGCGGGCCCGCCCTGGACCCTGCGGATCGCGGGCGCCCCCGCGCTGGGCGGTCGCGGGACGGACGGGTGCCACGGCTACAACGAGCTGTTCGTGGCCCGCGAGGGCGGCGACCACGTCCTCGCGCTGCGCACCGTCCGGCTCGAAGGCGGCCGGTGGACGCCGGGGCCGGCGCACGCCTTCCGCCCCGGCGCCGCCGAGGAGCACGATCTCGCGGCGCTGTGCGCGGACACGGGGGCCGCGGGTCCTCACGCCCGGTAGAGCGCCTCGATCTCCCGGGCGTAGGCGGATTCGATCGCCCGCCGCTTCAGCTTCAGGGACGGCGTCAGCAGCCCGCGCTCCTCACTGAACTGCGCCGCCAGGATCCGGAAGGTGCGGATCGACTCGGCCTGCGACACCCGCGTGTTCGCCGCGACGACGGCCCGCCGGATCTCGTTCTCCAGGTCGGTGTCGTGCACCAGCTCCACCGCCGGCAGCCGCGGCTTGCCGCGGATGGCCAGCCAGTGCGCCACCGCCTCCGGGTCCAGCGTGACGAGCGCGGCCACGTACGGCCGGTCGTTGCCGACGACCACGCACTGCCCGACCAGCGGATGCGCCCGCACCCGCTCCTCCAGCGCGACCGGCGACACGCTCTTGCCGCCGCTCGTCACCAGGATCTCCTTCTTGCGCCCGGTGATCGTCAGGTAGCCGTCCTCGTCGAGCATGCCCAGGTCCCCGGTGGCGAGCCAGCCGTCCTTGAGGACCTCCTCGGTCGCCTTGGGGTTGTTGAGGTAGCCGGAGAAGACCTGCCCGCCGCGCAGCCAGATCTCGCCGTCCTCGGCGATCAGCACGGAGGTGCCGGGCACCGGCAGGCCGACGGTGCCGAAGCGGGTCTGCTCGGGTGGGTTCGCGGTCGCGGCGGCGGTGGTCTCCGTCAGGCCGTAGCCCTCGTAGATCGTCACGCCCGCGCCGCAGAAGAACAGCCCGAGGCGCCGCTCCATGGCCGAGCCGCCGGAGATCGCGTGCCGGACGCGGCCGCCCAGCGCCCCGCGCACCTTGCTGTAGACGAGCTTCTCGTACAGCTGGTGCTGCATCCGCAGGGAGGCGCTCGGGCCCGGTCCCATGCCGAAGGCGCGTGCCTCGACCGCCTCGGCGTGCCGTACCGCGACCTCCACCGCCTTCTCGAACGGCGCCAGCTTCCCGCCGGCCTCCGCCTTGCGCCGCGCCGCCTGGAAGACCTTCTCGAAGACGTACGGCACGGCCAGGACGAAGGTCGGCCGGAAGGACGCGAGTGACGGGATCAGCTCGGCGGCCGTCATACCGGGCTGGTGGCCGAGCCGGATGCGGTGCCGTACGCACGCCACCTCCACCATCCGCCCGAAGACGTGCGCGAGCGGCAGGAAGAGCAGGGTGGACGGCTCCTCCCCGGGCTTGCTGGAGAAGACCGGCTCCCAGCGGGCGACGACGTTGTCCGTCTCGGCCATGAAGTTGCCGTGCGTGATGACGCAGCCCTTGGGGCGGCCGGTGGTGCCGGACGTGTAGATGACCGTCGCGGTCGCGCCGGGCGTCACGGCGAGCCGGTGCCGCTCGACGACGTCGTCGCCGATGTGGCGCCCGGCCGCGGTGAGCTCCTCGACGCAGCCCGCGTCGAGCTGCCACAGCCGGTGCAGCCGCGGCAGCTCGCCCAGGGCCGCGCCGACCGTCATCGCGTGGTCCTCGTGCTCCACGACCGCCGCGACGGCCTCCGAGTCGTGCAGCATCCAGCGGACCTGCTCGGACGACGACGTCGGGTACACCGGCACCGGCTGCGCGCCGATCGACCACAGCGCGAAGTCGAAGAGCGTCCACTCGTACCTGGTGCGCGACATGATCGCGACCCGGTCGCCGAACCGGATCCCCTGCGCCAGCAGCCCCTTGGCGACCGCGAGCACCTGGTCGCGGAACTCCGCGGCCGTCACGTCCCGCCAGTCGCCCCGCTCGTCGGCGCGCCCGAGCACCACCTGGTCCGGGGCCTGCCGCGCGTTCCCGAACACGGCATCCGCCAGACCGCCGGCCTGGGGCGCTGTGGCCAGCGGGGGGACGGTGAACTGACGCAACGGGTGCTCTCCTAGGGGGCTCGGTGCGGCCGTAAGCTACCCGATCCCCGGCCCCGGCGGGAGAGGGCCGAAAGTTTCGCCGAATCGGACGTCTGTGCTGGTGGGGCGGGGGTTTCCGGCGGTCACAAGGAAACCGGCGCGATCCCGTGCCCCGGCGGCGGCGGAGGGCGGCCGCGGATCTCCACCAAATCTGCCCGCCCCGCCCACGCCCGCTCCACCCCACCGGTCGGCTCCCACCCCGTGCGTCCCACCCCTCCCGTGCGTACGGCTGCGCCGCCCGGTCCCCGGTCAGAGCAGCGGGCGGTGGAGGAGGCCGCCGCCCGCGAGGATCGCGCCGGCCAGCGCGTCCGCCGACTCCTGGACGCGCGAGGCCCGCCGCCCGTGCCGCAGGACGAAGTCCACCCCGCCCAGGTCCGGCAGGCCGCCGGCCCGCGCCGGCACGCGCGCCAGCCCGGCCGGAATCAGCCCTTGCGGATGCGCCATCACCCCCAGACCGGCCCGGGCCGCCGCGACCAGGCCGCCCAGCGAGCCGCTGGTGCCCGCGAGCTGCCAGTCCCGTCCGTGCCGCTCCAGCACGTCCAGCACCCGCACCCGGGTCAGCGCCGGCGGCGGGTGGGCGATCAGCGGCACCGGGCGGCGCGGGTCGAGCCGCAGCCGATCGCCGCCTATCCACACCAGTTTGTCCCGCCACACCAGCCGCCCCGGCCCCTCCGGGCCCGACCGCTTGGCCAGGCACAGGTCCAGCCCGCCGGCGTCCAGCCGCTCGTGCAGCGCGCCCGAGAGCTCCACGGTCAGCTCCAGGTCGACCTCGGGGTGGTCGTGCCGGAAGGCGGCCAGGATCTCCGGCAGCCGGGTCGGCACGAAGTCCTCCGACACCCCGAACCGCAGCCGCCCGCGCAGCCGGGTGCCGGTGAAGTACGCCGCGGCCCGCTCGTTGGCCTCCAGGATCGGCCGGGCGAAGCGCACCATGGCCTCGCCGTCGTCGGTCAGCTCGACGGCGTGCGTGTCGCGCAGGAAGAGCCGGCAGCCCGCGGCCTCCTCCAGCCGCCGCACGTGCTGGCTGACGGTGGACTGGCGCAGGCCGAGCCGGTGCGCCGCCTGGGTGAAGCTCAGCGTCTGCGCGACGGCGAGGAAGGTCCGCAACTGGGCGGGCTCGAACATGGCGGCACGTTATCGCGGGGCGTGATGGCGGTCGCGTCGGTTACCGGCCATCCCTGGCGCTCCCCGCGGCGGCGTGCGGAGGAGGGAAGGGGCCGGTGCGCCGCCCGCGGCGTCACAGCCGAACGGCGGCCACCGCCAGCACCGCCAGCGACCACGAGGTGAAGAGCGCGTACGCGAACAGCTCCCGCCCCCGGTCCCCGGCGCGCAGCTGCCGCAGCAGCACCCAGCCGAAGAACAGCGCCTCCGCGCCCGCGCCCGCGACCCCGCAGACCGGGCGCCACACACCCACGACGACGGCCACGGCCGCGGCGCTGTGCAGCACCCCGGCGCCGGTGAGCACCCACAGGTGGCGGCCCTGCCGCAGTCCCAGCCGCGTCAGGCCGTCCAGCCGTTCGACCCCGGGCCCGAACCGGGTCAGTGCCGCGAGGGCCGACGGCACCACCTCCAGGAGCAGGAGTGCTGTCAGGACGGCGCTGAGGACGAACACCGCGGGGGCTCCTTGCGGGCGGGAAGCGGCCGGCGGGCCTGCGGGTGGCCGGCTGCTCCCGGCCGCCGCTCAGAGTGCCGGATCGGACGCCAGTACGATACGGCCCTCGCCCGCGTAGACGTTCATGGAGTCGCCGCGCAGGAAGCCGACCAGCGTCAGCCCGTTCTCCCGGGCGAGGTCGACCGCGAGCGAGGACGGCGCCGACACCGCGGCCAGCACCGGCGCCCCCGCCATCACCGCCTTCTGGGCCAGCTCGAAGGACGCCCGTCCGGACACCATCAGGATCCGGTCCGCGAGCGGCAGCCGGCCCTCCCGCAGCGCCCGCCCGACCAGTTTGTCCACGGCGTTGTGCCGTCCGACGTCCTCGGCCACGTCCAGCAGGGCGCCGCCGGCGTCGAACAGCCCCGCGGCGTGCAGCCCGCCGGTGCGGTCGAAGACCGCCTGCGCGCCGCGCAGCCGCCCGGGCAGCGCCGCCAGCAGCCTGGGCGTCAGCCGGGGGCCGCCGGCGGGGTCCACCGGCAGCCGGGTCGCGGTGCGCACGGCCTCCAGGCTGGCCTTGCCGCACAGCCCGCACGACGACGTCGTGTAGACGTTCCGCTCCAGCGTGATGTCCGGCACCGGCACCCCGGGCGCGAGCCGCACGTCCACGACGTTGTACGTGTTGGCCCCGTCGTCCGTCGCGCCGGCGCAGTAGACGACGTTCGCCACGTCGTCCGCCGCGGCCAGCACGCCCTCGCTGACCAGGAAACCCAGGGCCAGGGCGAAGTCGTCGCCCGGCGTGCGCATCGTGATCGCCAGCGGGCGGCCGTTCAGCCGGATCTCCAGCGGCTCCTCCGCCACCAGCGTGTCCGCCCGGTGCGCGGCCGCCGTCCCGCGGATCCGCAGCACCCGCCGCCGCTCCGTGACCCGTCCCATCGGCCCCACTCCTCCCGCGCTCCCGCCGCGCCCCGCGGGCCGCCCGTGCGCCCCGCGGTCCCGCCCCTGCACCACACGGCGGTGTCATAGGGTGATCCGGACCGCGCAGCGTGCACCACGGACACCCAGGATGGCAGAACCGAGATGAGCGACCAGCCCACCGCCGAGCACACCCTGGAAGGCGACGAGCAGGCCCTGCGGCGGCTGCGGGAGCTGCGCGGCAGCATCGACAACCTCGACGCGGCCCTCGTCCATCTGCTCGCCGAGCGCTTCAAGTGCACCCAGCAGGTCGGTGAGCTCAAGGCCGCCCACGACCTCCCCCCGGCCGACCCGGCCCGCGAGGCCGCCCAGATCGCCCGTCTCCGCCGCCTCGCCGAGGACGCCCGCCTCGACCCGGCCTTCGCCGAGAAGTTCCTGAACTTCATCATCGACGAGGTCGTGCGCCACCACCGCGCCATCGCCGCCCGCCCCCAGCAGCCCGGCGCGAATCCCAGGTGAGAAGCACCTCGGATCCTTGGTATTGTTGACGCAGTCACCCCGGCCCAGCAGGCCGGGGCGGTCGACCCGGTCCGGGTGGCGGAATGGCAGACGCGCTAGCTTGAGGTGCTAGTGCCCTTTATCGGGCGTGGGGGTTCAAGTCCCCCCTCGGACACCAGCAGAACCCCAGGTGATCTGGGGTTTTTCTGTTTTTTCGGGCTGTGGCGTGATCAACCACACCACCAACAGTCCGTCGATTCCCCAGGCCGGACCAGGGACGCCAGGCCGAGTCGGCCCTGGAACGGCCCGGTGTGGGCCTCCCGGTAACGCCGGTTGAGCAGTCGCAGCGGTCGGACCCCGCACCGTCCGCACCCGTGGTCCGCAACCCCTTCCGTGACCTGCTCTGATCCGGCGAGGAAATCAGCAATGCCCCCGCCGAAAGCGGGGGCTTTGCTTCGGTTCGTGGTGCGCCTCATCCACTGAGGGCGTTGGATGGTGCGTCCAGCCAGGGGACTTGGTGATCTGCTGTGACGGTCAGACCGAAGCGATGGAAGCCGGGGCGTCCCTGGTCTTGCCACCATCGGAAGGCGGCTTCCACCTCGTCCCACAGCCGCCGGTTTCCCGACTGGTACACGGTGGCGGTGTCGTGACCGTCGCGGAAGATGACCACCGCCCATGACCTGTCGGTGAGGCTGTAGAGCCACACCGGTCGCTTTCCCGCCTGCTTGCGGTCGGGGACGTGGACGCAGTTCGGCACCTGCAAGCCGACTGCGAACGCTTCCACGTCCAGACTGCCGGTCAGGAACTCCGGCTCGGTGATCGTTGTCGTCGACCTCTCCGCGTCCCCGGTGCCCTGCGCCGGGACATAGCTGCTGTGCTCGGGGCGGACCAGGCGTTGCGAGCGCATGCGCATGAAATTGACCGGCCGGGTGAAGTGCCCGGACGCGCTGTCGCCGTCGTCGGCCACGACCAGACGTACCGTCGCCTCGGTATAGGTGTAGTGCGTGCCCCAGGGGGCGACGATCACCCCGCCCGGGGTGGTCTGCCGCACCCACGCGAACAGTCCGGACCGCAGGCCGCACGTGGCGATCACGCGGTCATAGGGAGCGTCCGGCGGGTAGCCGAGCAGACCGTCACCCGTGATCACCTTCACGTCGCCGTACCCGATGCGCCGCAGCGCCGCGCACGCAGCCTCCGACACGGCCGGGTCCACTTCCACCGAGACGACGTTGCCCGCGCCCACCCGGTGGGCCAGCAGGCCCGCATTCCATCCAGTGCCGGTGCCGATCTCCAACACCTTGTGGCCTGCCTGGGCATCGAGATCAGCGAGCATCGAGAAGACCACGCTCGGCATGGACGACGAAGAGGTGAACGTCTTACCCGGTTCGGTTCCGGTGTGCTCCCCGTCGTCCCACTGCGTGACGATTGGGACATTGGAGTTGGCGTACCCGTACCACGCCGATGAGTCCACCGTCTTGAGCACGGTGGCCGCCTGGCCCGTCGCGGCATCGTGCGGCCACATCAGGTCAGGGAGGAAAGCGGTACGGGGCACGGCGGCGAACGCCGGTGCCCAGTCTGAGGTCATGAATCCGTTTTCCAGGAGGGAGCGGCCCAGTTCCGTGCGACCGGGCCGCTCGTCCTGCTCAGTAGAGCCGTTCGTCACTTGCGGTGCTTCCCGTCACCTTCCGGGCTGCCGCCGTCGGGGCTGGGCTCCGGAGGCGTCCAGGGGGTACCGGGAAGGTTGTCGTCATCGTCGCCCCCGCCCTGGGCACAGATCGTTCCGAGCGTCCTCATAAAGGATCTCCTCTGCTAGTGACACATTCGGTGTGCGCCCCCTGGGATTCTGACTCCAGGGGGCTTGGAACCGCTCCGGCCACGCGGGGGGAACGGTTGAGCCCTTCCCCGCCGCCGCGGCGGGGACCTTCCTCGTGGGCTCTCGTGACCGGAGCGGGGTCTCTGGGGCTGCCGTCTGCGGCGGCCAGCCGGAACGTCGGGAAAGGCAGGATGCTGCGGCGTTGGAGCACCGACAGCCGCCAGCCCGGACAGATCGTGCCCGCCTATGTCGCGGGACATGACCGAACAAAGAATCTGGTCGTTGAGCATCTGCACGCACGCTTCACAGGCGAACAGATCCGCAGTGATGCCGCCCGACGCCGCACCCGTGCCGATCCACAGCACCCGGGCCGACTCCCGGCCGCACCAGAACCAGCAGCGTCCAATGGTCCAGGGGTTACCGTCACCGTCTTCCGCATGCGGAGGCAGCCGAGCGATACGGGGTGCGGACAGCGGCCCAAGCCACGGCCGGAGGTCTGTCGTCACGGTGCCTGCACCGTCCCCCACTTATCGCGTGAGGCACCGGCCTGCTCGCCCTTCTGACACCGTTCACAGCCGCACGGGGGCAGAGCAGCGCTTAAGGGCGTCGGCTCGGTCGCGGGGCGGACGTCGTAGCGGTCCTGCACGATGGTGCGCTTTCCGGACCCCACGTCGATCCGATACACGGCAATCGTCATGCCCATGTGCCCCTCCCCAGCTACCGAGTCTGCTTCGGCTCAGCACTGAGCGTAGGGAGAGGGCTACAGATGAATATGAATCAGAGGAATACCTGGTCTTCGTCCAGGTGGAAGCGGTTGGACATGCGGCGCAGACGCTCTCGGGTCGCCACCCGCTCGGCATAGACAATGCGGCGGAGGGTCGCACGCGCGATGGGGTGGTTGCGAACGAGTTGCGGTGCGATCCTCTCGGCCTTCTCCAACTCGTCCACGGCCCTGTCCCGGTTGCCGTCCCAGAGCCATGCCCTTGCCAGATCCATGTGGTGGTGCCCGCGACGCGACTTCTGGAGAGACCGCAGCGTCTCCGTCTTGTCCTTCCCCATGCGGGCATCTTCCCGAAGCGCTTCGTTGTGGTGACCCATCTCCACCGAGATGGATACCGAGTGGACCAGGACGTTCCCGGTGGAGAACGTGAGCGAGTGCCTGTCGTGTACCGGAGGGCCGGAGTAGGCATCCATGCGCGCGCTGGTCTCGCGGGCAAGCGAGACTCGGTGCCTGGCCTCGTCGCCGTTCCCTGCTCGCGCTGCGCTTACCGCCGCACGAAGCTGGAGGGAGCCCCAGGTGCGGAGCGCCAACTGATCCCCCCGGCCGTGCTCGTGCTGGATGCCGTCCAGCGACTTGTCCAGCAGGGCCGTTGCATCGTCCCAGTCGGCGGTGGCCCACATGTCCCACGCACGCAGGCTGTTTGCCACGGCGGGCATCATGGCGTCGCCGGAAGCTGCGGCGGACCAGGCAGCGCGCTCGCAGGCCATCGCGATCAGTTCGGGATGGCCCAGCGAATGAGCCGCGTTGTGGGCGGTCTTGCAGCAGATCGTGTAGATCGCGAAGGCTTCCTCGCGTTCGTGCCCGGAGGACTGCTCTGCCAGCGCGCGGCTCTCTCGGAAGAGGTCGGGAAGCTGCTGCATGATCCCGATGTAGTCAGCCTGATCACGCTTGGCGTGAAGCTTCTCAAGCTCAGCCCAGAGGACCACCGAGGGCCGGGCGGGCCCGTCGAAGACGGGGGTCAGGTCGTAACGGCGCAGCTCACGAACGATGGACGCCGCAGAAGTTCGCCAGGCGCTGTCTTCGCCCTTGGCCGGGTACGGACGTCCGATCAAGTCGTTCGGATGGCAGTGCAACGCGGCGGCCAGTTCATTGATCGTGCTGGCCCGGTCCAGTTCGACCCGGCCGTTCTCGACCTTCGACACCCATCCTTGGGTACGGCGCATCACGGCGGCCAAATCAGCCTGCGCCATGCCCAGACGAAGGCGCTGCCGTCGCACCCTTCGCCCAACCGTCCCGTCCTCTGGCTGCATGCTTCGATGCTGGCACACCGGCCGGGCACCTGCCGAGACCCTTTCGATGTACCGCCCGAGAGGGTGTCTTGTGGGTCTTGCCACCGCCGTTGGCCACGTGACCAACGCATGACCAACAGCGGGCCGGAACGGACAGAAACCGCAGGTGACGGGCACCACTGCTCACGGGCTTTCTGAGGCCGGAAGGCTCAGTTCTCGCAGGTCAGCGAACTAAAGGGCTGGTGCCCGAGTGGAGAGTTCAAGTCCCCCCTCGGACACCAGCAGAACCCCAGGTGATCTGGGGTTTTTCTGTTTTTCGGGCTGTCCCCCCGAGCGTTTCCGGGCGCCTGCCCGGCCCCGCCGCCGGGACGGCGCAGGCGGTCGGCGAGCGCCGGGGCGGGGGGCAGGGGCGTCAGCGGAGGTCGGTGATCTCGGGGGCGTAGACGGTGCCGAGCGGCTCGGGCCCCACGTACTGCTGGCAGTTGCACTGCTGCGACGCGTACTGGAGCGGCCGGCGGTCGGCGTCCCACAGTGAGGGTGTCTCCACCACCGCGTGGCACCTGGCGTCGTCCCTGCCGTGCATCGCGAGGTGGTGGGTGCAGCCGCAGATGGGCTCCGGCGGGCGGTTCGCGGAGGCCAGGGCGCTCTGCCTGAGCTCCTCGGCCTTGATCAGGTCGAGCTTGCGCCTGTGCCGCCGGTCGGTCGCGTCCTTGATCCGTTCACCGATGGTGCCGCCGCCGAACAGCACCAGGGGAATGATCCACCACAGGTTGTCCATCCACTGCCCCCGTCACTCTGTGCGGCCCAGCATATCGCCGCAGGCGACCGGCCCGGCAGGCCCCGGCCGGGGCCTGTCGCGGTCTCCGCGGCCGGCGGGGGCGGGGGGTGCCGGGCAAACGATTTGGCGCAGGCGTGCCGACCCCGTAAGGTGGTGTTCACCGACGCGGGGTGGAGCAGCTCGGTAGCTCGCTGGGCTCATAACCCAGAGGTCGCAGGTTCAAATCCTGTCCCCGCTACTCGAAGACCGGGGCCCGGTGCCGTCAAGGCACCGGGCCCCGTCGTCGTCTCACGGCCCCCGCCGCTGTCCGTGGTCCGCGCGGTCCCGCTCGCGCACCGGCTCGTACGGCGGTACGTCGCGTCCCGGCTGGAAGTGCGCCCCCTGCCGTATGCGCCGGACGACGAGGACGCAGTCCGCCGCCGCGACCGCCGCCACGGCCGCGCAGAAGGCGGCCCAGCCGGGGTGGCCGTAGACGGCGAAGACCACGGCCGCGGCGGCGCCCCAGAGCAGGCCGCACAGTGCCAGGCCGAACCGCAGCCGCAGCGGGCTGCGGGCCTGCGTCGGTTCGTATCCGGTCCTTCGCATGTCGTCTCCCTCCTTCCAGGCTCTCTCTCCGCCGCGCCCGGCGGAAGCCCAGGCGGCCACCGTTCCGGCCGCCGGGGTTCCCCGTCCGCACCGGTCGGTACCCGAGGCGGGACGGCCCCTCCCCGCGGAGGGGGACGACCCGGTGCCGGGCGGCCGGTAGGTTGGGGGGCCGTGAGTGCCACTCTCCATGCAAAAGACATCGCCGCCGGCCACGGCGCCCGCCGGCTCTTCGACGGCCTGGACCTCGTCGTCGCACCCGGCGACGTCGTCGGCCTCGTGGGCGTCAACGGCGCCGGCAAGTCCACGCTGCTGCGGCTGCTCGCCGGGCTGGAGGCCCCGGAGCAGGGGGCCGTGACGCTGAGCCCGGTGAACGCCACCGTCGGCTACCTGCCGCAGGAGCCGGACCGCAGGGACGAGTCCGTCCGTGACTTCCTGGCCCGCAGGACCGGCGTGACCGCCGCCCAGCAGGCGCTGGACGCGGCGACGCAGGCCCTCGTCGAGGAGGCGCCGGGCGCCGACGACGCCTACGCCGAGAGCCTGGAGCGCTGGCTCGCCCTCGGCGGCGCGGACCTCGACGAGCGCGCCGAGGAGGCGGCCGAGGCGCTCCGCCTGGGCGTCGGGCTCGACCGGCGGATGCCGGCGCTGTCCGGCGGCCAGGCCGCCCGTGCCGGGCTCGCCTCGCTGCTGCTGAGCCGCTACGACGTCTTCCTGCTCGACGAGCCGACCAACGACCTGGACCTCGACGGGCTGGAGCGGCTGGAGAAGTTCGTCTCGGGCCTGCGCGCCGGCACGGTCCTGGTCAGCCACGACCGGGAGTTCCTGGCCCGTACGGTCACCCGCGTCGTCGAGCTGGACCTCGCACAGCAGCAGGTCGCGGTCTTCGGCGGCGGCTACGACGCGTATCTGGAGGAGCGCGCGACCGCGCGCCGGCACGCCCGCGAGGAGTACGAGGAGTACGCCGAGACCAGGGCGGGCCTCGAGGCGCGGGCGCGGATGCAGCGCGGCTGGATGGACAAGGGCACCCGCAACGCGCTGCGCAAGGCCCCGGACAACGACAAGATCGCCCGCAGAGCGCGTGCCGAGGGCAGCGAGAAGCAGGCGGCCAAGGCACGGCAGACCGACCGGATGATCGAGCGGATGGAGAAGGTCGAGGAGCCGCGCAAGGAGTGGGAGCTGCGGATGTCGATCGCCGCCGCCCCGCGCTCCGGCGCGGTCGTGGCCACGCTGCACGGCGCGGCCGTCACCCGCGGCGGCTTCCGCCTCGGACCGGTCGACCTGCAGATCGACTGGGCCGACCGCGTCGCGATCACCGGTGCGAACGGCTCCGGCAAGTCCACCCTGCTCGCCGCGCTGCTGGGCCGCCTGCCGCTCGACGAGGGCACCGCCGCGCTCGGCCCCGGCGTGCGGATCGGCGAGGTCGACCAGGCTCGCGGCCTCTTCCGCGGCGACGAGCCGCTGCTCGACGCCTTCCGCGCCCCGGCGCCCGACCTGGAGCCGGCCGACATCCGCACCCTGCTGGCGAAGTTCGGGCTGAGGGCCGACCACGTGATGCGCCCGGCGGCCACCCTGTCGCCCGGCGAGCGCACCCGGGCGGCGCTGGCCCTGCTCCAGGCCCGCGGGGTCAACCTGCTGGTCCTGGACGAGCCGACCAACCACCTCGACCTGCCCGCGATCGAGCAGCTGGAGTCGGCCCTGGCGGCGTACGAGGGCACGCTGCTGCTGGTCACCCACGACCGGCGGATGCTCGGCGCGGTGCGCACCACCCGGCGGATCGAGGTCGCGGACGGGCGGATCACCGAGCACTGACCCCGCCGCCCGGCCGCCGGGGGGGAACCCGATCGGACGCGCCTGCGTCCCATCGCCGAGGATCCGCCGCAGGGGCGGAGAAGCGGTGGGAGAGGGGATCGCGATGTGCCCTCGGATGCGTACCCGGACCGTGCTGCCGGTGGTGCTCGCGGCGGTGGCGGTGCTGGCGGCGGGGTGCGGCTCCGCGTCCGGCCCGGGCTCCGGCGGCTCCGGCCCGGGCGGCGTCCGCACGCTCCCGGCGCCGGATCCGACGAGCCCGTCCGCCGGGGGCACGGGGGCGGCCTGCGGGGACGCCGTGGTCGACCTCACCCGCCCGGGCACGGCAGGCGGCACCGTCTGCCTGCACGTCGGGGCGACGCTGCGGGTGCGCAACGGAGCGGCCGCGCAGGACGGCACCGTGACCGGCACCGCGCTGCGGGAGATCGGCACGGGCGTCTACCGCGGGGTGTCCGCGGGCCGCGCCGAGGTGGCCGGCACCAGGCGGGCCTGCCCTGTGGAGCCCGGCAGGATGAGCTGCCTGGCGATCACGCACTGGCGGCTGGCCGTCGACGTCCGCTGACGCCGGCGGGGACGGCGGCGGGCCCGGACCGGCAGTGGGGGCCGGTCCGGGCCCGTCGCGCGTTCAGCGGTGCGGCGTCCCGTCAGGAGGCGGGATCAGCTCGCGTTGAGAGCGGTGTCGTCGAGCAGGAAGGACGTGGCGTACGAGGAGTCCTCGGTGCCGGTGAACTTCAGGGTGACGGTCTTGCCGGCGTAGGAGCTGAGGTTGACGCTCCGCTGGACGTAGCCGGTGCCCTGGTTGACGTTGCTGTAGCTGGCGACGGTCGTGCCGTTGGCCGTGACGGTGAACTTGTCGTAGGCCGCGGTCGTGCCCTCGTCGGAGGAGATGTAGAGGTAGAAGCTCAGGGTCGCGGTGGAGCAGCTCGCCGGGATGGTGACCGACTGGGAGACGGTGTCGGTGTGGGTGGTGCCGTAGCCGTCGAACCAGGCCTTGTAGGAGCCGGAGTGGGCCGGGGCGTCGGTGCTGTTGTCGATGACGCCGGTGGAGGCCGTCCAGCCGGTGCTGCCGCTCTCGAAGCCGGGGTTGGCCAGCAGCTGGCCCGCGGTGCAGGTGCCGCCGCCCGAGGTGGTGACCGCCCAGCTGAAGGACGCCGAGCCCGACGCGCCGGTGGAGTCCGAGGCGCTGACGGTCACGGAGGAGGTGCCGGCGGTGGTCGGGGTGCCGGAGATGACGCCGGTGGAGGAGTTGATGCTCAGGCCCGCGGGCAGACCGGACGCCGAGTAGGTCAGGCTCTGGCCGGACGCGGAGTCGCTGGCGTGCACCTGGAGGCTGACGGCGGTGCCCACGACGGTGGACTGGTTGCCGGGGCTGGTCACGGTCACGGTGTTGCCGCCCGTGGAGGTGCCGTTGGTGAAGGCGGACGTGCCGTTCGGGGTGCCGAGGCCGGTCGGGCCGTCGTAGCCGGCCGCCGCGGTGCAGAGGTAGCTGCCGCCGCACGAGCCGTTGCTGCCGCTGGTGACGTCGTTGAGCGCGCCGGTGTGCGCGTACGGGTACGACGCCGGGGTGGTGCCGGAGGCCGGGGTGCCGGCCAGGGCGTAGACGGAGGCGATGATCGGCGACGAGGCGCTGGTGCCGCCGTAGACCTGCCAGCCGCTGGCCTGGTAGCTGTCGTAGACGGCCAGGCCGGTGGCCGGGTCGGCGACGGCGGAGACGTCGGCGATGGTGCGCTTGGAGCAGCCGGAGTCGCTCTGCCAGGTGGGCTTGGCGTCGTAGGACGAGCAGCCGGAGCCGGTGCCCTCGGTGCTGGAGGTGTTCCAGACGCTCTCGGTCCAGCCGCGGCTGGTGCCGGTGGCGCGCTTCAGCGCCGTGCCGCCGACGGCGGTGACGTACTTCGAGGCGGCCGGGTACTCCGCGCCGTAGCCCTCGTCACCGGAGCTGACGGTGATGGCGACGCCCGGGTGGTTGAAGTACGACGAGTCGTAGCTGGTGTCGGAGGACGACTCGCTGCCGCCGTAGCTGTTCGAGACGTACTTCGCGCCGAGGCTGACCGCCTCGTTCACCGCGATGCCCAGGTTGGACATGCTGGCGCTGGTGGCCTCGACCAGCAGGATGTGGCACTGCGGGCAGACCGCGCTGACCATGTCGAGGTCGAGCGAGATCTCGCCGGCCCAGCCGGAGTCGGCGGTGGGGTAGCTGGTGCCGCCGGTCTGGTTGACCTTCTTGAAGCAGCCGTTGGCCGTGGTGCAGGCCGGCAGTCCGTACTGGCTGCGGTACGTCGCCAGGTCCGCCTCGGCGTTCGGGTCGTCCTGGGCGTCGACGATGGCCACGGTGGCGCCGGAGCCGGCCGACGACGGCAGGGCGTAGGCGCTCTGCAGATCGGTGGGGCCGTAGCCGGAGGGTGTGGCGTCGGGGCTGATGCCGAGGTGGTGCACGACGTCGGTACGTGCCAGCGCCAGGCAGGACATCCCGCCGGGCGTGGACGGCCTGGCGCACAGGTGCGCGGTGGTGGAGCTCGCCGCGCTGCCGGTCGCACCGGTGGCGGCGGTCCCGGTGGTGGGTACGGCGGCCGCCGACGACGGGGCCGCGGCGGCGAGCATGCCGCCGGTGATCAGCGCGCCCGAGGCGACGATCGCCACCGCGGCGCGGCGGACGGCTCGTCTGATCGGGCCGGGACTTGTCAGCTGCAATGAACTGCCCTCCGTGGGGGATCGGCTCCCGGGGGTCCGCCGGACGGTCAAATCTGTCAGGGTCATGACAACAGACCATCGAACGGTTCCGACTGGGACATTCGTGTGGCGCACGTTCACCGGTGATCACGTCGACGAGAGTTGTCAACGCCCGTTCACTGCCACCACGTTCAGTGGTGGCCACGCTGAACGTAGTGAAACCTGCCCCAAGGGACCACCGGGTAATGGCAAAGCCTTTCCCTCGAAACCGTGGTCACAGTTCTCCCGCCCGCTGCCGCGACCGGCCGCGGACGTATACGTTGTGACGCCATGGACACCGAGGAAGAGACCGTGGGAGACCTTGTCGCGCTGGGGCTCGCGCGCTACGAGGCGCGGGTCTACCTCGCCCTGGTGCGCCGCGAGTCCTACACCGCCGCCGAGGTCGCGCGCGCCGCCGACGTGCCCCGGCAGCGGGTCTACGACGTGCTGGACACCCTCGTACGGCGGCGGCTCGCCGTCGCGCACCCCGGGCGTGTCGCGACCTTCTCCGCCGTCGACCCCGAGCTGGCCGTCGCCCGGCTGATGACCCTTCAGCGCGAGCAGCTGGAGCGCCTCGACCGGGTGTCCACCGCGCTGACCACCGCACTCGTCCCGGTCTGGACGGACGGCCGGGACCAGACCGTGCCGCTGGACTACGTCGAGATCCTGCGCGACCCCAAGGCCATCGCCGAGGCCTTCGCCGACATCCAGGCGCACGCCCGCGAGGAGCTGCTCAGCTTCTGCAAGCCTCCCTTCGTCGCCCCCGCCGCCAACACCGCCGGCATCCGCGCCACCCGTCGGCTGCACCGCTCCGGCGGCACCGTGCGGGCCATCTACACCCGCGACGCCCTCGACGACGGCGAGGTGCTGGAGAACGTGCGGCGCTTCGGCGCGGCCGGCGAGGAGTGCCGCTTCACCGACGAGCTGCCGCTCAAGCTCATCGTCGCCGACGCCCGCCTCGTGCTGTGCGACATGCCCGACCCGGTGGCCGGCACCGGGGCGACCACCGCGCTCTACATCGAGCACCCCGCGCTGGCCGCGTGCCTGCGGCTGGCGTTCCTGACCGTGTGGGAGGGCGCCCGTACGGCCTCCAGCGCCCTTGCGCCCGACACGGGGGCCGTTCCCTCCTGACACACGTTTGACCACGACATCCGGGGCTAGAGTGAGCATGTGGCCGTGTTCCTGCTCGGCTTGGGCGCCGCCTGCTGCCTCGGCTTCGGTTTCGTGCTGCAGCAGCGCGCGGCCGCCCGTGCCCCGCTGGCGGACTTCCTGTCCTTCCGGCTGCTGCTCGACCTGATCCACATGCCCGACTGGCTGCTCGGCGTCGGGCTCATGGTGTGCGGCCAGGTGCTCGGCGCGATCGCCCTCGGTTACGGCGAGATCTCCCTCGTCGAACCGCTCACCGCGACCAACCTGCTCTTCGCCATGGCGCTGTCCCGCCGGCTGACCGGCCAGCCGCTCGGCTGGAACGGCTGGCTGGGCGTCGCCCTGCTCGCGCTCGGGGTGACCGCCTTCATCGTGGCCGGGCGCCCCACGGGCGGCGGTGCGGAGGCCGGCGCGCTGCGGCACTGGCTGGTCTTCGGCACGGTCGCCGGGATCGCCCTGGTGCTCACCCTCAAGGCGCGCCGGCTGTCCCGCTCCGGCGAGGCGGCCCTGCTCGGCCTCGCCGCCGGGCTGCTCTACGGCCTGCAGGACTCGCTGACCCGGGTGTGCGGCCAGATCGTCCAGGACGAGGGGATCGACCGGCTCCTGGTGTCCTGGCAGCCGTACGCGGTCGGCGGGCTCGGCCTGACCGGCATGCTGCTGGTGCAGAGCGCCTTCGAGATGGCCCCGCTGCGGATGTCGCTGCCGTCGCTCACCGCCGCCCAGCCGATCGCCGGCATCGTCTGCGGAGTGGGCTTCCTCGGCGACCGGCTGCGCTTCACCGCCGGCGCGCTGGCCTGGGAGGCCGCGGGCCTGGCGGCGATCGTGGTGGGCGTGGTGCTGCTCGGGCGGCACCCGGCGATGCCCGCCGGCGCCGCCGAGCGCGAGCCCGTCGGCGCCACCCGCCTGCGCTGAGGCACCCGCGCCCGGCCCGTACCACCGCCGTGCCCCGCCGTGCCCGCCGTGCCGCCGTACCGCCGCCGCGCCCGCCGTGCCGCCGTACGCGCCGCGGTCCGCGGCGGCCGCGGTGATATCTGGCGAGGAGAAGGTCGTAAACCCTCAAACCGCTGGCACAAGCGATCGGAAGCGGTCGGAAAGCGTCCAAACATGTGGACCTTGCGGTTTCCCGCGCTGCCGCGGTGCGGCGTTCACGACACTCGTGGCATGAGGGCGGAAGCCGCCGGAGGACCGGTGGCGCCTGCGGGGACTCACAACCGAAGGCGATGGTGGGTACGGTCATGGACGTCCGCGGGAGGATCGCGCACGACCAGATCCCGGCTCCTGGGTCGTACGAAGGCGTCTGGCGCTTCACCGCCGCCGCCGTGGACTCCTCGGTGCCCCAGGTGCGGCACGGGGTCCGCAGCCTCGTCGCGGACCTCGGGGTGCCGATCGACGAGGACATCCTCTACGGGCTGCTGGTGATCGTCTCCGAGCTGGTCACCAATGCCGTCCGGCACGCGGCCGTGCTGTCGCCCGAGCTGGGCGTCGAGGTCGCCGTCGGGCCGGACTGGATCAGGGTCGCGGTCGAGGACCAGCACCCCTACCGGCCCAAGGCGCTGGAGACCGACCACGCCAGGACCGGCGGCCGCGGGCTGCTCCTGGTCAAGACGATCACCGCCGAGGCCGGCGGCAGCTGCGACGTGGCCCAGACCGCCACCGGCGGCAAGGTGATCTGGGCGGCCGTGCCGCTGCGGCCCGCCGTCCGCTGACCCGCCGCGCGCCCGGCCCGCGGGCGGACCGGCTACCAGCCCGCGCCGCCCCCGGTGACCTCGCGCACCGCGGGCAGCGCAGCGTCCAGCACCGTGCCGAACCACGCCGAGAACGTCCCGTCGGCCCGCCGCTTGGCCAGCTCCTCGGGCGTGACGAAGGCGATGTCGTCGATCTCTTCCGGATCCGGCCGCAGCTCCCCGCCGGCCAGACCCACGAAGAGGTGGTTGAATTCCTGCTCCACCAGGCCCGACGCCGGGTCGGGGTGGTTGTAGCGCACCGTGCCGGCCTCCCGCATGAGCACCGGCGCGGCCCCCAGCTCCTCCGCGGTGCGCCGCGCCGCGGCGACGAACGGCGGCTCGCCGGGGTAGGGGTGGCCGCAGCAGGTGTTGGACCACACCCCGGGGGAGTGGTACTTGCCCAGCGCCCTGCGCTGGAGCAGCAGCCGGCCCTCGTCGTCGAAGAGGAAGACCGAGAACGCCCGGTGCAGCCGGCCCGGCGCCGTGTGCGCCGACAGCTTCTCGGCCGTGCCGATCGTCACACCGCCCTCGTCGACCAGTTCCAGCATGATCGGCTCCGCGGCCTCGGCCGTGGACGGCGGCGTGGCGGGGATGCCGGCGGCAGGGCTGGTAGGCATAACCATCCTTCGTGTTTCGACGACGGGTCCTCAGTCTGCCTCACCCGGGGACCGGCTGATCGCGCACTCCACCACACCCGTCCATGGCGGAGCTCTACCCGCACGTCAGGGCGTACGCGGGGATATGCCGGCGGCACCGCCGCACGGTGGTGCGGGGGTGGTACGGGAGCGGCGTGCGGGGGCGCGCGGCGCCGTCAGTGGCACAGCCGCGCCTCGTGCTCGGCGTGGCCGGCCGGCTCCAGCTGGAAGGTGCAGTGCTCGACGTCGAAGTGGGTGCCCAGGCACCCCTGGAGATCGTGCAGCATCTTCTCGTACCCCACCTCCTCCAGCACGTCCTGGCTGACCACCACGTGCGCCGACAGCACCGGCAGCCCCGAGGTGATGGTCCAGGCGTGCAGGTCGTGCAGGCCCTCCACGCCCTTGAGACCCTCGATGTGGTGCCGTACCGCCGCCATGTCGACGTCCTTGGGCGCGGCCTCCAGCAGCACGTCCACCGCCTCGCGCAGCAGCCGCCAGGTCCGCGGCACGATCAGCACGCCGATCAGCAGCGACGCCACCGCGTCGGCCTCCCGCCAGCCGGTGGTGAGGAAGACCACGGCCGCCACCACGACCGCGAAGGAGCCCAGCGCGTCGGCCATCACCTCCAGGAACGCCCCGCGCACGTTCAGGCTCTCGCGCTGGCCGCCCATCAGCACCAGCAGCGAGACGGTGTTCGCGGCCATGCCGACCAGGCCGAACACGATCGTGGCGCCGCCCGCGAAGTGCTGCGGGGACACCAGCCGGGAGATGCCCTCGGCGAAGATGAAGGCCCCGACGCCGAAGAGCAGCACCGCGTTGATCACCGCGGCCAGGATCTCGGCACGCGCGTAGCCGAAGGTCCGGCGCTCGCTCGGCGGGCGGGCGGCGATGTGCACGGCCAGCAGCGCCATCGCGATCCCCGCGGCGTCGGTGGCCATGTGCCCGGCGTCGGCGAGCAGCGCGAGCGAGCCCGTGACCAGGCTGCCGACCACCTCGGTGGCCAGCACCAGCACGGTGATGCCGAGCGCCACCAGCAGCCGTCCGCGGTGCTCGGCGGTCGCCGTGCCGAGCCCGTGCGCGTGGCCGTGCCCGCCGTGCCCGTGACCGTGGTCGTGCACGCGGCCGCCGCCGTGCCCGTGGCCGGGCCGGCCCTGCCGGGTGGCCCCGGCGTGCTCGCTGCGTGCTGCCCCCATCGGCGCGTCCCCTTCCCTCGTGCGCTGCCGTGTGCCGTTCCGGAGCCGGCTGACGCGGAAGGTACCCGGGGTACGGACGACCTCCGGCCGCGGCGGCCAGTCAACACCGGTCACCCGTGGTGGGCAAGCCGGCACTGGAGACCGTTGTCATGTGCGGTGACCTGCGACGACATGCCACGCGGCGGGCCCGCGGGAAAGACCGCCGAGGTCACCCGTACGCAGTACCCGGGGGGGTGGTTGTCGGGGCGCCGCGGATCGCGCATGATGATCACGCCGTACGCGCCAAGTTTGGGCCAATACTCGGTGAACGGCTCTCGTCGTCCATCCGATAGCCTCGGCCGTCGAGCCGGGCGGTCCTCCGCGCCGCCGCAAACCGCCTGCGGGCACGGCCTTCGCACACGTTCAGGGAGTGGGTTCCTCTGCCGACCGCTATTCTCACCGGCCCGCCCGCCGCAGGTCCGTCCCCGCTGGTGGACGACCTGCGCGCGCTGGGGTTCCAGGTCGTCGAGGCGGACACGTCCGACGCCGTGGCGGCCCGGATCGCCGGGGCTGCCGCGGGCGAGCGGGTGGCCGTGGTGGACCGCCGCTTCCGCGGGCACCGGCACGCGCTGCGGCTGGCCCTGACCGACCCGCGCTTCGACGCCGCCGCCGTCACCGGCGCCCTGACCGTACGCCCCGCCGCCCGCCCCGCCCTGCTGCGCGCCCTCGCGGCGCCGGGCGGCCCGGCCGCCGCTGCCGGGGGCGCGCCGCGCCCCGCCGGGCAGCCGGGCGGCGCCGCGGCCGCCCCGGGCACGCCGGACGGCGGCACCGCGACGGCGGCCGGCGCGGCGGGATCCCTCGCCGTGGAGGCCCAGGCGGGAGCCGTGTCGCTGCCCGGCCCGCGCCGCGGGGACGCGCGGGACGTACTGCCCGACGCGCTCGCCGTCCGGCTGGCGGCGCTGGGCGAGCCCGTCCACCGCCCCGAGCTGGGCGTCCTGGTCGCCGAGGTGCCCGCCGACGCCGCCGCCGCCGAGGCCGCCGCAGGCGCCGTCGCCGCCGTCGACGAGGAGTCGGTACGGCTGCGCAGCGCCGTCAAGTCGCGCGACGGCTTCTTCACCACCCACTTCATCAGCCCGTACTCGCGCTACATCGCGCGCTGGTGCGCCCGCCGCGGCCTCACCCCGAACCAGGTGACGACCGCCTCGCTGCTGGTCGCGCTGATCGCCGCGGGCTGCGCGGCCACCGGGACGCGCGGCGGCTTCGTGGCCGCCGGCGTGCTGCTGATCGCCTCGTTCGTGCTGGACTGCACCGACGGACAGCTCGCCCGCTACTCGCTCCAGTACTCCACGCTCGGCGCCTGGCTCGACGCGACCTTCGACCGGGCCAAGGAGTACGCCTACTACGCGGGCCTCGCCCTCGGCGCCGCCCGCGGCGGCGACGACGTGTGGGCGCTCGCGCTCGGCGCGATGGTGCTCCAGACCTGCCGGCACGTCGTCGACTTCGCCTTCAACGAGGCCAACCACGACGCCACCGCCAACACCAGCCCCACCGCCGCGCTGTCCGACAAGCTCGACAGCGTCGGCTGGACGGTGTGGGCGCGCCGGATGATAGTGCTGCCGATCGGCGAGCGGTGGGCCCTGATAGCGGTGCTGACCGCGGTCAGCACCCCCCGGATCACCTTCGTGGTACTGCTCGCCGGCTGTGCGCTCGCCGCCTGCTACACCACCGCGGGGCGCGTCCTGCGCTCGCTCACCCGGCGGGCCACCCGTACCGACCGCGCCGCCCGGGCGCTCGCCGACCTGGCCGACAGCGGCCCCGTCGCCGAGGCCCTGGCGGCCGCGCTGCGCCCGCTCGCCCGCCGGCTGCCCGGCTTCGCCGCCCCCGCCGCCGCGCTGGCCGGCGCGGGCGCCGTGACGGCCACCGCCGCGCTGTCCCCGGCCGGCAGCTGGTACCCGGTCCTCGCCGCCGTGGTCTACGCCGTCACGTCGGGGCTGGCCGTCGCGCTGCCCCTCAAGGGGGCGCTGGACTGGCTCGTGCCGCCGCTGCTGCGGGCGGGGGAGTACGGCACCGCGCTGGCGCTCGCCGCCGTCTGCGGGGTGGACGGGGCGCTGCCCGCCGCTTTCTGCCTGGTCGCCGCCGTCGCCTACCATCACTACGACACGGTGTACCGCATACGCGGGGGCGCCGGGGCGCCGCCGCGGGCCGTGGTGCTGGCCGCGGGCGGGCACGAGGGCCGCACGCTGGCCGTGGCCCTGACGGCGGCCGTCGCCGCGCACCACACCGGCCTCACGGCCACGCTGGCGGTGCTCGCCGGCGCCATCGCGCTGCTGGTCGCGTCCGAGAGCATCCGCTTCTGGGTGACCTCGGGGACCGCCGCGGCCGTACACGACGAATCAGGAGAACCCGCATGATCGGCCTCGTGCTGGCAGCCGGCGCAGGCAGGCGCCTGCGTCCCCACACGGACACCCTGCCCAAGGCCCTGGTGCCCGTCGGCCCGCAGGACGCGCCGGACAGCCTGACCGTGCTCGACCTCACGCTGCGCAACTTCGCCGAGGTGGGCCTCACCGAGGCCGCGATCGTCGTCGGCTACCGCAAGGAGGCCGTCTACGCGCGCCAGGCCGCGCTGGAGGCGGCCTACGGGCTCAAGCTGACCCTGGTCGACAACGACAAGGCCGAGGAGTGGAACAACGCGTACTCCCTGTGGTGCGCGCGCGGCCTGTTCGACCAGGGGGTGATTCTGGCCAACGGCGACACCGTCCACCCCGTCTCCGTCGAGCGCACGCTGCTCGCGGCGCGCGGTGAGGGCCGGCGCATGATCCTCGCGCTGGACACCGCCAAGCGGCTCGCCGACGAGGAGATGAAGGTCGTCGCCGAGCCGGGCCGCGGGGTGCGCCGGATCACCAAGCTCATGGACCCGGCCGAGGCCACCGGCGAGTACATCGGGGTGACCCTCATCGAGCCGGAGGCGGCCGCGGACCTCGCCGACGCCCTCCGGACGACCTTCGAGCGCGACCCCGGCCTGTACTACGAGGACGGCTACCAGGAGATGGTCGACCGCGGCCTGACCGTCGACGTGGCCCCGATCGGCGACGTGGCGTGGGTCGAGATCGACAACCACGCCGACCTCGCCAAGGGCCGGGAGATCGCGTGCCAGTACTGACCCGGCTGATCCCCTCGCCGGTCGTCGTCGACATCCGGGCCGGCGCGCTGGCCCACCTGTCGCCGCTGCTGGCCGACCAGCGGATCTCCACGTCGGGCAAGCTCGCCTTCGCCGTCAGCGACGGCTCGGGCGCCCGGCTGCGGGAGTCGCTGGCCCCCGAGATGCCCGGCGCCGACTGGTTCCCGGTCGCCGGCGGCACCATCGACGCGGCCGTCACGCTCGCCGACGCCATGCGCGGCAAGCGCTACGACGCGGTGGTGGGCCTGGGCGGCGGCAAGATCATCGACGTCACGAAGTACGCCGCCGCCCGGGTCGGCCTGCCCATGGTGGCCGTGGCGACCAACCTGTCGCACGACGGCATCTGCTCGCCGGTGTCCACCCTGGACAACGACAACGGCCGCGGCTCGTACGGTGTGCCCACGCCCATCGCGGTGGTCGTCGACACGGACGTCATCCGGGAGGCGCCGCCCCGCTACGTGCGGGCCGGGATCGGCGACGCGGTCTCCAACCTCTCGGCCATCGCCGACTGGGAGCTGTCCCACCGCGAGACCGGTGAGCGCATCGACGGCCTCGCCGCGGCGATGGCCCGCAGCGCGGGCGAGGCCATACTGCGCCACCCCGGCGGGATCGGCGACGACGACTTCCTCGGCGTCCTCGCCGAGGGCCTGGTGCTCTCGGGGATCGCGATGTCCATCAGCGGCGACTCGCGGCCCTCCTCCGGAGCCTGCCACGAGATCAGCCACGCCTTCGACCTGCTCTTCCCCGCGCGCGCGGCCGCGCACGGCGAGCAGGTCGGCCTCGGCGCCGCCTTCGCGATGCACCTGCGCGGCGAGCCCGGGGTCTCCGGCCTGATCGCGGAGACGCTGCGGCGGCACGGCCTGCCCGTGCTGCCCACGGAGATGGGCTTCACCGAGGCGGAATTCGTCGAGGCGGTGGCCTTCGCGCCGCAGACCCGCCCCGGCCGCTTCACGATCCTGGAACACCTCGACCTGTCCGCCACCGAGATCAGGGACGCGTACGCCGACTATGCCAAAACCATCAGTAGCTGAACTGCGCCCGGTCGTTCACCCGCCGGGGGTGAAGGACCGGCGCAGCGGCGAGCACTGGGCCGGGCGGCTCTACATGCGCGAGGTCTCCCTGCGCATAGACCGGCACCTCGTGCCGACCTCCGTCACGCCCAACCAGCTGACGTACCTGATGACCGTCTTCGGCGTGCTCGCCGCCCCGGCCCTGCTGGTGCCCGGCATCACCGGCGCGGTCCTCGGCGTGCTGATGGTCCAGCTGTACCTGCTGCTCGACTGCGTGGACGGCGAGATCGCCCGCTGGAAGAAGCAGTACTCGCTGAGCGGTGTCTACCTCGACCGGGTCGGCGCCTACCTCACCGACGCCGCCGTGCTGGTCGGCTTCGGGCTGCGGGCCGCGGACCTCTTCGGCGACGGCCGGATCGACTGGCTGTGGGCCTTCCTGGGCACCCTGGCCGCGCTCGGCGCCGTCCTGATCAAGGCCGAGACCGACCTGGTCGGCGTCGCCCGGCACCAGGGCGGGCTGCCGCCGGTCAAGGAGGCCGCCTCCGAGCCGCGCTCCTCCGGTGTCGCGCTCGCCCGCCGGGCGGCCTCCGCGCTGAAGTTCCACCGGCTGATCCTGGGCATCGAGGCGTCGCTGCTGATCCTGGTGCTGGCCGTCGCCGACCAGATCCGCGGGGACCTGTTCTTCACCCGGCTCGGCGTCGCGGTTCTGGCCGGAATCGCTCTTCTGCAGACGCTGCTGCACCTGGTGTCGGTCCTCGTCTCCAGCAGGCTGAAGTGAGGCGGGCATGGCGGGCATGAGCGAGCCGCTCACGGTCGGCGCGGTCGTCCTGACGATGGGCAACCGGCCGGTCGAGCTGCAGGCGCTGCTGGACTCCGTGGCCAAGCAGCAGGGCCCCCGGATCGAGGTCGCGGTGGTCGGCAACGGCGCCCCGCTGCCGCCGCTGCCGCCCGGCGTGCGCTCCGTGGAGCTGCCGGAGAACCTGGGCATCCCCGGCGGCCGCAACGTCGGCATCGAGCTGTTCGGGCCCGGTGGCCGCGAGGTCGACGTGCTGCTCTTCCTCGACGACGACGGGCTGCTGCCCGGCGACGACACCGCCGAGCTGGTACGCGCCGCGTTCGCGGCCGACCCGCGGCTCGGCATCATCAGCTTCCGGATCGCCGACCCGGACACCGGGGTCACCCAGCGCCGCCACGTCCCACGGCTGCGCGCCTCCGACCCGATGCGCAGCTCTCGCGTGACGACCTTCCTGGGCGGTGCGAACGCCGTCCGCACCGCGGTCCTCGAAGAGGTCGGGCTGCTGCCGGCGGAGTTCTTCTACGCCCACGAGGAGACGGACCTGGCCTGGCGCGCACTCGACGCCGGCTGGATGATCGACTACCGTTCCGACCTCGTACTGCACCATCCGGCGACCTCGCCGGCCCGGCACGCGGTCTACCACCGCATGGTGGCCCGTAACCGGGTGTGGCTGGCCCGGCGCAACCTGCCGTGGCTGCTGGTCCCCGTGTACCTCGGCGTGTGGTTCGCCCTGACGCTGCTGCGGCGGCCGTCGGGCGCGGCGCTGCGCGCGTGGCTCGGCGGCTTCCGTGAGGGCTGGGCAAAGCCCGCCGGAGAGCGGCGGCCGATGAAGTGGCGGACGGTCTGGCGGTTGACCCGGCTGGGCCGACCGCCGATCATCTGACAAGCTCGGACCTGAGAGCATCAGGCGCAGCCCGGGACCCCCTGCACCCGGCGCGCACATTGAGGACGAAAGTGTCAACTGTGAGCGAGACAACGCACAATGGTGCGGTCGCCGTCGGAGCGCCACCGGCGCCCACGGCCGATGACGGCCTCAGTCCCTCCCAGCTCGCCGCAAAGTACGGGCTGACCGTCAGCGGTGCCCGTCCGGGGCTGGCGGAGTACACCCGGCAGCTGTGGGGCCGCCGACATTTCATCAACGAGTTCGCCAAGGCCCGCACGGCCGCGCAGTACACGCAGGCCCGCCTCGGCCAGCTCTGGCAGGTCATGACCCCGCTGCTGAACGCGGCGGTCTACTACCTGATCTTCGGCGTGCTGATCGGCACCCGGAAGGGCGTCGACAACTTCATCGCCTTCCTGGTCACCGGCATCTTCATCTACACCTTCACGCAGACGTCCGTGATGTCCGGCGTGCGGTCGGTGGCGGGCAACATCGGCCTGATCCGGGCGCTGCACTTCCCGCGCGCGTCCATGCCGATCGCGTTCACGCTGATGCAGCTCCAGCAGCTGATGATGTCGATGTTCGTGCTGATCGCCATCGTCCTCATGACCGGTGAGACACCGGACGCGTCCTGGCTGATCCTGATCCCCGCGCTGCTCACCCAGTGGATCTTCAACACCGGCCTGGCGATGGTCATGGCCCGGCTCGGCAGTAAGATGACCGACCTGGCCCAGCTGATGCCGTTCATCCTGCGCACCTGGATGTACACCTCGGGTGTCATGTACAGCATCGACAACCTGACCGCGCACTCCCCGCACTACATCAAGGTCCTGCTCGACATCAACCCCGTCGCGGTCTACATCGACCTCGCGCGGTTCGCCCTGATCGACAGCTTCACCTCCGCGCAGCTCCCGCCGCACGTGTGGGCGAGCGCCCTGGGGTGGGCGATCCTGGCCGGTGTCGGCGGCTACATCTACTTCTGGAAGGCGGAGGAGCAGTATGGCCGTGGCTGAACCGCAGCCCGTCGCGTCCCGTCCGCAGCCGGCGGCGGCCGGCCCGCGCGTGCCCACCGTGATCGTGGACGACGTCCACATCGTCTACAAGGTGTACGGCGCCGGCACGGGCAAGGGCAACGCGGCAACCGCGCTCGCCCGGCTGGTGCTGCGCCGCGGCGGCAACCCGAACGTCCGCCGGGTGCACGCGGTCAAGGGAGTGAGCTTCACCGCCTACCGCGGCGAGGCGATCGGCATCATCGGCTCCAACGGCTCGGGCAAGTCGACCCTGCTGCGCTCCATCGCCGGCCTGCTGCCGCCGGAGAGCGGCAAGATCTACACCGACGGCCAGCCGTCGCTGCTCGGCGTCAACGCCGCGCTCATGGGCGATCTGACCGGTGAGAAGAACGTCATCCTCGGCGGCCTGGCGATGGGCATGACACCGGAGGAGATCCGCTCGCGCTACCGCCAGATCGTCGACTTCTCCGGGATCAACGACAAGGGCGACTTCATCTCGCTGCCGATGCGCACGTACTCCTCCGGCATGGGGGCCCGGCTGCGCTTCTCGATCGCCGCGGCCAAGAACCACGACGTGCTGCTCATCGACGAGGCGCTGGCCACCGGTGACCGGCAGTTCCAGAAGCGGTCCGAGGCCCGTATCCGGGAGCTCCGCAAGGAGGCCGGCACGGTCTTCCTGGTCAGCCACAGCAACGGCGCCATCCGCGACACCTGCGACCGCGTGGTGTGGCTGGAGAAGGGCGAGCTGCTGATGGACGGCCCGACCGAGGAGGTCCTGGAGGCCTACGAGGCGCACACCGGCAAGTAGCCGCCGCGGGCCCGGGGACGGGCCGCCGCCGCTTCCGCCCCCCGCCGGAGCTTCCGGCGGGGGGCGCGTGCCGTGACGGCGTCCGTCGTGCGCCGCGGCCCCGTACCGCCCGGGGCGCCCCCGGCGTACGCCTGAGGGTTGCCCGACGTAAGCTGTACCGGTGCTGGGGAGCCCTTTCAAGATCGAAACCGGGTGCCGGACGCCCGGCGCGGCGGCGTGTCCGAAATGGGAAGATTCGTCCGGGCGGTGTAGAACGGGGGATGTGGCGGCCATGACGAATGGGACCATCCTGCTCCGGGGCACCTGTCCCGCCTGTCTGCCGGGCAGCCCGCGATGACCGCGGCCGACACGTCCCGGGCCGTTCTGGACAAGGCTGCGCGCGAGAACTTCCCCGTGGCCCCGGTCTTCCTGCCCCGCGCCTGGCGCGAGGACCTCATGGCGGTCTACGGCTTCGCCCGCCTGGTGGACGACATCGGCGACGGCGACCTCGCCGACGGCGGCCGCCCCGACGCCGTGCTGCTGGGCCTGGAGCCGGAGGCGGCCGGCGACCGGACCGCGATGCTGGACGCCTTCGAGGCCGACCTGCGGCGCGTCTTCACCGGTGCGGCCGAGCCGTCGCACCCGCTGCTGCGGGCCCTGCGGCCGACGGTGCGCAAGCACGCGCTGACGCCCGAGCCCTTCCTCGGCCTGATCGCGGCCAACCGCCAGGACCAGCTCGTCACCCGCTACGCGACGTACGCCGACCTGCTCGCGTACTGCGAGCTGTCCGCCAATCCGGTGGGCCGCCTCGTGCTGTCCATCACCGGCACCTCGACGCCGGAAAGGGTGCGGCGCTCCGACGCGGTGTGCACCGCACTGCAAATCGTCGAGCATATCCAGGACGTCGCGGAGGATCTCGCCCGGGACCGGGTGTATCTGCCTGCGGAGGACATGAAACGCTACGCGGTGGACGAGGCCGACCTCGCACAACCGCAGGCCGGTCCGCAGGTGAGGCAACTGGTCGCGTTCGAGGCCGAACGCGCCCGCGAGCTGTTGTATGAAGGTGCTCCCCTGGTGGGTAGCGTCCGTGGCAGGCTTCGGCTGTTGCTCGCGGGATTCGTAGGCGGCGGGCGCGCGGCGCTGAAATCGGTCGAGCTGGCCGGATACGACGTGCTTGCGGGTTCGCCCAAAGCCACCAAGAGCGGCCTGCTGCGCGAAGTGGGGTCGACATTGCGAAGAGAGGGGTGAGCAGGACCGTGAGCGGTTCCGCCCACACGTCCGGTCCGGTACTTGCTGCATACAGGTACTGTGAGGCCGTGACCGGCCACGAGGCCCGCAACTTCGCCTATGGGATCCGGCTGCTGCCCGCCGCAAAGCGGCAGGCCATGTCGGCCCTCTACGCCTTCTCGCGGAGGGTCGACGACATCGGTGACGGCGATCTCGCACCGGCCGAGAAAATCGAACGCCTGGAGTCCACCCGCGCACTGCTCACCCGGGTGCGCGGCGGTGAGGTCCGGGAGGACGACACCGATCCGGTGGCGGTCGCCCTCGCCGACGCGGCGCGGGTGTTCCCCATTCCGCTCGAAGGCCTGGACGAACTCATCGACGGCGTTCTGATGGATGTCCGGGGCGAGTCCTACGAGACCTGGGACGATCTGGCCGTCTACTGCCGCTGTGTGGCAGGTGCCATCGGACGGCTGTCGCTGGGCGTGTTCGGCACCGTAAATGGGCACGATCACGTACGTGCCGCCGAATACGCCGACACGCTCGGCCTCGCTCTGCAACTCACCAACATCCTGCGCGACGTCCGAGAGGACGCCGGCAACGGACGCACCTATCTTCCTGCCCAGGATCTGGCGAAATTCGGCTGCGCCGCAGGTTTTCACAGCGACGTCGCCCCGCCCGGATCGGATTTCGCCGGCCTGGTGGAATTCGAGGTGCGCCGGGCCCGCGCGCTCTTCGCCACCGGCTACCGGCTGCTGCCCATGCTCGACCGGCGCAGCGGCGCCTGCGTGTCGGCCATGGCGGGCATCTACCGCCGGCTGCTGGAGCGGATCGCGGCCGACCCCGACGCCGTGCTGCGCGGCCGGGTGTCGCTGCCCGGCCGGGAGAAGGCCTACGTCGCCGTCCGCGGCCTCGCCGGCCTCGACGCGCGCCTGGTCGCCTCCCGTGCCCCGCGGGGTGGCAGATGAGGCCCACCCGCGGATGCGCGGGTCCACGGCACGCGGCACAGCAGACGGATCGTCACCACCCGGCGCCGGCGCGGCGCCAGGCAACCTCCCACCGCTCCTTCGCGTCCCCACCCGCGACGGTGTGCCGCAGCCCGCGGCACACGGCGGAAGTCCAGGTCAGAGACCGGGCCGGGCACCGGGCACGAGGGGAGGGTGAATGACCGCGCCACACGGCACGGCCGGGCAGGCGCCCGGCCGTACGGCCGTCGTCGTCGGCGGCGGCCTCGCGGGCGTCACCGCGGCCCTGCGGCTGGCCGACGCCGGGGTGTCCGTCACCCTCGCCGAGGCCCGGCCCCGGCTGGGCGGCCTCGCCTTCTCCTTCAGGCGCGGCGACCTGACGGTGGACAACGGGCAGCACGTCTTCCTGCGCTGCTGCACCGCCTACCAGTGGTTCCTGGACCGGATCGACGCCCGCGACCTGGTGCACCTCCAGGACCGCCTCGACGTCCCCGTGTACGACGCCGCGAACGGCCGCACCGGGCGGCTGAGCCGGGCCGGCCTGCCGGTGCCGCTGCACCTGGCGGCGAGCCTGGCCCGCTACCCGCACCTGTCGCTGCGCGAACGCGCCTCGGTCGGCCGCGCCGCGCTGGCGCTGCGGGGCCTGGACCTGGCCGACCCGGCGCTGGACGACGTCGACTTCGGCAGCTGGCTCGCCGCCCGCGGCCAGTCCGCCCGGACGGTCGAGGCGCTGTGGGACCTGGTCGGCGTCGCCACGCTCAACGCGACGGCCGCGCGCTCCTCGCTGGCGCTGGCCGCGATGGTGTTCAAGACCGGCCTGCTGACCGACCCCGGCGCGTCCGACATCGGCTGGGCCAAGGCCCCGCTCGGCGACCTGCACGACGGCCGCGGACGCACCGCGCTGGACAAGGCCGGCGTCGTCACGATGCTGCGCACCCGCGCCACCGCCCTGCGCCCCGCGGCCGCCGGCGGCTGGCAGGTGGAGCTGGAGACGGGCCCGGGGCGTGCCGCCGAACTCGCGGCCGACACGGTGGTCCTGGCGGTGCCTCAGCGCGAGGCGCACGGCCTGCTGCCCGAAGGTGCCGTCCAGCATCCGGAAAAGCTGTTGCAGATCGGTACCGCGCCCATCCTGAATGTCCATGTGATCTACGACAGGAAGGTGCTCCACGAGCCGTTCGTCGCGGCTCTCGGCAGCCCCGTCCAGTGGGTCTTCGACCGCACGGAGAGCTCGGGCCTCACCGGCGGCGGCCAGTACGTGGCCGTGTCCCAGTCGGCCGTCGAGGACGAGATCGACCTGCCGGTGGCCGCCCTGCGCGACCGCTACCTGCCCGAACTCGAACGCGTCCTGCCCGACGCCCGCGGTGCCGCGGTGCGCGAGGTCTTCGTGACCCGCGAGCGCACCGCCACCTTCGCGCCCGCCCCCGGGGTGGGCGCGCTGCGGCCCGGCCCCGTCACCCGCGCCCCGGGCCTCTACCTGGCCGGGGCGTGGACCGCGACGGGCTGGCCCGCGACCATGGAGGGCGCGGTGCGCAGCGGGCTGCACGCCTCCGCAGAAGCGTTGTCCGCCCTCGGCCTGCCCGTTGACAACGGCGTCCTGGAGGCGGCATGAGTGCTATTGGTGCAACCCGAGGAGAAATCGTGACCGCTGCCGGCGTCATCGCGCTACTGGAAGACGGCCGCACCCTGACCACACCAGTGCTCCGCGCGGCAGTCGCACGCCTCGCACCCCCGATGGACACCGTCGCGTCCTACCACTTCGGCTGGATCGACCAGACCGGGCAGCCCGCGGACGGTGACGGCGGCAAGGCCGTCCGCCCCGCGCTCGCCCTGCTGTCGGCGCAGGCCGCGGGCGCGCCCGCCGAGGTGGGCATCCCCGGTGCGGTCGCGACGGAGCTGGTGCACAACTTCTCTCTGCTGCACGACGACCTGATGGACGGTGACGAGCAGCGCCGGCACCGCGACACGGTCTGGAAGGTGCACGGCCCGGCCCAGGCGATCCTGGTCGGCGACGCGCTCTTCGCGCTCGCCAACGAGATCCTGCTGGAGCAGGGCACCGCGGAGGCCGGCCGCGCGACGCGCCGGCTGACCACCGCCACCCGCCGGCTGATCGACGGTCAGGCCGAGGACATCTCCTTCGAGCACCGCGAGCGTGTCAGCGTCCAGGAGTGCCTGGACATGGAGGGCAAGAAGACCGGCGCGCTGCTGGCCTGCGCCTCCTCCATCGGAGCGGTGCTCGGCGGCGCCTCCGAGGCGGACGCGGACGCGCTGGAGGAGTACGGCTACCACCTGGGACTGGCCTTCCAGGCGATCGACGACCTGCTGGGCATCTGGGGCGATCCGGCGAGCACCGGAAAGCAGACCTGGAGCGATCTGCGGCAGCGCAAGAAGTCGCTCCCGGTGGTCGCCGCGCTGGCCGCCGGCGGCCCGGCGTCCGAGCGGCTGGGTGAACTGCTCGCGGCGGATGCGAAGAATCCTGAAACCGGTGCCTTCAGCGAGGAAGAGTTCGCCCTGCGTGCGGCGTTGATCGAAGAGGCCGGTGGGCGCGAATGGACCTCGGAAGAGGCCAGGCGGCAGTATGCGACTGCCATCGCCGCACTGGACAAAATGGACATGCCGGAAGGAATCAAACGTAAACTCGTGGGTCTTGCGGATTTTGTGGTGGTCCGCGAGAAGTAAAGAAGCACCAACGTGGAGCGCTGACGTCGCCGGTCCCTCGCATGTGACGGCCGACGGCCGCCCCAACACCGCAGAAGTCTCAACTGCAAAGGGGAAGCCATGACAGCGACGACCGATGGCAGTCCAGGTTCGCCAACCCACCGGACACCTTCGGCCAGCACCTCGGACCCGGAGTCTCTTCCAGCCGGCGACACCGAGGCGGCGGCGCAGCGTGCCGTGCAGCGCGCCGCCGACCACCTTCTGGCACGGCAGCACCCTGACGGATGGTGGAAAGGCGACCTCGAGACCAACGTGACCATGGATGCCGAGGACCTGCTGCTGCGGCAGTTCCTCGGCATCCTGGACGCGCGCACGACCGCGGCCTCCGCCCGCTGGATCCGCTCCCAGCAGCGTGAGGACGGCTCCTGGCCCACCTTCCACGGCGGTCCGGGCGACCTGTCGGCGACCGTCGAGGCCTACGTCGCGCTGCGGCTCGCCGGCGACTCGCCGGACGAGGCGCACATGTCCCAGGCCGCCAAGTGGTCCCGCGGCGAGGGCGGGGTGGCCGCCAGCCGGGTCTTCACCCGGATCTGGCTCGCCCTCTTCGGCTGGTGGGACTGGGAGGACCTGCCGGAGATGCCGCCGGAGGTCATCTACCTGCCCAAGTGGATGCCGCTGAACATCTACTCGTTCGGCTGCTGGGCCCGGCAGACCATCGTGCCGCTCACCGTCGTGGGCGCGCTGCGGCCCGTGCGCCCGGCGCCGTTCGGCATCGACGAGCTGCACCTGGACCCGGAACGGCCCAACCCCAAGCAGCGCCGTGCCTCGATCGCCAGCTGGGACGGCGTCTTCCAGCGTCTCGACCAGGTGCTGCACGCCTACCGCCGCTTCAGCCCGCGCCCGCTGCGGCGCAGCGCCATGAACGCCTGCGCCCGCTGGATCATCGAGCGTCAGGAGGCCGACGGCTGCTGGGGCGGCATCCAGCCGCCGGCCGTCTACTCGGTCATCGCGCTGCACCTGCTCGGCTACGAGCTCGACCACCCGGTGCTCAAGGCCGGACTCGAGTCGCTGGATCGTTTCGCCGTGTGGCCCCAGGAGGGCGTGCGGATGATCGAGGCCTGCCAGTCCCCGGTGTGGGACACCTGTCTCGCCACCATCGCCCTCGCGGACGCCGGTCTGCCCGCCGACCATCCGGCGCTCGTCAAGTCCGCCGACTGGCTGCTGGACGAGCAGATCACCCGTCCCGGCGACTGGTCCGTCCAGCGTCCGGAGCTTCCCCCGGGCGGCTGGGCCTTCGAGTTCCACAACGACAACTACCCGGACATCGACGACACCGCCGAGGTGGTGCTCGCGCTGCGCCGGGTCGCCCATCCGGACCGGGCGCGCATCGACACCGCCGTGGACCGGGCGGTGCGCTGGACGGTCGGCATGCAGTCCCGCAACGGCGCCTGGGGCGCCTTCGACGCCGACAACACCAGCCCTTTCCCCAACCGGCTGCCCTTCTGCGACTTCGGCGAGGTCATCGACCCGCCGTCCGCCGACGTCACCGCGCACGTGGTCGAGATGATGGCCGCGCTCGGCATCCAGCACGACCGGCACGCCCGTACCGGCATCGAGTGGCTGCTCGCCGAGCAGGAGGACAACGGCGCCTGGTTCGGCCGCTGGGGGGTCAACTACATCTACGGCACCGGTTCGGCCGTCCCGGCGCTCGCCGCGGCCGGCCTGAGCCCCGACCACCCGGCGATCCGCCGGGCCGTCGACTGGCTGGAGTCGGTGCAGAACGCCGACGGCGGCTGGGGCGAGGACCTGCGCTCGTACTCCGACCTCGAATGGGCCGGCCGGGGCGCCTCCACCGCCTCGCAGACCGCCTGGGCGCTGATGGCGCTGCTGGCGGCCGGGCGGCGGGACACCGAGGCCGTGGAGCGCGGGGTGCGCTGGCTGGCCGAGACCCAGCTGCCGGACGGCTCGTGGGACGAGCCGTACTTCACCGGGACCGGTTTCCCGCGGGACTTCTCCATCAACTACCACCTCTACCGGATGGTCTTCCCGCTCACCGCGCTGGGACGCTATGTCCGCCGCGAGCCGCTGGGGGCCGCCGCGCACACCGCCCCGGCCACCGCGGGCGCCGGGAAGGGGGCCTAGGGCGTGGGCCGTTCCCGACCTCCGCTGCTGGTGGTGTGCGCCCTGCGCATCGAGCGTTTCGCGCTGCGCAGGGGCGCGGTGCGGGCCGCCGCCGCACACCCGGTCACCGTGCTGCGTACCGGCATGGGGCCGACAGCCGCGGAAGCGGCCGTACACGACGCGCTGCGCGACCCCGCGCGGCGCGGTGCGGCCGTCCTCACGACCGGCTTCTGCGCGGGCCTCGCCCCGGGCATGCGGCCGGGCGACGTCGTGGTCTCCGACGAGGGGCACGAGAGCGAGGCGCTCGCCGCCGCGCTCAAGGCCGCGGGCCACACCGTGCACATCGGTCCGCTGGCCGAGTCCGACCATGTCGTGCGGGGTGCCGAGCGCACCGCGCTCGCGGCGAAGGGTGCCATCGCCGTGGACATGGAATCGGCCGCCATGCGGCGCGCCGCACTCGCCCAGGGGGTGCGGCACATCGCCGCGGCACGCGTCGTCGTCGACACGCCCGAATACGAACTCGTGCGCGTCGGCACACTGCGCACCGGGATCATCGCATTCCGCGTGCTCAGAGATCTTGTTCCTGCCTTTCTCGATTGGCACCGCACTACCGCTGCTCCCCCGGAGGTGAGCTAGATGGCTATGCCGCTTCGTCAGACCATCCGTGTCGCGTCGTACCTCTTCGAACAGAAAATGGTCCGGCGGCGCGAAAAGTTCCCGCTCATCGTGGAGCTGGAACCACTCTTCGCGTGCAACCTCAAATGCGAGGGCTGCGGCAAGATCCAGCACCCGGCGGGAGTGCTCAAGCAGCGCATGCCGGTCGCGCAGGCCGTGGGCGCCGTGCTGGAGTCCGGCGCGCCCATGGTGTCGATCGCCGGCGGCGAGCCGCTGATGCACCCGCAGATCGACGAGATCGTGCGCCAGCTGGTGGCGAAGAAGAGGTACGTGTTCCTCTGCACCAATGCGCTGCTGCTGCGTAAGAAGATCGACAAATTCACCCCCTCGCCCTACTTCGCCTTCACCGTCCACATCGACGGCATGCGCGAGCGGCACGACGAGTCGGTGGCCAAGGAAGGCACCTTCGACGAGGCGGTCGAGGCGATCAAGGAGGCCAAGCGCCGCGGTTTCCGGGTCACCACCAACTCGACCTTCTTCAACACCGACACGCCGCAGACCATCATCGAGGTGATGAACTTCCTCAACGACGACCTCCAGGTCGACGAGATGATGCTGTCGCCCGCCTACGCCTACGAGAAGGCTCCCGACCAGGACCACTTCCTGGGCGTGTCGCAGACGCGCGAGCTGTTCAAGAAGGCCTTCGACCACGGCAACCGGCGCAAGTGGCGGCTCAACCACAGCCCGCTCTTCCTGGACTTCCTGGAGGGCAAGGCCGACTTCCCCTGCACCGCGTGGGCGATCCCGAACTACTCGCTCTTCGGGTGGCAGCGCCCCTGCTACCTGATGGCGGACGGCTACGTGCCGACGTACCGCGAGCTGATCGAGAAGACCGACTGGGACAAGTACGGCCGCGGCAAGGACGAGCGCTGCGACAACTGCATGGCGCACTGCGGCTACGAGCCGACCGCGGTCCTCGCGACCATGGGCTCGCTCAAGGAGTCGATCCGCGCCGCCCGGGAGACGGTCGCATCCAACCGCGCGAAGTGATCCAGCGGTGAGAGGGTACGAGCCACCGGCCGGGGTACGCGGCCGGTGGCTCGCCCGCGGGCGCCACCGGCCGGACCGGGCCGGTGAACCGCCGCACCCGGCCGCCACCGGCCTGCGCGCGGCGGGGGACCCCGGCAATCCCGGCAGATATCCCGGCAGGAACCCCGGCAGGAACGAGGTGCAGACGTGTCGTTGCTGGAGAGCATCACCGGCCCTGACGACCTGAAGGCGCTGCCCGACGGCAGGCTCGACGAGCTGGCGGCCGACATCCGCCACTTCCTGGTGCAGGCCGTCGCCAGGACCGGTGGCCACCTCGGCCCCAACCTGGGCGTGGTGGAGCTGACCATCGCCCTGCACCGGGTCTTCGACTCCCCGCGCGACCGCGTCCTGTGGGACACCGGGCACCAGTCCTACGTGCACAAGCTGCTGACCGGCCGGCAGGACTTCTCCAAGCTGCGCTCCAAGGGCGGCCTGTCCGGCTACCCCTCGCGGGCCGAGTCCGAGCACGACGTGATCGAGAACAGCCACGCGTCCACGGTGCTGGGCTGGGCGGACGGGCTGGCCAAGGCCAACGAGCTGCTGCGCCGCGACGACCACGTCGTGGCCGTCATCGGCGACGGGGCGCTGACCGGCGGCATGGCCTGGGAGGCGCTCAACAACATCGCCGCCGCCAAGGACCGCCCGCTGATCGTCGTCGTCAACGACAACGAGCGCTCCTACGCGCCGACCATCGGCGGCCTCGCCAACCACCTGACGACCCTGCGCACCACCGACGGCTACGAGCGCTTCCTGTCCTGGGGCAAGCAGGTCCTCCAGCAGACGCCGGTGATCGGCCAGCAGCTCTACGAGTCGCTGCACGGCGCCAAGAAGGGCTTCAAGGACGCCTTCGCGCCGCAGGGCATGTTCGAGGACCTCGGCCTGAAGTACCTGGGCCCGATCGACGGCCACGACGTCGCCGAAGTGGAGTCCGCGCTGCGCCGCGCCAAGCGCTTCCACGGGCCCGTCGTCGTGCACTGCCTGACGGAGAAGGGCCGCGGCTACCCCGCCGCCGAACAGGACGAGGCCGACCGCTTCCACGCCGTGGGCGCCATGGACCCCGCGACCCTCGCCCCGCTCGCGCCCTCCGGCGGGCCGTCCTGGACGTCGGTCTTCGGCGACGAGATGCTCGCGCTCGGCAAGGAGCGCCCCGACGTCGTCGCCGTCACCGCGGCCATGCTCCAGCCGGTGGGGCTGGGCAAGTTCGCCGAGGCCTTCCCCGAGCGGGTCTTCGACGTCGGCATCGCCGAGCAGCACGCCGCCACCTCCGCGGCCGGGCTCGCCACCGGCGGGCTGCACCCCGTCGTCGCGGTCTACGCGACCTTCCTCAACCGCGCCTTCGACCAGGTCCTCATGGACGTCGCGCTGCACAGGTGCGGCGTCACCTTCGTCCTGGACCGGGCCGGCGTCACCGGCGTCGACGGCGCCTCGCACAACGGCATGTGGGACATGTCGATCCTCCAGGTCGTCCCGGGCCTGCGGATCGCCGCGCCGCGCGACGCCGACCAGCTGCGCGCCCAGCTGCGCGAGGCCGTCGACGTCGCGGACGCGCCCACCGTCGTCCGCTTCCCCAAGGAGACCGCGGGCGCGCCGCTGCCCGCCCTGGAGCGTGTCGGCGGCATGGACGTCCTGCGCCGCCCCGGCGAGGGCCACGCCGAGGACGTGCTGCTGGTCGCGGTCGGCGCGCTCGCCGGCTGCGGTGCGGCGGCCGCCGAGCTGCTCGCCGGGCGCCGGATCGGCGTCACCGTCGTCGACCCGCGCTGGGTCAAGCCCGTCGACCCGGCGCTGCCCGCGCTCGCCGCGCGGCACCGCATGGTGGCCGTCGTCGAGGACAACGGGCGGGCCAGCGGCGTCGGTTCGGCCGTCGCGCAGGCGCTGCGCGACGCGGGCGTGGACGTGCCCGTACGCGACTTCGGCATCCCGCAGCAGTTCCTGGCGCACGCCAAGCGCGGCGAACTGCTGGCCGACCTCGGCCTGACGCCCGCCGAGATCGCCGGCGGCATCGGCGGGGCGCTGCTGCGCCTGCGCGCCCGGGGCCCCGGGAACACCCCGACGATCCCCGCCCCGCATACTGCCGGGAGCAGCGGGGAGCAGCAGCAACGCACGCAAGGAGCAGGTGAGCGATGACATCGTCCGAGCCGACCGACACCGAACCGGCGCAGCCCGGGGACGCGGCGTCCGCCGCCGGGCCGGCGGACGGCGTACCGAACGGCGCACCGGACGCCTCGGGCACCCGTCCCAAGGGCTTCGACCTGGCCACGCTGCTGGCCGAACGCGGCGCCGAGCGCTACGAGCTGCAGGCGAAGTACGTCAACCACCAGCTGCCGCGCATGCTGCACACCATCGGCTTCGACCGGGTCTACGAGCGTGCCGAGGGCGCCCACTTCTGGGACGCCGAGGGCAACGACTACCTCGACATGCTCGCCGGCTTCGGCGTGATGGGCGTGGGCCGGCACCACCCGGTGGTCCGCAAGGCGCTGCACGACGTCCTGGACGCCGGGCTCGCCGACCTGACCCGTTTCGACTGCCAGCCGCTGCCCGGCCTGCTCGCCGAGAAGCTGCTCTCGCGCACCCCGCACCTGGACCGGGTGTTCTTCGGCAACAGCGGCACCGAGGCCGTCGAGACCGCGCTGAAGTTCGCCCGCTACGCCACCGGCAAGCCGCGCGTCCTGTACTGCACGCACTCCTTCCACGGCCTCACCACCGGCTCGCTGTCCGTCAACGGCGAGGCGGGCTTCCAGGACGGCTTCGCCCCGCTGCTGCCCGACACCGCCGTCCCGATGGGCGACCTGGACGCGCTGGCCCGGGAGCTCAAGCGGGGCGACGTCGCCGCGCTCATCGTCGAGCCCATCCAGGGCCACGGCGTCTACATCCCCGAGCCCGGCTACCTGCGCGCGGCCCAGGAGCTGCTGCGCAAGCACAAGGCGCTGCTGATCTGCGACGAGGTGCAGACGGGCATCGGCCGCACGGGCAGGTTCTGGGCGTACGAGCACGAGGAGGGCGTCGAGCCGGACCTCGTCACCGTCGCCAAGACGCTGTCCGGCGGCTACGTCCCGGTCGGCGCCACCCTCGGAAGGGACTGGATCTTCAAGAAGGTCTACTCCTCGATGGACAGGGTGCTCGTGCACTCCGCGAGCTTCGGCTCCAACGCCCAGGCGATGACCGCGGGCCTGGCCACCCTCTCGGTGGTCGAGGACGAGCGGCTGGTCGAGAACTCCCGGGCGATGGGTGATCTGCTGCGCGACCGGCTGGCCGCGCTCACGGGGAAGTACGAGATGCTCAAGGAGGTGCGCGGCCGCGGGCTGATGGTCGCGATCGAGTTCGGCCGCCCCAAGTCGCTCGGGCTGCGCAGCCGCTGGACGATGCTCCAGACCGCCCGCAAGGGGCTTTTCGCGCAGATGGTCGTCGTCCCGCTGCTCCAGCGGCACCACATCCTCACCCAGGTCTCCGGCGACCACGTCGAGATCATCAAGCTGATCCCGCCGCTGGTGGTGGACGAGGCGGATGTCGACCGCTTCGTGACCGCCTTCACCGCGGTGATGGACGACGCCCACGGGGGCGGCGGCCTGGTGTGGGACTTCGGGAAGACGCTGATCAAGCAGGCGGTCGCCAACCGCTAGCGGTACGGGCCGGGCGCGCGTGCGCCGCCCGGCCCCCCGCCGCGCGGCGGGTCAGCCGTCGAGCAGGTGCGTGCGCAGCACGTCCCGGCGCGCCGGGGTCAGGCCCAGGCCGCTGGTGAGGTAGCGGTCGACCGAGCCCCACTGCTCGTCGATGGTCGCGAAGGCGGCCCGCAGGTAGTCGACCCGCGCCTCGAACAGCGGGTCGAGCAGTTCCCGGATCTCCGGGGCGATCGCGGTGCCCGTGCTGCCGTCGCCGCGCACCACCTTGTAGCGGCGGTGCCTGGCGTTGCTCTCCAGGTAGTCCGCCTCGATCGCGGACCGCTCGACGCCCAGCGCCAGCAGGATGATCGCGATCGAGGTGCCCGCGCGGTCCTTGCCCGCCGCGCAGTGCAGCAGCGCCGGGACGGCGGGGCCGTCCGGCTCGGACAGCAGCGCCAGCATCCGGCCGTGCTCGGCGGTGCGTTCCAGGACGAGCTTGCGGTAGGCGAGCGTCATGCGCTGCGCGCCGCGGCCCTCGCCGAGCACGGCCCGCAGGGCGGCGAGGTCGCCGTTGCGTACGGTCGTCCAGAAGTCGGCGCCCTCGGCCGGGTCGCTGAGCGGCATGTTGAGGTTGCGGGTGCCCGGCAGGGCGGTGTCCGGGCCCTCCAGCGCGATGTCGTCGGGGTTGCGGAAGTCGAAGACGGTGTGCAGGCCCAGGCCCGCCAGGAACGCGGCGTCCTCCGCCGTCGCGTGCGCCAGGTGGCCGCTGCGGAAGAGCACACCGCGCCGGACCCGGCGGCCGTCCTCGGTCGGCAGGCCCCCGACGTCGCGGAAGTTCCGCACACCGGTCAGCTGTGGCTCGGGCTCGGATCCTGTCGGAACGGTCTGCCGCACTTCCTGCGTCACCGGCGCTCCTCGTCGCTCGCGGCTGGGTCATGCTGGGGCACTCCCGACGATACGGCAGCTCCGCCGCCGCGTACTGCCCGGTACGCGGCCGGTGGGGACTCCCGCCGGTGCAACCATTGCCCCTCCCGCCGGGCCTGGCCGATGATGTCCGGATCCGGCCCTGCGGCGGCCGGAAAGTGGGGGAGTGCGAATGATCGAGACGGGCGGCTCCGGCCGGCTGTGGCTGCTCTCGGGACCGGACAGCAGCTACGCCCTGCACCTGACCGAGCGGGACGAACTGCTGCACCTGCACTGGGGACGCCGTATCGCCCTCGGCGACGCCGAGGCCCTCGCCGCCGAACAGCCGTGCGGGCAGCGCTCCTTCGGGCCACCCTCCGGCCCCCGGGCGGAATTCCCCGCCGGGTGCGCCGCGGGGGCCCCGCCCGCCGCCCTCGCCGTACGCTCCCGGCACGCGGGCGGCGCCGAGTGGTGCTTCGAGGAGTACGAGATCGCCGCCGAGCCGGACCCGGCCGCCGGGCAGGAGCTGCGGCTGCACTTCCACGACTCCCGCCACCACCTCGACCTCACCCTGCACTACCGGATGCGCCGCGGCAGCGACGTCGTGGAGCGCTGGACCACCACGACCCGCGTCGCCGGCGGGCCCGGCGGGCGGCTGGAGCTGCTGCGCGCCGACGCCGCCTGCTGGACGCTGCCGCACCGCGACGACTGGCGGATGTCCCGGCTGCACGGCCGCTGGGGCGGCGAGTCCCGGCTCGAGCGCGCCCCGCTGCCGGCCGGCGACCAGCTGCTCGGCGGCGGTTCAGGATCCGCCGGGCAGCGCCACCTGCCGTGGTTCGCCCTCGACGCGGGCGACGCGGGGGAGGAGCACGGGGAGGTGTGGACGGCCGCGCTGGCCTGGTCGGGGCCGTGGCGGATCACGGTCTCCCGGCTGCCGGACGGCCAGGTCCGTGCCACCGGGGGCGCCGGGGGCGAGGGCGCGGCGCCGCTGGAGCTGGAGCCGGGGGCGAGCTTCACCAGCCCGGTCTTCGCCGCCCTGTGGAGCGACGGCGGCTTCGGCGCGGCCAGCCGCGCATGGCACGCCCACCAGCTCGACCACGTGGTGCCCGGCGCCTGGGAGCTGCGCCCGGTCGCCTGCTACGGCGGGGCGCGCGGCCCACGGGGCGCCGGCGCCGACGGCGGTACGTCCGCGGGCCCGGCGGAGGACGCCGACACCGTGGACGCCGCCGACGCCGAGGGGCCGTACGACCCGTACCCCGACCCGTACGGCACTTCCCGCCGCGGCTTCCCGGGGCAGGGCGAACTCGCCCGGCGGGCCGCGGCGATGGGGGTCGAGCTGTACGTCGTCGACGATGGTCCGCCCGGCGCGCGGCTCGGCGACCGCGCCGCGTCCGGCGACGCCGGACCGGCCGTGGGGGACGCGCCGGACGGCCTGAAACCGCTGTCCGACGAGGTGCACGCGCTCGGCATGCGCTTCGGCGTGCGGATCGCCCCGGAGACCGTGAGCCCCGACGCCGACCTCGTCCGCACGCGCCCGGAGTGGATCGTGCGGCCCCCGGACGGCGGCGCCGGGACGGGCGGCAGACTGCTGCTCGACCTCGCGCGGCCCGACGTCCGCGACCACCTCGCCGGCGCGGTCGGCGCCCTGCTGCACAGCGCCCCCGTGGACCACCTGGTGTGGGACCTGGACGCGCACCCGGCCGCGGCGGACGGCGCGGAGGCCTCCGCTCCCGGGGCCGGCTGGGGCGCCCGCACCGCGGGCCTCTACGCGCTGCTCGACCGCGTCCGGGCCGAGCACCCGGGACTGACCGTCGAGTCCTGCGCCTCCGGCACCCGGGTGGACCTCGGCATCCTCGCCCGTACCGACCGGCTCGGCACCTCCGACAACACCGACCCGCTCGACCGGCTCCCCATCCAGCACGGTTTCGGCCAGCTGCACCCCGCGCGCGTCATGGCCACCCTGGTCACCGGCGGCCCCGCCCCCGGCCTCAACCACCGCCGCAGCTCGCTGCGCTTCCGCTTCGTCAGCGCCATGGCCGGCGCCCTCGGTATCGGCGCCGACCTGCTGGAGCTGGGTCCCGAGGAACGCGCCGAGGCGGCCAGCTGGATCGCCCTCTACCGGGCGGTGCGGCCGGTCGTGCAGTTCGGCCAGCTGTACCGGCTGCGTCCGCCGGGCGGCGGCGGCCTGACCGCCGTGCAGTACGTGCGCGGCCCCGAGACCGCCGTCCTCGCCTGGCTGCCCGCGCAGGGCTTCGGCACCCCCGTCCCGCCGCTGCGGCTGCGCGGCCTCGACCGCGGCGCCCGCTACCGCGACGTGACCACCGGCGTCGTGCAGCGCGGGGCGGTCCTGGCCGAGCGCGGCCTGCGCACCACGCTGTCCGGCGACCTGGACGCGGCCGTATTCCATCTGCGGCGGATATGACCGGGTGGGATGAATCACGTCCCGTCAACCCCTCCTTACGGTCGCGTAGGCCACAGCCGGAGGAGAAGGATGCCACGCGTGGCTGATGTTGCGCAGGGACGGCAGGACCGGCAGGAACGGCAGGACGGAGCCGGACGGCAGGGGCGGACCGGCCGCGGCGGCGGCACCGGCGCCGGGCCGATCGGCTCGTACGCGGCCGTCGGGGACAGCTTCACCGAGGGCGTCGGCGACCCCGGCCCGGACGGCACCTTCACCGGCTGGGCGGACCGGCTGGCCGTCCTGCTCGCCGACCGCTACGAGGACGGCCTGGAGCGGGTGGCGGCGGACGGGCTGAAGGAGCTGGACGGGCCGGACGGGGGAGCCGCGGCGGGGCACGCGGGGCGGGGGTTCCGCTACGCCAACCTCGCGGTGCGCGGCCGGCTGCTGGACCGGATCGTCGCCGAGCAGGTGCCGCGGGCCGTCGAACTGCGCCCCGACCTGGTGAGCTTCTGCGCCGGCGGCAACGACATCCTGCGCCCCGGCAGCGATCCGGACGCCATCGCCGAGCGGTTCGAGGCCGCCGTCGCCGATCTGGCGGGCGCGGTCGGCACGGTCCTGGTCTGCACCGGCTTCGACACCCGCGGGGTGCCGGTGCTGCGCCATCTGCGGGGCAAGATCGCCACGTACACCGCCCATGTGCGGGCCATCGCCGACCGGCACGGCTGCCCCGTGCTCGACCTGTGGTCGCTGCGCTCGGTGCAGGACCGCCGGGCCTGGAGCGAGGACCGGCTGCACCTGTCACCCGAGGGGCACACCCGCGTCGCGCTGCGCGCCGCCCAGGTGCTGGGCCTCGACACGCCCGCGGACCCGGACGCGCCCTGGCCGCCGCAAGGCCGCCGCCCGCAGTCGGCGGTGCGGCGGGAGAACATCCAGTGGGCGAAGGAGTACCTGGTGCCGTGGATCGGCCGCCGGCTGCGCGGCGAGTCCTCGGGCGACCACGTCACGCCCAAGCGGCCCGACCTGCTGCCGCTCACCGGGACGCGTACGGCCCGCTGAGGGCCGTTCCCCGGGCGGCGAGGCCGCCGGACCCGGCGGAGGCGGTACGTCAGCGGGGCGGGCGGTGCGAGTCCAGTTCGGCCCACACCACCCGCCCCGTACCGTCCTCCGCCGGATCCGACCCCCATGCCAGCGAGAGCACGCTGACCAGCAGCAGCCCCCGCCCGCCCTCCTCGTCGGCCCGCGCGACCCCGGCCGCCGGGACCGCGTCGCCCCGGCCCTGGTCGGTCACCTCGACCCGTACGACGCTCCCCGCGTCGTGCAGCACGCAGGTGATCTTCTCGCTGTCGGTGTGCCGTACGGCGTTGGTGAACAGTTCCGTCACGACGAGGCTCGCGTCGTCGCGCGTCTCCGCGCACAGCCCCCACTCGTGCAGGCGAGCGCGTATCCGCCCGCGGGCGTCCGCGACGGACGCGCTCAGCGCGGGCAGCCGGAACACGTCACGGCGACCGGGGAGGCCGACACCGTCTCGGTGTTCACACCGGAGGGCATCAGGTGAAGGAACCACTCTGTAACTATGGGGGTCGCGTGGGACACATGGCAAGGTCCGATCTGTAATTTACAGAATCGGCGCTACATGCTGTTGTGTGCGCTGACAACATGACAGACTGCGTATCAGCCACGGGAGTTGGAGGAGGACACCGTGATGGACCCCCGGCCGGGCGGTGCCCCCACCGTCCTGCGCATGGTGCTGGGCAAGCGCCTGCAGGACCTGCGCGAGCAGGCCGGACTCAGCTTCGAGCAGGCCGGCCGGGCGCTGGACGTCACGCACGCGACCATCCGCCGCATGGAGAAGGCCGAGGTCGGGCTCAAGATCCCCTATGTGGAGAAGCTGCTCCACACCTACGGCATCACCTCCCCCGAAGAGGTCTCGGGCTTCCTCGCACTGGCCCGCGAGGCCAACCGCCCCGGCTGGTGGCACAGCTTCCGCGACGTGCTGCCGGACTGGTTCAGCGCGTTCGTCAGCCTGGAGGGCGAGGCCTCGGTCATCCGCGCCTACGAGCCCCACTACGTGCCGGGCCTGCTCCAGACCCCCGACTACGCCCGCGCCACGCTGCACGCCGGCCAGCCGCACACCGCGGCGGCCGAGATCGACCGGCTGGTCACGCTGCGCGCCGAACGCCAGTCACTGCTGCGCAAGGAGAAGGCGCCGCTGCTGTGGGTCGTCATGGACGAGACGGTCCTGCGCCGCCCCATCGGCGGCCGCAGGGTCATGCGCGAGCAGATCGACCGGCTCATCGAGGCCACCGAACTGCCCAACGTCCGGCTCCAGGTCATGCCCTTCGCGGCGGGCCCGCACCCGGCCATGTACGGGCCCTTCCACATCTTCCGGTTCCAGCTCCAGGAGATCCCGGACATCGCGTACTCCGAGAGCCTGGTCAGCGGCGTCTACTTCGACGAGCGCGACGACGTCTCGGCCTTTCTGGAGGCACTGGACCGGATGTGCGCGCAAGCCGCGCCAGCACACAGCACCAAAGCCATCCTCGATGGCATGCGCAAGGAGATCTGAACGATGGATCGCGTCGGCAATGACGGCATACGTGGCTACGAGGACGTGTACGACGGCATCTACAACGGGATGCCCGCCAACGAACTCGGGGTCGACGGCTGGCGCAAGCCGTGGAGCGGCGGCAACGGCGGCTCCTGCGTCGAGGCGAAGCGGCTCAACGACGGCCGGGTGGCCATCCGCCAGTCCACCGACCCCGACGGGCCGGCGCTGATCTACACCAACCACGAGATCGCGACCTTCATCATGGGCGCCAAGGCCGGCGAAGCGGACTTCCTGCTCGGCTGACGACCGTCCCGCACGACCCGCTCCACCCGCAGGACCGCACGACCCGCACCACCGCGAGACCCGCAGCACCGCGCCACAGCATGTGAGAGCCCGCACACCAGCGAGGCCACTGACCGGAGGACGGCCTTGACCGACCAGGGATTCACCGCCGAGGACATCGACACCAGCAGGCCGCACCCGGCCCGCATGTACGACTACTACCTCGGCGGACGGGACAACTACGAGGTGGACCGGGAGGCGGCGCAGCGCGTCATCGACCTCTTCCCGGACATCGTCGCCATGGCGCGGAGCAACCGGACCTTCATGCACCGGGCCGTGCGGTTCGCGGCGGAGAGCGGGATCCGGCAGTTCATCGACATCGGCACGGGCATCCCCACGGCGCCCAACACGCACCAGGTGGCACAGGAAGCGGCCCCCGGTGCCCGGGTGGCCTACGTGGACAACGACCCGATCGTGGCGACGTACGCGGGGGCGCATCTGCTGGGCGCGGGCAGCACCGGTTTCTTCCTGGGCGACGTGCGCGACCCGGAGAGCATCCTGCGGCACCCGACCATCGGCGACCTGATCGACTTCGGCAAGCCGGTCGGACTGATGCTCGTCGCCATCCTGCACTTCGTCAGGGACGACGAGGACCCCGCTGCCCTCGTCGCGGCCTTCCGGGACGCCCTGCCCAAGGGCAGCCACCTGATCCTCAGCCACACCACCGGCGACTTCCACGAACTCGACGGCGACGCGGGGGAGGCCCGGGACGTCTACGAGGACCGGCAGGCCACAGCGACCCTCACCCTGCGCTCGCACGCCCGGGTGCTGGAGTTCTTCGACGGCTTCGAGCTGGTCGAGCCCGGTCTCGTCCAGCCGCCGCTGTGGCGCCCGGACGGGCCGGTGCCGCCGGAGGAGGAGCTCGCGCGCATCGGCTTCTACGGCGGCGTCGGCGTCAAGCGCTGACCGCGGCCCCGCACGACCGGCACCACCCGCACGACCGGCACCACCCGTACGAACCGCACCATCAGTACCGCCCGCACCGTCCTGTCACGAAGCAACCGGAGGAGGGCCGTTGATGTCCCAGGTTTCCACCGTGGTATCCACCGTCGCGGAGCCGGACGCCGCCAGGCCGCACCCGGCACGCATCTACGACTACTACCTCGGCGGCGGCGACCACTTCGCGGCGGACCGCGACGCCGCCCGGCGGATGATCGACGTCTTCCCGGACATCGTGCCCACCGCGCGGGCGAGCCGGGCCTTCATGCGCCGGGCCGTGCGGTACATGGTGGAGAACGGCATCCGGCAGATCGTCGACATCGGCACCGGCATCCCGACCGCGCCCAGCACCCACCAGGTCGCGCACGCGGTCTCGCCGGACGTCCGGGTCGCGTACATCGACAACGACCCGATCGTCGCCGCGCACGCCGGGTCGCACCTGCTGGGCGTGGCCAACACCGGCTTCTTCCTGGCCGACCTGCGCGACCCGCAGACCGTGCTGGGACACCCGACGATCGGCAAGCTCATCGACTTCGACCGGCCCATCGGGCTCATGATGTCGGCCGTCCTGCACTTCGTGCCGGACGAGGCCCGCCCCGCCGCGCTCGTGGCCGCCTACCGGGACCGGCTGCCGGCCGGCAGCCGGCTGGTCCTCAGCCACGCCACCGCCGACTTCCACTCGCCGGAGTCCGGTATCGAGGAGGCCCGCCGCGTCCACCGCGACCACCGCGCCGCCGCCACCGTGACCCGGCCGTACGAGCAGATCCTGGGCTTCTTCGACGGCTTCGACCTGGAGGACCCCGGGCTCGTCCAGCCGTCGCTGTGGCGCCCGGACAGCCCGCTGCCGACCGCGGCGCAACTCGCGCGCGTCGGGGGGTACGCCGGCGTCGGCACGAAGCTCTGACCCGCACCGCGAACCACCGGCCGCACCGGCGGCCGGACCAGCACCGTACAGCAGCGAGGGAACCGAGACGAGGGGGGAGAGCCGTGGTGACTCAGCAGCAGACCACCAGGTGGTACGGCGGCATCGACACCAGCAGGCCGCACCCGGCCCGCATGTACGACTTCTATCTGGGCGGCAAGGACAACTACCACGTCGACCGCGAGGCGGCGCAGCAGGTGATCACCTCCGCGCCCGACGTGGTGGACAGCGCCCGTGCCAACCGCGACTTCCTGCGCCGTGCCGTCGGGCACCTGGCCGAGAGCGGGGTCCGGCAGTTCCTCGACATCGGCACCGGCATCCCGACCTCACCCAACACCCACGAGATCGCCCAGGCGGTGGCCCCCGGCGCGCGCGTCGCGTACGTCGACAACGACCCGATCGTGGCCGCGCACGCCGCCGCCCGGCTGCTCGGCACGGGCAACACCTCCTTCGCCCTCGCCGACCTGCGCGACCCGGCCGCACTGCTGGCCATGCGGGAGGTCACCCGGGTGATCGACTTACGCCGACCGGTCGCGATCCTCCTCGCCTCCGTCCTGCACTTCGTCGGGGACGCCGAGGACCCGGCGGGCATCGTCGGCACGCTGCGGGACGCGCTGCCCGCCGGCAGCCACCTGGTGCTCTCGCACGGCACCGACGACTTCCACGCCGACCGGGTCGGCGAGGCCGTCTCCGTCTACCGCACCGCGACCGCCGAGCTGACCCTGCGCCCCTACGACCGGGTACTGGACCTCTTCGACGGCTTCGACCTGCTCGCGCCCGGCCTCGTGCGGGTGCCGCTGTGGCGCCCGGACGGGCCGCCGCCCGGGCCGGACGAGCTCGCGTCGATCGGCGTCTACGGCGGCGTCGGGCGCAAGCCCGCGTGAGCCGCGCGCCCGCCTGATCCGCGGGCCCACGAACCAACCATCACCGGGGAAGAAAAAGGAGGGTGGCGGCCGGGGGGTTTCTCGTACCGCCCGGCCGCCGCCCACCGCCCGCCCGCAAGGGCCCCCGCACCGCTCCCGCCTCAGTGCAGCGTCGTGACCGTCACCGACACGCCGTCCAGGGTGCCCGCGAAACCCGCGCCGAGCGCGCGGGACGGCGTCTGGAAGCCGTCCGGCAGCTCCGCCAGTTGCGGCACGATCCGCAGCACCGAATCCACCGTCAGGCGGTACGGGTTGGGGCCGGTGAGCGTCGCGGTGACGGTGTTGCCGGCCGCGTCCCGCGCCCGGCCCCACACCTCGCAGCCCGTACCGTTCAGCGCCCGCTCGCCCGGGCCGCGCACCAGCCGCCCCGCCGCGCCGCCCACGACCCCGCGCAGCGGCCCGAACCGCAGCACCCGGCCGGCCGCCAGCGCCGGTGCGGGCACCGCCGTGTACGTCGTGACGTCCGGGATGCCCGTCGAGTGGTAGGCGGTGCTGACGTCGCCCCACGGCACCGACACCACGTTCCGCGCGCCCGACGGGAAGGCCGCCCGCACCTGCCGCGAGCCGAACGGCACCGTGCGGATCTCACCGCCCGACCGCAGCCGCCCGCCCTCCGCCGCGCTCTCCACCACCGTGCGCACCGTGCCCGGGCTCGCCCCGCCGCCGGTCAGGAAGGCGAGGTCCAGCTGCGTCGCGTCCGGCAGCCGGGCCGCCAGCAGCGCCGCCACGCAGTCCGTGGGCACGACGTCGAAGCCCGCGCCCGGCAGCAGCGTCACGCCCGCTGCCGCGGCCCGCGCGCCCAGCGCGTGCAGCGACTCGAAGACGTCGATCTCCCCGGTGATGTCCAGGTACCCCGTACCCGTCTCGACGCACGCCCGCGCCATCGGCAGCGCCGTCCGCGCGAACGGGCCCGCGCAGTGCGCCACACTCTCCACCCCGGCGAGTCCGCGGCGCACCCCGGCCGCGTCCTCCAGCCCGAACACCCGGTGCTCCAGACCGAGTTCGGCTGCGAGCGGAACCACCTTCGCGGCACTGCGGCCGGCCAGCACGGGCCGCATGCCGAGGGCGACGGCACGGCGGGCGATGAGGCGGCCGGTGTAGCCGGTGGCGCCGTACAACAGCCAGGTCATGGATCTGATCCTCCTCGCGAGGGCGTGACCGGAACCGTACACGCGCCGCCCGCGCCGGCGATATCGGGTGGGTTCTGCGGCCCCGGCGTGCGACTCTTGTGACATGACCGACCAACAGCAGGCCCCCGCGGCCGAAGAGACGACCGAAGCCGCCGCGGAAACCGCCACCTCCGCCACCGACGCCCCGGTGGAGGAGGCAGCGGCCGAGGACGAGGTGAAGCGGAAGTTCCGCGAGGCGCTCGAGCGCAAGCGCGGCGGGGGCCGCGCGCAGGCGGGGGGCGGGGCCGGGCCCGACTCCTCGAAGATCCACGGTGCGCACGGGCGGGCCGGGGGCCCGCGCGAATTCCGCCGCAAGAGCGGCTGAGCTCCCGGCTCCGCAGCCCCCGCGCCCCGCGGCCCCCCGGCCGCGGGGCGCTTCCGCCTGCCCCGGGGGCGGAGGGGCACTGCCGGAGCGCCCCTCCGCGGTGAGTCACCCCCGCGGGCGTGTGCCGTCAGCCGGTGCCGTGGCCCGCACGGGTGGTGGAGGCGGGAATCTCCGCCGCACCCGCCGTACGCCGGGTGCGGGGACGGCGGGTCACCGCCCGTGGAGGGCCCGGCGGGCGTAGGCGCGGACGTCGGGGTCGGGGTCGGATGCCGAGGCGGCCCGGAGAGCGGTCGTGGCCTCGGGCGTGGGGGGATGGGCCGCGAGAGAGGTGACGGCGGCGCGGCGGACGTCGGCGTGCGGGTCGGCGGCGGCACGCAGGAGCGCCGGCACGGCGAGGTCCGGCGGGGCCGCCCCGAGGGCGACCGCGGCCCCGCGGCGCACCCGCCAGGCGGTCTCGCGGATCGCCTCGCCGGCGAGGGCGTCGAGCGGCGGGGGGCAGCCGGCCGCGCCCGCGGTCTCCAGGGCGGCGGCCCGCACGAGGGGGTCGGCGTCGCGGGCGAGCCGCGTGAGGAGCGGGCCGGGGCCTTCGGGGGCGTCCGGCGGCACCGCGGCGAGGCTCTTGGCGAGGGCCACCCGCACCTCGCGGGAGGCGTCCGCGGCGGCGGGGGCGAGGTCGCCCGGGGCGGCGAGGGCGACCAGCGCGCGTACCGCCTCGATGCGCACGCGGGGTTCGGGGTCGCCCAGTGCCCGCGCGTAGAGCGCCCTGCCGCCGAGCCGCAGCGCCCGCAGGGTGCCCGCGGCGGCGGCCCGGGCGGTCGGGTCGGGGGAGTCGAGCGCGGTCGTGAGGGCGGCCTCCAGGCCGGGGGTGGCGGGGAGCACCTCGACGAGTTCCAGGAGTCCCGCGCCGGCGGCGGCGCGGACCAGGGGGTCGCTGTCGCCGAGCGCGGCGGCGAGCGCGGGACCGGTGCCGTCCGGCGCTGTCTCGGTGAGCACCCCGACCGCGGCGCGCCGCACCGCGGGGTCCGGGTCGCCGAGGTAGCCGGCGAGGTCGGCCGTCTCCGGTGCGTCCTCGGCGAGTTCCAGGACCTCCAGGATGCGCGGGGAGCCGGCGGCGGGGGCGGGGGCGGCGGGTCCGCGGGCGACCGCGCCGGGGTCGACGGGCGGCACCTCGCGCGGGCCGGCGGTCGCCACCTGCTCGGGCAGCACCTCGCCGATGACGCGCACGTCGCCGCCGCCGGGCGCGTAGCCCTCGACGGGCACCAGGTAGGGCGCGACCGGCCGGGTGAGGAACTCCATCGAGCCGTTCGGTGCCCGGCGGAGGTTGAGGTGCACGAGCCACTGCGTGTCGTCCCGCCCGGGGCGGTCGGTCCGCTCGTGGTAGAGCCCCCAGCGGCTCTCGGTGCGCGCGAGCGACGCCCGCGCGGCCATCTCCGCGCAGTCGCGGATGAAGCCGACCTCGGCGCAGCGCATCAGCTCGTGCGGGGTGCGCGCCCCCATCGCCGCGATCTCGCCGCGCATGCGGTCGAAGGTCTCGACGGCGAGGGAGAGGCGGGCCCCGCTCTTGGGCGGCGCCACGTAGTCGTTGACGAAGCGCCGCAGCTTGTACTCCACCTGCGGCTGCGGCGGCCCGTCGGGGTTCCGCAGCGGCCGGTAGACGAGCTCGTGCGCGGCCGCGACCTGCTCGGCGGGGAGCGGCCCCGTGTACGGCGGGAGGGCGGCCGCGTCCTCCCCGGCCAGCTCCCCGTAGACGAAGGCCCCGATCATGTAGTTGTGCGGCACGCACGCCAGGTCGCCGGCGGCGTAGAGCCCCGGGACCGTGGTGCGGGCGTGCTCGTCGACCCACACCCCGGACGCCGAGTGGCCGCCGCACAGGCCGATCTCGGAGATGTGCATCTCCACGTCGTGGGTGCGGTAGTCGTGGCCGCGCCCGGCGTGGAAGGTGCCGCGGGTGGGCCGCTCGGTGGAGTGCAGGATGGTCTCCAGCGCGGCCACCGACTCCTCCGGCAGGTGGCTCAGCTTCAGGTAGACCGGGCCGCGTTCGGAGGCCACCTCGGCGGCGAACTCGCTCATCATCTGCCCCGACCAGTAGTCGGAGTCGACGAAGCGCTCGCCGTGCCGGTTGACCTGGTAGCCGCCGAAGGGGTTGGCCACGTAGGCGCACGCGGGCCCGTTGTAGTCCTTGATCAGCGGGTTGACCTGGAAGCACTCGATGCCGCTGAGCTCCGCGCCGGCGTGGTAGGCCATCGCGTGGCCGTCCCCGGCGTTCGTGGGGTTCTCGTAGGTGCCGTAGAGGTAGCCGCTCGCGGGCAGGCCGAGCCGCCCGGCCGCGCCCGTCGCGAGGATCACCGCGCCGGCCCGTACGGTCACGAAGCGGCCGGTGCGGGTGTCGAAGCCGGCCGCGCCCACCGCCCGGCCGCCCGCCGTCAGCACCCGCACCGGCATGACCCGGTTCTCGATCCGGATCCGTTCGCGCATCTCGCGCCGCCGCAGCACCCGGTAGAGGACCTTCTTGACGTCCTTGCCCTCCGGCATCGGCAGCACGTAGCTGCCGGAGCGGTGCACCTGGCGCACCGCGTAGTCGCCGTGCTCGTCCTTCTCGAACTTCACGCCGTAGCGCTCCAGCCGCCGCACCATGGCGTGGCCGCGGGTCGCGGTCTGCCGCACGGTCGCCTGGTTGACGACGCCGTCGTTGGCACGGGTGATCTCGGCGACGTAGTCCTCGGGCGTGGCGCGCCCGGGCACGACCGCGTTGTTGACGCCGTCCATGCCCATCGCCAGCGCCCCGGAGTGCCGTACGTGCGCCTTCTCCAGCAGCAGCACGTCGGCGCCGTGCTCGGCGGCGGTGAGCGCCGCCATGGTCCCGGCGGTGCCGCCGCCGATCACCAGGACGCCGCAGCTCAGCTCGGTGGCGTCGGTCAGCTCGGGGATGTCCATCGAGAGGGCCCTTCGGAGGTCGTCAACTGCCGAGTGCGGCAAGGAGGTCACGGCGTACGGCGGTGGTGGCGGGCAGGCCGTGGGCGGCGCGGTCGCGGGGCCGCGGCACGGTGAAGAGCCGCACCGCCTCGCCCTCGGCCGCGCCGAGCAGGGCGACGCGGTCGCCGAGGAAGAGCGCCTCGTCCACGTCGTGGGTGACGAACACGACGGTGGCGCGGGTGCCGTGGAGCACGTCCACGAGCAGCTGCTGCATGCCCGCCCGGGTCTGCGCGTCGAGTGCGCCGAACGGCTCGTCCATCAGCAGTGCCCGCGGCTGCCCGGCCAGCGCGCGGGCGAGCTGCACGCGCTGCCGCTGGCCGCCGGACAGCCGGTGCGGCAGCCGGCCCTCGCAGCCCGCGAGTCCCACCCTCCCGAGCCATTCCGCCGCACGCCGCCGCCGCTCGGCCCTGCCCACCCGGGCAATGGCGAGCGGCAGTTCGACGTTGCCCAGCGCGGTGCGCCACGGCAGCAGCCCGTCCTCCTGGAAGACCAGCGCCCGCCCGCCGCCCGGCCCGCGCAAGGGGGCGCCGTCCGCGGTCACCTCGCCGTCCAGCGGCGGCAGCAGCCCGGCGAGCGTGCGCAGCAGCGTCGACTTGCCGCACCCGGAGGCGCCGACGACGGCCAGCACCTCGCCGGGCGCCACGTCGAGCCGCACCCCGGCGAGCACCGGCGCCCCGGGGCGCCCCAGCACGGCCCCGCGCAGCGCGATCCGGGCCCCCTCCCCGGGCGGCGGGCCCGCGGCGCCCGCGGTCGTCGGGGAGGGGGTGGAGGGAGCGGACGTACCGGTCATCGCGGTCACCTCGCCTGCGTCAGGGAGTCGGGTACGGACACGGGCCCGGCGGCCGGTGCGGCGGCGGGCCCCGGACGGCCCCGGCGCGCGGTGCGGCGGCCGAAGGCCCCCCGGTCCGCGGCCCGTTCGGTGCGCGGCAGCCACCGGGTCGCCCGGCGGCCGGCGAACTCCACGGCGGAGGAGGTCAGATGGCCCAGCAGGCCGATGGTGACCATGCCGACCAGCACCCCCGGGTAGTCGACCACCGTGTAGTCCTGCCAGGTCCGGTAGCCGACCCCGTAGTCGCCGGAGATCATCTCGGCGGAGATCACGCAGATCCACGCCACCCCGATGCCGACCGACAGCCCGCCGAAGATCCCCGGCAGCGCGCCCGGCAGCACCACCTGCGCCAGCACCCGCCACCGTCCGCCGCCCATGGTGAGCACGGCCTCCTCCCACACCGGGGCCAGCGCGCGCACCGCGTGCCGGGTGCTCACCAGCACCGGGAAGAAGGCGGCGCAGAAGGTGATGAAGACGATGCCCTGCTCGTTGCCCGGGAAGACCAGGATCGCCACCGGGACGAGCGCGATCGCCGGTATGGGGCGCAGGAGTTCGACGACCGGCCCGAGCAGGTCGGCCGCCACGCGCGAGCGCCCGATCGCGGTCCCGGCGGCCACCCCCAGCACGGCGGCGATCCCGAAACCGGTCAGGATCCGCCCCAGGCTGTCGCCCAGGTCCTGCCAGTAGACGGACGTGCCGAGCCGGCGGCGGAATTCGCGGGCCACGTCGACGACGGTCGGCAGCTGGTCGAAGTGCACCCACAGCCGTACGCGTTCGGCGGTCAGCAGCTGCCACAGCCCGAGGAAGCCGAGCAGCGAGACCGCGCGCAGCAGCCTGCGCAGGACCCCCTCGGCACGGGCGCTCATGCCGCCCCTCCCGCCGCGGCGGCGCCCCGCACGGCCTGCGCGAGGTCCACGAGCCGCGCGCCGGGGTGCTTCGCGAGCCAGGCGCGGGCGTTGTCGGGGGTGGTGAAGGGCTGGTAGCGGGCGTCCGGCGCGGCCGCCGGGTCCACCGCCCACACCGCCCGGTCGGCGAACCAGCGGGTGCCGGTCAGCGCGTCCGGCACGTACGAGGCGCGCACCGCGCCCTTGTCCGGGTGGGCCGCGAGGTAGCGCAGCAGGCACGCCGGGGTGCGCAGCGGCACGGTCGTGTCCTTCCCGGCCGGCCACGCCTCGCTGGCCGTCGCCGGGTCGGTGACGGCGCCGCCGCACACCGGGTCGGTGCCCCGCACCGGCGCCGGGTTGGCGAGCGAGGCGACCTGCCGGCCGTAACCGGCGCCGACGGCCCGCCGGATGAACGAGTCGTCGGCGAAGTGGCTGATGTCGATCTTCCCGACGAGCTTCTCCGACGCCAGCACCGGCACGTCCCGGGCGAAGGCGTCCAGCAGCTGCGGCTTGAGCGTCGGGTCGAAGGCCGCGATGCCGCCCGGCCCGTTGTAGAGGTAGACCACCTCGGCGGGCAGCCCGGTGGCGTCCGCGACGGACCGCGCGGCCGCGAGCGGGTGGGCGTGCAGGTAGTCGGTGGCCTGGATCTGCGCGGCCAGGAAGGCGTCGACGACCGCGGGCCGCTGCTTCGCGAAGCCCTTGCGGACGGTGACCCCGTGGAAGGTGGGCACGTTCAGCGCGGCACCGTCGTAGAGGGCCTTCGCCCTGCCCTCGAAGACCAGCTGCCCCGGCCAGGCGACGAACTGCGACAGCGCGTCCACGCTGCCGGCCTGGAGCGCCGAAGCACCCACCGCGGGCTGCTGGTTGAGCTTGTGCAGGTCCTTGTCCGGGTCGAGGCCGCGCTGCTGCAGCGCGCGCACGAGTGTGCCGTCGGCGGCCGAGCCGATGCTGGTGGAGACCTTCGCGCCCTTGAGGTCGTCGAGGCCGGTGAGCTTCGAACCGGGAGCGGTCACCACGGTGTTGAGCCCGCCGCGCAGGTTGTAGCCGGTCACCGACACCAGCTCGGTGGGCTGCCGCAGCTGCTGCCCGCGAGCGGCGTTGATGAGCAGGGGGAAGTCGCCCATCGAGCCGATGTCGATCTTCCCGGCGACCATCTGCGCGGTGATCGGCGCCCCGGTCGCGTAGTCCTGCCAGTCCACCGTGTACGTGGTCCCGTCGCGTCTGCCGAGCGCGGCCAGCTGCTGCTCGAAGTAGCCGCGCGAGCGCAGCAGGGTGCCCGCGGTCACGGTGTTGATGGTCTTGGACTGGTAGCCGACGTGCACGGTGACCGTCCGGCCGCCGCTGCCGCCGCCGGCGTTCGAGCCGCACGCGGCGAGCGGCAGCAGGGCCGCGGCGGCACCCGCCACGGCGAGGAGCTTGCGCATCAGGACACCTCTCATCGCAGCAGGTAGGGCATGTTGACGGTCACCGCACCGGTCGGGCAGCGCGCGGCGCACGGGCCGCAGTACCAGCACTCGTCGACGTGCATGTAGGCCTTGCCGGTGTCCGGGTCGATCGCCAGCGAGTCCAGCGGGCAGACGTCGACGCACAGCGTGCAGCCGTCGATGCACAGGGACTCGTCGATGGTCACGGGTACGTCGGCGCGCTGCGGCACCACGGGCATGGCGGTCTCCAGACGGGAGGTCGGGTGAGGACGGGAACAGGTCGCGCGGGGGCGGCCGGTGACGGCGGGGGCGGGTGACGGCCGGGTCAGGCGCTCCGGTGCAGCAGGCCGCGCATGGTGATCCGGTCGCCGCGGAAGCGCACGAACTCCAGGTCCACCGGGCGGCCGTCGGACAGGTGGCTGAGCCGCTCCAGCATCAGCAGGGCGGAGCCGCGCGGGGCCTCCAGCACCGCCGCGGAGTGCACGTCGGCGCTGACGGCCTCCAGGGTGATCTCCGCGGTGCCCAGCGGCTGCCCCGACAGCTCCTCCAGCAGCCGGAAGACGTCGGTGTTCTCCAGGTCCGCGGTCATCAGCCCGGCGCCGAGGTCCATCGGTACGTAGGTGAGGTCGAGCGACAGCGGCAGACCGTCCAGCCGCCGCAGGCGCTCCACGTAGAGCACGTCGTCGTGCTCCTCGACCCGCAGCCGCGAGGCCACCGCGGCCGGGGCGCGCACCGGGCCGATCGCGCGCACCTCGTTGCTGACCCGGCCGTGCCCGTGCAGCGTCTCCGCCAGGCCCATCAGCCGGTCGAGCCCGTGCGGGTACTTCTGCCCGACCACGACCGTGCCGAGCCCCGGCACCCGCTCCACCAGCCGCTCGGCCCGCAGCAGGTCCAGCGCCTGCCGCACGGTGTTGCGGGACACCCCGTACTCGGCGACGAGCGCGTCCTCGTGCGGCAGCACCCCGTCCCCGAACCCCTGCGCCAGCACCTGCCGCCGCAGCAGGTCGGCGAGCTGCCGCGCCTGGTCCGCGCGCAGTCTGCGCCGCCGCGCGGCGGCGACCGGTGCGGTGTGCTCCCGCGTGCCGTCGGCTGCCATGTGGGGGCTCCTGCGTCGTCTCGGCGCGGTCGGTGGACGGCGGCCTCGTACCGCCGCACACGGACCATACCGACGGCCGCCGTCCGGTGGTGTTGCTGCTGTGTTGCGCCATCTGACGTGCCGTCCGCAGGCCGCTGACCAGGCATTCCGGTGCACCGCCGGGAACTTCCGCCACCCGCGGCCACGGAAAGCTGGGTGCGCCGCGGGCGCCGGGCGCGTGAGGATGGCCCCATGGGATGGACCTTCAGCCACAGCCCCGCCGACTTCCTCCGCGCGGCCGAGCCCTTCCTGCTCGCCGCCCCCGTGGAGAACTCCGTCCTGCTGACGGTGACCGACACCCTGCGCCGCCGCGGCCCGTCGGCGTACGGCGAGGAGCCGCCCGTCCTCGGCTGGTGGCGCCCGCCCGCGGCGGGGGCCGCGGACGGCGACGGCGACCCGGACACCCCCGCCGTCAGGGCCGCGTTCCTGCGGACGCCCCCGCACCCCCCGCTGCTGAGCCGCGCCCCCGCCGCCGCGGCCGCCGAGCTGGCCGCCGCGTGGGCGGGCGAGCCGCTCGCCGAGGTGCGCGGCGACCACGAGGCCGTCACGGCGTTCGCGGCCGCCTGGTCCGCGCGGGCCGGGGCCGCGTACCGCGTCGTGGAGCGCACCCGCTACCACGAACTCGGCACGCTGACCCCGCGCGTGCCGGGGCCGCCCGGGCACGCGAGGATCGCCGACGCGGCCGACCGGGAGCTGCTGATCCGCTGGCACGAGGCGGCGGACGCCGAGATGGGCCACGGCCTGCCGGGCCGTCCCACAGTCGCCGACGACGCGATCCTGCACGGCCTGCGCACCCTGTGGATCGGTCCCGGCGGCGAGCCCGTCGCGATGGCCGGCCGCACCCTCGAAGTGGCCGGCTCCGTCCGGGTCGTGGCCGTCTACACCCCGCCCGAGCACCGCGGCAGGGGCTACGCGGCGGGCGCGGTGACCGCCGTGTCGCAGGCCGCGCTCGACGCGGGCGTGCACCGTGTCCTGCTGATCACCGACCTGGCGAACCCGGTCAGCAACGGCCTTTACCACAGGCTCGGTTACCGTCCCGTTCGCGACGGGCTGCGCGTGGCCCTCGGCGCCGGCGAGGGCGGCGAGGGGCGGGGTGTGCCCCGGCAGGAGCGGCACGCCCCCGCATAATGGAGCAGGCGGATATTCCGCCGACCATACGATTGTGTGCCTGGAGGACTCGTGACCAGCGCCGGCCGCCCGCCGTCCCGCCTCGTGAGGGCGCGCCCCGCGCCGTTCGGGGCCGACCCCACGGGCGCCCGCCTGGAACGCATCCTGAACTCGCCGAACTACGCGAACGGTGCCTTCGTCAACCCCACGGCGACCAGCCAGGGACCCGGCGCCGACTTCTTCACCTCCCTGCCGGCCAACCTCCGCAAGGAGGCGCGGATCCCGCGCAGGCCGGCCCGGCGCGTCCCCGTCCACCCCACGACGCTCGCCGACATCGCGACCCCGCCGGCCTCCGGCCTGCGGCTGACGTGGATGGGCCACTCCACCGTGCTCGCCGAGATCGGCGGCCGGCGCGTGCTGTTCGACCCGGTGTGGGGAGAGCGCTGCTCGCCCTTCCCGTTCGCGGGCCCCAGGCGCGTCCACCCCGCACCGCTGCCGCTGTCGTCGGTCAACCGGCTCGACGTCGACGTGGTGGTGATCTCCCACGACCACTACGACCACCTCGACATGCCCACCGTCGTGGAGCTGGTGCGCAGCGACGCGGTGTTCGCCGTCCCGCTGGGCGTCGGCGCGCATCTGGAGCACTGGGGCGTGCCCGCCGCGCGGCTGCGCGAGCTGGACTGGAACGAGTCGGCGGAGGTCGCCGGGCTCACCCTCACCGCGACCCCCGCCCGGCACTTCTGCGGCCGCGGGCTGCGCGGCCGCCAGCAGACCCTGTGGGCGTCCTGGGCCGTGACGGACGGCACCCACCGCATCTTCCACAGCGGCGACACCGGCTACTTCCCCGGTTTCGCCGCCATCGGCGCCGAGCACGGCCCGTTCGACGCCACGATGATCCAGATCGGCGCCTACAGCGAGTTCTGGCCCAAGGCCCACGCGAGCTGCCCGCCGGGCGAGCCGTGCGACTGCACACCCGATCCGGGCCAGTGGCCCGACATCCACATGACCCCCGACGAGGGCCTGCGCGCCCACCTCGACCTCCAGGGCGGCCGCCCCGGCGGCGTCCTGCTCCCCATCCACTGGGGCACCTTCAACCTCGCCTTCCACCCCTGGGCCGAACCCGCCGAGCGCACCATGCTCGCCGCCCACGCGGCCGCGCAGCCCTCCGCGACCCCGCGCGTCGGCCAGCCCTTCGAGCCCGCCGCCTGCCCGGCCCCCGACCCCTGGTGGCGCGCCGTGGCGGTGACCCCCGCAGCCGGCTGGACCCCCTGGCCCCCCGGCGCGCCCGGTGCCGCGGAGGTGCCCGAGCTGGCCGCGGAGGCGTGAGGGCGGCCCTACGCCGGCCGCCTGGCAATCGCCTGTCCGTCATGTGCCGGACCTCCTAAAATCGGCCGTATGGACCTCAGCCGGCTCGAAAACCTGCCGGAACGGACACCCGGCCTGGCGCTCGTGGTCCCGTTCGCCCTCGTCGTCGTCATCACCGTCGCCGACCTGGTGTCGCCCAAGGAGGTCTTCCTCAGCCCCATGCTGGTCGTCGCACCCGCGCTGACGGCGTCGTTCGCCGGGCCGGGGCGTACGGCGCTGATCGCCCTCGTGGCGGTCGGCGGACAGGCCGTCGTGACCTGGGCGGGCGGCGGGGCGGGCACGGTGGCCAGGGAGTGGCAGTTCGCCGCCCTGATCCTGCTGTCGGTCCTGCTCGTCTTCTTCAGCTACGTCCGCGAGCGCCGCTCCCGGCAGCTCACCCGCGCCAGACTCGTCGCCGAGACCGCCCAGCGGGTCCTGCTGCGGCCCCCGCCCGGCCGGCTCGGCGAGCTGCGGATCGCCTGGCGCTACCTCGCCGCCGAGGACGACGCCCAGATCGGCGGCGACCTCTTCGCCGTCACCCGTCGGCGCCCCGACCTCGTCCGGGTGCTCATCGGCGACGTCCGCGGCAAGGGCCTGCCCGCCATCGCCGAGGCGTCGGCCGTCCTCGGCGCCTTCCGGGAGACCGCGCGGTACTGCCCGACACTGCCGGAGCTCGCCGAATCCCTGGAGGAGCGCATCGTGCGCGACATGGAGGAGGTCGCCGACGACCGCGAGGACCCGGGCGAGCACTTCGTCACCGCGCTCCTGCTGGAAGTGCCCGGCGCCGGCGGCCAGGCCCGGATGGCCTGCTGCGGCCACCCGCCGCCGCTGCTGATCCGCGCGGACGGCGCCGTCACGGCCACGCACTGCGCCGACCCCGCGCCGCCGCTGGGCTCCGGCCTGCTGGCGGCCGGCGGCGCCGCGGACGTGCCGATCCCGTACGGCGACGGCGACACGCTCCTGCTCTACACCGACGGCCTGATCGAGGCCCGCTCCCGGCAGGGCGCCTTCTACCCGCTCGCCGAGCGCCTCGCCGGCTTCCCGTCCGCCGCCGACCCCGACTCCCTGCTGCGGTACCTCTGCGAGGACCTGCTCGCGTACAGCGGCGGCCGCCTCGGCGACGACGCCGCCCTGCTCGCCATCACCCGCACCCGCGACGGCACCGGAGGCGCCCCGCGGGCCCGCTGAGGACTGCGCCCGGGCGTACGGCGGAGCAGACTGGAAGGGAAGCCCCGCCCGTGCGGCGGGGAAGTCGGCCGGTCCGGCCCGGCAGCGCCGGCCGGGCGCGGGAGGTGCGATGAACGGATCGCTGCCGCTGGGCCGGATCGCCGGCGTGCCGCTGCGGCTGCACTGGAGCGCGCCGCTGCTCGTCGCCGTCCTCGCCTACGGGCTGGCCGCCGGGGTGCTCCCCGACTGGGCCCCCGGCCACTCCGCGGCGGCCTACGGGCTGTGGGCGGTGGCCGGAGCGCTGCTGCTGACCCTGAGCCTGCTCGCGCACGAGGCCGCGCACGCCCTCGCCGCCCGCCGGGCCGGCGTCGACGTCCAGGACGTGACCGTCTTCGCGCTCGGCGGGGTCACCCGGATGGGAACGGCCACGAGAGCGCGCACCGCCGGCCTGATCGCCGCGGTCGGCCCGCTGACCAGCGCGCTGCTCGGCGGGATCTTCCTCGCCGCGGCCGTCGGCGCCGGCGCCGCCCCGCACGGCCTCCTCCCGGCCGCCGTCCTGGCCTGGAGCGGATGGGCCAACCTCCTGCTCGCCGCCTTCAACCTGCTGCCCGCCGCCCCGCTCGACGGAGGCCGCATCCTCCAGGCGGTGATCTGGCGCGTCCGCGGCGACCGCGACCGGGCGGCCCGGATCGCCGGACGGTGCGGGCAGGTGGCGGGCGCGCTCATGGTCGCCGGCGGCTGGCTGGAATTCCTCGCGGGCAGCGGATCGGGCCTGTGGCTCGCCCTGCTGGGCCTGTTCGTCGCCGCGTCCGCCGGAGCGGAGGTGCGTCGCTCCGCCCTCGCGGCCGCGGTGCGCGGGGTGCGCGTCGGCGACGCGATGCGGCCCGCGGTCACCGGCCAGGACTGGCAGACCGTCGACCGCTTCCTCACCGACACCGCCCCCGGCGCCGCCGGCCAGCCCGTCGTCCCCGTGACCGACCTCGACGGCCGCCCGACCGGCGTGATCGAACCCGCCGCCCTGCGCGCGGGCCTCGCCGGCCGTACGGCGGAGGTACGCGTACGGGACCTGGCCGCGCCGCTGGGCACCTGCACCCTCGCCGGGCCCGACGAGCAGCTCGGCGACGTCCTGCAGCACGGCCCCCTGACCGCCGCACGGCCGATCCTGGTCCTGGAGGACCGGCGGGTCGTCGGGATGATCACCGTCCAGGACGTCCTCGGCCTCATGCGGGGCGGCAGGCGCAACCCGCCGGCCTGGCGCCCGCCCACCGCCCCCCGGGCGGGCCACAGCCACTGAGGGGCGCGCCGCCCGCGCCCTACGAGGTGGCGCGCCCGAGGTACGTCAGCTCGCCCGCGTCCGGCACGTCGATCACATGGAAGCCGAGCCGGTCGTAGAAGGCCCGCGCGGAGACGTTCGCCGTCAGCATGCCGAGGTGCACCGCGGGCACCCCCCGGTCCGCGAGCGAGCCGAGGAAGGCGTTCATCAGCGCCCGCCCGTGGCCCTGCCCCTGGTAGCCGGGCAGCAGGTCGATGTGCAGATGCGCCGGGTAGCCGGCCAGGGCCGGCACGATCATCCGCTCCGGCCAGTGCAGCAGCCACGCCATCACCTCGCTCGGCGTCCCCGGCTCGCCCTTCGGCGCGGGCCACCGGTCCGCGACCGTCGGCAGCCACTCGTCGCGGAAGCGCCCGACGAAGGCCGGGGTGTCCGCCGTGCCGAGGACGTAGCCGACCGGCTGCCCCGTGCCGTCGTCGGCCACGAACGCCGACTCCGGCTCCAGCACCGCGTAGGGCGCGGCGAAGAGCGTGCCCAGCAGGTCGTGGTCCTCGGGCGGGTAGTCCGCCGAGGCGTCGCCGCCCGCGGCGCCGGTGCGCAGGCATATGTCGTACAGCGCCGGCAGGTCGGAGGGCCGGTACGGGCGGATCGTGACGGTCACTGCTGCTCCTGCTGGGTCGGCGGTACGTCCGGCTCGGCGGCGGGGCCGAGCGGCGCGAAGAGGAAGGAGAAGGCGGCGGGTGCCGCGTCCAGCCGGTGCCCCGGCAGCACGCCGGGCCCGCACGAGGCGCTGCCGAGGCCGTGCAGGGCGTGGTCCAGGTGCAGCCAGAGCCGGCCGTCCGGCACCAGGTCGGTCGTGTGCTCCGCGGCGTCCAGCGCCTCGGTGGTCCACGGCCGGACGGTCAGCCAGAAGCCCGGGCCGCCCGCCGGCCGGGCGGTGTCCGCGCCCGGCCGCGCGGCGTCCTCGATCCGCACGCCGGTCCCGTCGGCGCCGCGCAGCTCGGCCCAGCGCACCCCCGCCCGGGCGCCGTTCTCCTGCGGGCGGACGTACGGGGTCAGCAGCTCGTCCGCCGCCGCCTGCCAGCGGCCGAGGCGGGCGGCGGCGCGGCTGTCGGGGTAGGCCTCGCCCGGTCCGCCCCCGTACCACTCGACGCGGTCCAGCCGCGCGGGCAGGCCCAGGCGCACGCCGAGCCGGGGGAGCGGCAGGCTCCAGTCGCCCCGGGGGGTGACCTCGACGTCCAGGCGCAGCCGGTCACCGGTCGCGCTCCAGGTCAGGACCGTGTCGAGGGCGTGGTCGGCGGCGGCGGGCGCGAGGCGGGAGGCGACCGTCAGCGTGTCGCCGCCCACCGCGACCCGTACCACCCGGTGCCGCAGGCGGTCCAGGCCGGCCGCCCGCCACCCCTCGGCGAGCCGGGACTCGGCGAACCAGGGCATGCCGCGGTCGTTGTCGGTGGGCGCCCGCCACACGTCCAGCCGGGGCGCGTCGACCGGTACGCCGCCGAGGGAGCGCAGGGCGCCGGTGGCCGGGTCGAAGGCGCCCGGGCCGAGGAGGAGCAGGCCGTCCGGTCCGGTCCGCGGCGCGCGGGGGAGGCCCGGGTGCGCGCGCGGGGCCCCCGTGCCCGGGGCGGCGGCCGCGGGGAACTGCCCCCAGGCCACCTCGTGCCCGGCCGGCGCCCACGCGGTGTCCTCGGCGAGCACCGCCCGCACCGTCCAGAACGCCTCACGGCCGTCAGCCGGCACCGGCTGCTCCGGCAGCTTCAGGAGCGCGCTCTCCCCGGGCCCGGTGGGCGGCACCTCCAGCCGCCCGGACGCCACCGCCACGCCCTCGACCTCGTACGCCCAGCGGAAGGCCAGCGCCGAGAGGTCCGCGAAGTCCTGCCGGTTGGCCACGGTCAGCTCGCCGCGCTCCGCGTCGCCGCTGATCGCGACCGGCTCGATCACCTTCTTGTACTCCGTGAGCCCCGGCGAGGGCGTCCGGTCGGGGAAGACCAGGCCGTCGCACACGAAGTTCCCGTCGTGCAGCTCCTCCCCGAAGTCCCCGCCGTAGGCGAAGTAGGAGGTGCCGTCGGCGGCGGTGCGGCGCAGCCCGTGGTCGATCCACTCCCACACGAAGCCGCCCTGGCAGCGCTCGTACGTCTCGAATATCCGCTGGTACTCCGACAGCCCGCCGGGCCCGTTGCCCATCGCGTGCGCGTACTCGCACAGCACGTACGGCATCGCGCGCCGCCGCTCGTCCAGCACCGCGTCGGCCAGCGGCGGCTCGGCGCGGCGGCCGATCAGCTCGGACTCGGCGTGGTCGGCGTACATCCGCGAGTAGACGTCCGTGTCCGCGCAGGAGAGGTCGCCCTCGTAGTGGAGGGGCCGGGCGGGGTCGCGCTCGCGGATCCAGGAGGCCATCGCCGACAGCCCCGCGCCGGTGCCGCACTCGTTGCCGAGCGACCACATGACCACCGACGGGTGGTTCTTGTCGCGCTCCACCATCCGGGCCGCCCGGTCCAGCAGCGCCGGGGTCCAGCGCTCGTCGTCGACCGGGTTGCGGCGCCAGCCGACCTCCTGGAAGCCGTGGGTCTCCAGGTCGCACTCGTCGACGACCCACATGCCCAGCTCGTCGCACAGGTCGAGGAAGGCGGGGTGCGGAGGGTAGTGGCTGGTGCGCACGGCGTTGATGTTGTGCCGCTTCATCAGCAGCAGGTCCTCGCGCATCGTCTCCTGGTCCAGCGCGCGCCCGCGGTCCGGGTCGAACTCGTGCCGGTTCACCCCGCGGAAGCAGATCCGCCGCCCGTTGACCGTGAGCACGCCGTTCTCGACGGCGACCGTACGGAAGCCGATCCGCAGCGGGATGCGCTCGCCCTCCGTCGCCAGCTCCGCGTCGTACAGCCGCGGCTGCTCGGCCGACCACGGCTCGACGGGCACGGTCACCGGCTCGCCGGTCGGAATGTCGAGGCCCAGCTCCGGCACCGTCAGGGTGCCGGCCGGCTCGCAGTCCACCCGCAGGGTGCCCGTGCCGGTGGTGTGGTCGTAGCCGCAGTGCACGAAGAAGTCCGCGACCGCGCCCTCCGGCCGCTCGATGAGCGTGACCTCGCGGAAGATGCCGGGCATCCACCACATGTCCTGGTCCTCCAGGTAGCTGCCGGACGACCACTGGTGCACACGCACCGCCAGCACGTTGCCACGCGGCCGCAGGACCTCGCCGACCTCGAACTCCACCGGCAGCCGGCTGCCCTTGAAGGTGCCCAGCTCCTGCCCGTTGAGCCACACCCGGGCGCAGGACTCCACGCCCTCGAAGCGCAGTACGGCGGCGCCCCCGGGCCAGTCGTCGGGCAGGTCGAAGGTACGCAGGTGGTCGCCGGTCGGATTCTCGTCCGGCACGTGCGGCGGGTCCACGGGGAAGGGGTAGCGCACATTGGTGTACGCCGGGAGCCCGTACCGGCCCTCGCCGTGCAGCACCCAGTGCGAGGGCACCGGCAGCACGTCCCAGTCGGCCGCGTCGAAGCCCGGCCCGGCGAAGGAGTCGTCCGCGGAGCGTGCGGTGGGGGAGAGCCGGAAGCGCCAGTCGCCGCCGAGCGACACACGGCGGGCGTCGGACACCGCCCACCACGCGCGCGGCGGGAGCGCTCCCGAGCCGGGCCCGGGATCCTCGTAGTACGGCAGGCCCTCCGACGGTTCCGCCTCGTGCATCCCTGCTGCTCCTTCGTCGCTCGGCCGTGCCGCGGACGCTGCTCCCCCGCTCGCGGGGGGCGCAGTGAAGATCCGCAGCACCGATTCTGCTGAGCCGGAGCCGATAAGGCCAGATGTACCGGCCACCGATGTCCGACGACCCCGCGAGAGCGGGCAGTTGCCGGCGCCCTCCCGGGCCGTTGCGGCTTGACCGCCCTGCCGGGCACTGGGATCCTGCCCGCCCGGAACCACTGGGGGGACCACCATGACGTACTCACCCGCCGTGACCGCCGTCACGACGGCGTCCGGCACCGGGGAGCCGATCCACGGCCTCACGGGCGGGCCGGCCTTCGTCCTGATCGCGGCGGTCGTCGTGGTCGTCGCGGCGATCGCCGTCACACCGCTGATCATGGACGTCCGCCGGGCCACCGCCTGGCGCCAGCAGCTCACCGACCAGCTGATCGACCGCGCGGCCACCGACGAGGAGGTCCGCGACTTCCTCCGCGACCTGCGCGAACCCCGCGGCGTCCGCGGCCTGACCCGCAGCATCATCGCCGTCCTGATCCTGGCCCTCGTCGGCTTCGCCCTGGCCGTCGCGATGCTCTCCACCGACGCGGACGCGGGCGACCTGCGCAAGACCATCGTGACCGCCCTGATGACCGTGCTGGCCACGGTCGCCGGCTTCTACTTCGGCACCCTCGGCGCCCAGAACAGCGCGGAGGACGCCCGCCGCAGCATCCCCGCCCCCACCCCCGCGAACCCCACCCCGCCCCACCCCGCCTCACCCCCGGCGTCACCCCCCGCCGACCCTGCGTGACCCCCACCCCGGGGGTGCGAGCGAACACCCCCCGAGGTGCGGTATTCTTCTCGTGCACGGCCACCCGGGAAGCCCCCGGAACGGCCAGGCACCGGGACGTGGCGCAGCTTGGTAGCGCACTTGACTGGGGGTCAAGGGGTCGCAGGTTCAAATCCTGTCGTCCCGACGGTGCAAGAAGCCCGCTGAGGGAGCGTATCGCTCCAGCTCAGCGGGCTTTTGCGTGTGGTCAGCGGACGACTCGCAGGTGCCGCCGGGGCTGTTCCTCTGGGACCACTTTGGGACCAAGGGCCGTTTCGGGTGCCATCTGGGAGTGGATCTCCGCTCCGCTCAGGTGCGCGGAGAGCGCGGCCCCGGCCAGGTCGATGGATCGTCGGTCGGGGTGAAGGTAGCGCTGCGTCGTGGTGAGCGAGCCGTGTCCGGCGATCTTGCGGAGGACGTGCAGCGGTACGCCGGCGTCGGCCATCCACGTCAGGCCCGTGTGCCTCAGGTCGTGCCGCCGCAGGTGCTCGTACCCGAGCCGGACCACGACCTCATCCCAGTGGGTGGCGTCGCGGAGTACGGCGGTGGTGATGCGCCCGCCGCGGGGGCCGGTGAACAGCCGGGCCATGGGGTCGCGACCGGCCGCGTCGAGCCGCCGGGCGACCATGGGCCGGATCTCCGGAATGATCGGCACGGTGCGGCGCCGCTTGCCCTTGGTGCCCTTGTCGATCAGCCCGCCGGGGCCGGTGGTGGTCTGTCGGCACAGGTCCCAGGTCCATGCATCGCGGTTGATGTCCTTGACGCGGACGCCGGAGACCTCCCCGATACGCGAGGCGGTGCACGCCTCGAACCGGACGACATCACCCCAGCCCTCGAACTCGTCGGCCGACCGGGCAACGAGCGCCACGGCGAGGCGATCGAGCGCGTCCCAGTTCGGCAGCGCGAGTGAGCGGGGATCGTCCAACTCGTCTTCCGCGCGCTTGTACTCCTGCTGCCAGCCGCTCACTCGGGCGGGGTTGACGTCCACCAGGCCGTCTCGTAGGGCCTGTTCCATCACGCGGACCAGCACGGCGAGGCTGTTCTTCACCGTGGACCGGCCGCACTCGTCGGCGATCCACCCGTACACAGCCCGGTCCACCAGCCCGTTCACGACCGTCGGGACCTGGAGATGCCCGAGCGCAGGCACTACCCGCAGCCGCCAACCGGCCCTGTACGGGTCGAGGGTCTTGGCCTCCAACCCGCGCATGGCCAGGTCCCACACGGAGTTGCCGTACTCCGCGAGCGTCATCGTGGCGGTGGCCGGTGTGATCCCGCGGCTTGCCGCCTTGCGCATCCGGTCGAGCCACGCATTCGCGGCATCCTCGCTCGGCAGCATTTCGGAGCGGGAAACTCGCCTCTTCGTCTCGGGATCAACCCAGCGCACCCGCGCCCGATGAGGGTTCGGATTGCCGGGCCGGTACTCGATGTCCGTGGCGATCTTCACGCCGACCGGGGGCGTCTGCGCGGGCATCAGGCCGCCGTCCCCGGGACGACACGGCAGGAGGCGAGCCAGGCTTCCACGTCCGGCACGCTGTACATGGTCACCCGCGAGGTGAGCCGGACAAAAGGCGGCCCCTGGACGGGCTTGGAGGTACGCCACCGCCGCAGCGTCGAGGCATCCACGCCGAGCAGGTCCGCTACGTCCTCGGTCGTGTACCACCCGCTGTGGAGCAAGTCCGGCCCGCCGCCACCAGCTTCCTGCTGGGCAGGCAGCACCCGCAGCAGGCCACCGACCTGAGCAGTCGTCAAGAGCCGCTTCACGTCCAGTCCTCCTCATCAATGAACTCCGCGCGAGCTTGGCGTGCGGTGTCGCGTGCTTGGGTGATGTCGCGGTGGATCTGTTGTGCGCGCCAGGATTCGCCCGGGGTGTGACCGTGGCCGGCGTAGGTCCAGTGGGCGATCACGAGGGTGGTGGCCTCGGGGTTGGCGTCGGGGTCGGGCAGGCCGAGGGCGCGGCGTTCCTGGTGGGCGCGGTAGTCGGCGCGGGCCTGGCGGAGCTTGCCGAGGGTGGTGGAGTACCGGCGGGCTTTGGTCGAGAAGTGGCCGCGGAAGCCGAGCATGTGAGCCCACTGCCACAGCCGCCGGTCCGGGTAGAGGGCGTCGAGGTCCCAGCAGGCCCGGATGAGCCGGCGGGTGTGGTCGGGCAGGTCGGGGAGCTTGTCGAGTTCGGCGAGTTCGCCGATGCGGCGGTCGACCGTGCCGGTGGTCTCGGCGGCTTTGGTGGCGTACTTGGCGACGTAGGAGGCGACGGCCTGCTCGGTGAGGTCTTCGCCGTGACCGAAGGCGCCGATGGGCTGCACGTCGAGCTGCGTGCCCCAGCGCAGCACCCGTTCCGGCTGGTCCCCTGCGGGGGGGATGGTGACCTTGGCGCGGGCGGCAGCGGCCCGTAACGCGCCTTCCAGCAGGCTGGCGGTGGCCCAGGCAGGCGGGGCGGTGTCGGGTCCGTCAGGCCCGTCGAAGCGGATCACGGCGTGGAAGTGGATTGCGCCGCGCTTTTGGTACTCGGCGACCTTGCCGTACGCCACGCGGAGGCGTTCGCGGAGCTCCCGTTGAGTGATGCCGGTGCGGGCGGCGAGTTCGCGGGGCAGGTAGATGGTGATGTAGCGCCACAGTTCGGAGGCGTGGTTGTTCCACAGCACCGCGCCGGCGTAGTCGTACGAGGCGGGGTCGAGCGGCGTGCCCAACTCCGGCGCGTCCTCGGGGTGGGCGTGGCCGCAGCGGCACCGGCCGCGGGCGGGGCGGTTGTGGACCGGCCCGAACGAGGGGGCGGTGAAGGTGGCGAAGACCCGCGGGTGGTCGGTGACGGTGTCGGGGACGCCCTTGCCGCCGGTGAGGCCGGAGAGGATGAGTTGGTAGGTGTCTCCGGCGTAGGTCCAGGCGCAGGCCGGGCAGCGGGAGGCGCGGCGGTTGCCGCAGGCGACGCGGAGCCGTCCGCCCGGCTCGGCGCTGGTGTCGTAGGTGTGGAGGACCTGTCCGGTGGTGGGGTCGAGGGTGGTGGTCGAGCCGGTCAGGTGGATGGGGTCGGAGCAGCCGCCGGTGCGGGTGACCTGCTCTTGCCAGCGGTCGAAGCCCGGTTGCCCGGCCACCCGGAGGAAGTCCCCCCAGGTGACCGGGTCCAGGCCCGCCGGGGCCTCGGCGGTGAGGGTCATCAGCGCCGCCTGTCCTTGGCGTGGGCGGCCTTGTGGTCGTCGTACTCCGCGACGAGGTTCTGCACGGCGGCGGTGCCAGTAGCGGAGTCGGAGGCACCGCAACGGCAGACGTACTCAGCAGTGGGGGCGCCGGAGTAGGAGCCGGAGGCGATGTGCAGACCGGGGAAGTCGGCGGAGGGGCGGAGGCTCTTGCCCATGCCAGTCACCTCCCGGCCGTGGCGAGGGCGCGGCGGTGGGTGGTGGTGCCGGTGCCGTGGCAGGCGGGGCAGTCCACGGTGATCGTGGGCAGGGCCCCGTTGGGGTGGCGGGGGCCGGTGGCGATGGCCACGCGGGGGAAGCCGTCGCAGTGGGAGCAGATGTGGCCCGGGGCGTGGGTGTGCTGGGGCATGATGGGTGTCCCTTTCGGGTCCGTTGGATCAGGAAGTGGAAGGGCGCCCGGGGCGGCGGAAACTTGGCGGTTGAGGCCGCCCCGGGGGCTGTCAGCGGCGGGCGTGTCCTTTGGCCTGGTACATGTCGGCGTCGGCGGCAGACAGCGCGTCGGTGAGTGTCGGGACGGGCAGCGCGTCGCAGTGGCAGATGCCGACCGATGCAGAGACCGGGAGCAGGGTCCCGGCGTGGGCGACGGGCCGTTGCAGGGTGGTGCGGAGGGCGGGCAGTGCGGGGCCGGGGATGGTGATGATCGCGGCGAACTCGTCACCGCCGAGGCGGGCGGCGAATCCGGCGGTGCTGCACCAGTCGGCCAGGCGGCGGCCGGTGGCGGCGAGTACGGCGTCGCCCGCAGCGTGGCCGTGGGTGTCGTTGACGGCTTTGAAGTCGTCCAGGTCGATCAGCAGCACCACGGTGTGGGGGGCTCGGCGCAGTAGGTGGTTGGCGCGGTCGGTCCATCCCGCGCGGGTGTGAAGGCCGGTGAGCGGGTCGCGGCGGGCGGCGCCAAGGCGGCGGATCAGCAGACTGCTGTGCACGGCCCAGCCCAGTGCCGGTAAGGCGGGCGAGAGCGCAGCCAGGTCCATTCCGGTCACCGGCCCTTCCGGGTGAGCTTCACGGTGACTCCGGCGCCGCCCACGGCGGGCACGGCGGCGGCAGCGGCGGCGGTCATGGTCTGGAAGGCGTAGGCCAGGACGACGATGACCAGGGCGGTTCCACCGGCGATCGCGATGGTGAGCAGGATGCGTCCGGCGTAGTTCGGGCCGGTGGTCTGGACGATGACGACCTCGCCGGGGTGGGTGCCGGGCGGGATCAGGTCGGCGGGCCGGTGGCCTGCGGCGAGTTGCGAGCTGGGGTGCCGCATGGGGATCACTTCCTTTCCGGTCAGGTCGTGGTGCAGGTGTGAGTGCGGGCGGCGAGTTCGGCCGCGGCGCGGCTGGTGTAGTCGCTGGACCAGCCGCAGCGGGCGGCGGTGCAAGCGGCGACGGTGGCGTCACGGCCGTGCCGGTCGCGGTGGTCGCCGACCTCGACGGGGCCGATCTTGGCGACGTTGGTGAAGCGCTTGGGACGGGCCACGGGGTTACCTCCTTCCAGGTCAGGTGAGTTGTGCGGCGATGGCGTTGGCGAGCGCGGGCGGGACGCCGAGGCGGGCCCGCAGCGTGGCCGGGTCGATCGGGGTGCCGGTGGCGGCTTGGTGGGTGTCGGCGATCTTCCGGGCGTGTTCGACCAGCGCGGCCGGGACCGCGGGCACCGGCGCCTCGACCGCCACGGGCACCGGGGCCGGGGGGAGTTCAAGGGCCGGTTCCGGGTCGGGGTCGGCGCGTTCGAGGGTGACGGGCGCGGCCGGTTCCGGGGCCGGGAGCGGCACCACGGCAGCGGGGGCGGGGGTGGTGTCGGGGATGAGGCGGTGGACTTGGCGCATGAGGGCGCCGAAGGCGAGCAGCGCGGCGAACGGCGGTACCGCGGCGACGACGTAGTGCAGCAGGGGTTGCCGGGCGCCGACGCCGGCGACGTTGAGGCCGATGGAGCCGAGTGAGCCGGTGACGGTCAGGCCGATGGCCCACCAGTCGGTACGGCCCCGCAGGGCGGCGAGGAACATCAGGACTTCGCCGGCGACGATGAACAGGTCGAGGGTTGCGGGCCAGGCCCAGCGGCGGGCCGGGGACGCAGCGAGGCCGTTGGTGCGGGCGACGTCGGCGAGGTGGGCGTAGGAGAGCCAGAACGCGGCAGCGGTCAGGATCACGATCGCGAGACCGGCGGCGATCACGGCCGCGCGTTCGGCTTCCGGCTTGGTCACGGCGATACCTCCTTGTCTGGGGAGCAGGCCCGGGGCCGGGCAGGTGGCTGGCGGCCCCGGGGTCGAGGCGGTCAGGTGGTGCCGGAGCCGAAGCAGTTCAGGCACATGCCGTCCTGCCGGCCGACGACGCGGTGCCTGCGGCCGACGCGGACGGTCACGGCGACGGTTCCGGTGCCCTTGCACGCCTCGCACGGGGCCGGGACCGGTTCGGCCGGGGCGGGCTTGGCGGGGGTCTTGCGGGCCATGGGCGGGCCTCCCTTCCGGGGTTTTGGGCATGGCGGGGTAGGGACGTGGCGCGAGGGCGGTCGCGCCGACCGGCGAGCAGGGGTGGGGTGGGGTCAGGCGGTCGCGGGAGCCGGGACCGGCTTGGCCGGCGGGGTGCCCGGCGCCAGCAGCGGCAGGGCCGGGCGGAAGGCTGCGAGGGCGGGCAGGTCCGGGGTCAGGTCGGCGTACTGGTTGCAGACCGCCACCGCATCGGACAGGGACGTGTGCGGGGTGCGGATCCGGGACCAGCTCCCGGTGGTGTCGGCGGCGATGGCCATGCCGGGCGCGTCCGGGGCGATGGCCAGGACGGAGGCGAGGGCTTCGGGGGCGATGTCGCCGAAGGCCATCTTCGCGGAGGACTCGTCGTTGACGCGGTGGCAGACCCGGCCGGTGAGCTGGGCGCGCAGCATGGTGACGCCGTCGCCGAGTTCGGAGCCGAAGCGCTGCCCGCAGACTTCCAGGTAGATCCCGGCGGCGCGGGCGAGCTGGGCCAGCCGGATCAGGGAGGTGATGATCCGCTCCCGGCGCTTCTTGTGCGCGGCGGAGGTGAGCAGGAGTTCGGCGATCTCGTCGATCACCACGACCACGGGCACGGGCCGGACCGTGTCGGGCAGGCCCCAGATGTCGGAGGTGATCTCCGTGTCCGGGGTGCTGGCGCTGATGCGCTGGTGGTCGCGGATGACCTGGAACCGGGCCGCCATCTCCGCCACCAGGGCTTCGAGGAGATCGGCGGCGGTGTCGGGGTTGTCGGCCAGGGCGGAGAACCGGCGGGCCAGCGGGGACAGCTCCACGCCTTCCTTGCAGTCGATCCCGACCAGCGCGACCGGCTGAGCCGCAAGTTCCCGCACCAGGTTGCGCTGGTAGACCGACTTGCCCGACCCATTCGCACCGACGTTCAGGCTGTGCGGCACGGTCCGGTAGTCGCGGAAGTGCGGTAACCCGTCTGCCCGCATTGCCACCGGCACTCGCAGCGCCGACCGCTTGGCGCGAGCCGGAACACGCACCCTTGTCAGGCCGTCATAACCGGTCATCACCAGTTCCAGCACACCAGGGCGGACCTCCTTGGCCACGACCTGATGCATCCGGAACGCGTGCCGCAGCCGGTCGGTCGCCGAGGTGACGTCGAAGGCGTCCTGTCCCGGCTGGAGCCGAATCCGGGCGACCAGGCCGGTGCGGGTGGTCCGCATCCGCAGCAGCTTCGGCGGACGGTTCGCCGGCAGCTCCCTGCCCATCGCCCTGGCGACCGCGATCCGGGCCCGGGACGGGGGGACTGTGAGCCCGCAGGCGTCCATGACCGACGCGTAGGACCAGGTGACCCGGATGCGGGCCGCGGGGCCGCCGACGACCATCCAGTACAGGTCGGGCCGGACCCGGCGGAGGATCAGCACCGCGGCGATCCCCCCGCCGGTCAGCACGAGCACGGTCACGCCCACGGCGATCAGGCCTTGCCGTTCGCAGCGGCCGCGGGCATCAGCGAGGTGACGGCCACCGCGCGGAAGCTGATCCCGTGCCGCTTCTGCCCGTTGAACTCGTTCTCCCAGTCCCGCGCCCGCAGCCCCGTCACCGCGACCAGCGTGCCCGGCGTGAGCGTCGCGTCGATCCCCGTGTTCGGCACGGTCACCTGGTACAGGTCACCCTGCCCCTCGTCGGACACCAGCAGGCCCACCGTCATCAGCGGGGCACCCGTCTCGCGGTCCACCGCGACCTCACCGGTCTGCTTGCTGACCAGCTTGGACACCGGAGGCGTCGCCACGAACACCGCGGCCGTCGAAAGGTCGATCTTGAAGGAAGCCATCAGACACTCCATCGCAGGGTGAGGGATCTCCCCCACAGCGGTAGCTTGTATATCCAAGCCGTGTCCTCACGGTAAGGCAGGCAACTTGGATATGCAAGTGGGGAGTTGAAAAAGGGGACCCGAAGGTCCCCTTGGCGGTGCGGAGTTGAGCTACGGCACGTCGATCACGTACCGGAAGACATGCCGGTCACACGGCACGCGGGAGTCAAGCACTTCCACGGTGCGGCCGACCGACGTGTGCGCCGTACGAAGCACCCGCGCCAGCGGCACGCCCGGCGGAATCTTGAGCGCGTCGGTCTCGGCCGGGGTCGGCATCCGGATCTCCAAGTCCTCCACGAACTGCGTGATCCGCTGCTTGACAGGCCCCTCCGGGTCCTCGATCAGCCTGCTCACCCCACCGCGGATACGGCGCAGCTCCGCCACCTCGGTGCCGGCGAAGATTGCAGCCGGGTAGTAGCCGTCCACAAGCTGCATGGGTTCGTCGTTCACGAAGAACGCTCGGCGGCGCACGATCACGTCGGCGCCCTCGTCGAGCCCGAGCCGGGAGGCCACGTCCGCAGGTGCCGCGACGGTGTCTACGGAGAGGATGCGCTGTTCGGGACGCAGTCCTTGAGCGGCTGCTTCTGCGTTGAAGTTGCTCACGCCCGTGTCACGGCGCTGGCGGAAGTTCGCCCCGGTGGTGAGCATCTGCACGTTGGGCCGTGGCCGTACGAAGACGCCGCGACCCTGTTCGCTGATGAGCAGGCCGTCCGCCTTGAGCAGCGCCAACGCTTTCCGGACCGTGACGCGGGTCGTGGCGTAGTCGTCCTTGAGTTCGTTCTCCGACCTGAGTTTCTCGCCAGCGCGCAGCTCGCCTGACAGGATGCGGGCGCGAAGTTCGTCGGCGATCTTCCTGTACGGAGGAAGATCCTTCTCGGTCATGTAGGTCACCTCAGCTTGGCTATGCAAGCAAGCTTACGGCCCAGGTCCGACAAGGTCACCCGGCGAAGGCCCAGCCGCTCCACGTCGTGACACGGATGGCGACGACGGGACCCTCCGGGGGCGTGTCCACGTACTGCTGGTACTTCGCCTGCAACAGCCCGACCGCGTGTTCCCGGGCCTCGCCCTCCGCCCACAGCTCCGCTCGACCATCCGCGCGAACCCACCACAAGGTGGACCAGTCATCCGCGTATTGGTCGGCGATGACCGCGACGGCAGGGTTCTCCGCGATGTTGCGCAAGCGCCGGAGATTGGTCGAGCGCTTCGGCTTGTGGTCGATGGCGAAGAGGACCATGTCGTCCTCGACCGCGAAGGTCACCGGCACGACGTGCGGCACGCCGGCGGCATCAGCGGTCGCCAGACGCGCGACCGGCGACGCGACGAAGCGGCGGCGGGCATCCTCCCCAGACAGGTTCATGAACCGAACGTACCCCGGGGACGGAGCTACGCATCCCTCGCAGGCGAGTTCAATCGTCCAGGTCACGAGCCACGCGGCACTCAGCTTCCCGCCGGCCGGGAGTTGGGAGTGTTACAGATTTCCCTACCTCATCAAGCTCCCCGCCGTTGGCGGGGAGAGGGGAGGGAGGAGGGGCGCCGGTCGTTCCCTCGGGTGGGGTGTCGCGAGCGCGGAGCTCCCGGGCCTTACGGGCCTGCGTGGTGATCATCCCCGTCCCGTCCGGGGTCGGCGGAGGTGATTGGCGAACTTCCCGGGAGGTGCTGGCGGGGGCTGCCGCCCAGGCCCACGGGGACGGCCTTCCGCCCCGGGGTGGGTGGTGGTTGTTCGGCAGCTCTTACCCTTCGGGTACCCGGCTGGCCGGTGCAATCGGCTTCCAGCCGTCGCTACGGGAAACACCCCATCGGCCGCCACCGCGGCCGCTCGGGGGCTCGGGGGCTCGCGCTTGCGCTCCTGCCTCCGGCCCGCGCCGCGCGGCCCCCGGCCCCGCGCCAGGAATGCCACGGGGTTCCCCGCTACACGCTTTGCCCGACCCCCACCGCCGGACCGAGCACAAACACGCCGACAACCCACTCCACCAGCAGCACGGCAACCCCGGCCCGGCAGAAGCTCCACGTCCCACCCCAGGTGCCGCACCACCAGCCATCCAGGCCCAAGGGGGTGCGTCAACCAGCACCCGGGAACCACGGCGACCAGGGGAAAAGGAGGGTGGGGAAGGCGGAGGTGAGTGGGTGGTGGTGCCTCCGGCGGGGGCGCTCAGGCTCCGAGATGGACAGGGCACGACTGGCGGGTGCGGGAGCGTCGTGGTGGAGGTGGGAGCTTCCATCCCGCCTGCCATCGACCCGGGCAAAGCCGAGCAGACGCGGCCCAGGGCGTCAAGGTCGTTCGTACAGTGGCGCGCTCCACCTTGACGCCCTGAACCACGCCCGCTCCACAGGAGTGCGGGCCGACGGCAGACGGGATGGAAGCAGGGAGACTCGGCTGAGGAAGCGAGGAGCGCGGCCCGGTTGTCGTTGGTGATCGGTAGCCTTGCGTCAACTCCGTGCGAAGGGGGCGGGTTCCGTGACGGCGTGGCTGTTGGTGTGCAATCCAATGAAGTTCCGGCTGAAAGCAATGCTGGATGATGGCGGAGAGTTGACGAACTGGTCCGTAGGCAGATATTTGCGCGATATGCACAAAGGGGACCATTTCGCCTTGTGGCTTACCGGTCAGGGCGCGGGGGTTGTGGCGACTGGTGAGCTCACCGGCGAGCCGTACTGGACTGATGACGACGAGGACGATGACGGCTACTGGGCCGAGCCGCCAGGTCCACGAAACGTCGTTCCGCTTCGCGTCGAGCAGTGGCTACAAGCTCCGGTGCCGCGTTCCTGGTTCAAGACCCACGGCGACTTTGCCGCAGCCACTGTGCTGACGCAGCCGTTCGCCACCAATCCCCATCGGCTTTCCGACGAGCAGTGGGGAGCGTTGGCTGCAGAGGTCGAGCAGGCACTCACTCACCCGACGGAGGGATGGCAACCTGAAGGCGACGGCATATGGGACCTGCGGCCGGGCGACCAGATCCGTCGAGTCGAGCTGCACGACCGGTATGGCGGTAGCCGCCAGGGTGGGATCAGCCCGTCAAGGACTAGTAACAACGTCATCTTCTTCACGGACCCCGGCACAGGTGAGCAGCACGGCTACCAAGACGTCTGGGAATCGGACGATCACTTCCGATACACCGGCGAAGGCCAGGTGGGTGACCAAGTTTTCTCCCGCGGCAACAAGGCGATCCGAGATCACCTTCAAGAGGGCCGACGCCTGCGACTGTTCATTGGCAGTCGAGGAGTGGTTCGCTACTCCGGTGAATGGATCCTCGATCAGAGCCGTCCCTACTCGTGGGGACAAGCCCCATCAACCGGCGGCGGCGACGAACGCCAGGTCATTCACTTCCACATGATCCGCATTGGCGCGGCAGTCACGGCCCCGGACGTGCCTGTAGGGGCTGAGTATCGCGTCGAGGACGAGACCACGATACCTGCGCCGGCTTTGCCAAGCGCACCCGATCCCGCGCTCATGGCACAGACTCTGAGTAAACACCGCCAGTTGCAAAACGCACTCGCCCAGCAAGTCCGCGACCGCGGATATCACCCACTGTCGCCCACAGCCACGGACCCAGCTTTCGACCTGGCGTGGCACCAAGAAGACACCCTGACAGTGACCGAGGTGAAGTCCCTGCGGCTGGAGAACGAGTCGCACCAGTTGCGGACTGGAGTCGGCCAGTTGCTTGACTACGTGGATCAACTAAGCGCGCGTTCCCCGCAGGTGCGTGGGGTTCTCTGGGTAGAGCGAGCGCCGACCGAGGATCGATGGATTGGCATCTGCGAACGGGCCGGCATCGTTCTGGCGTGGCCGGGAACTGAGGCAAGGGTCTGGCCATAGTCGCCGGGGCAAGCGGTGACGGGTACACCCCTGGGACCACTTTGGGACCACACGCTGTGCACGCAGCCGCACAACCCCAGCTCGCGCGAACGACTGATCGTGACTCAGAACGCCTCTGACCTGCGGAGATCCTTGAACCTATGACCTGGGGGTCAAGGGGTCGCAGGTTCAAATCCTGTCGTCCCGACGGTGCAGCGGGCTTAACGCCCAGGTCAGGGCCTTGTCTCACTTCGGTGAGGCGGGGCCTTGAGTCATTTTCGGCCTCTGCCTCTCACAAGCTCTCACAAACGTTGTTGATCTTGGTCAGCCGAGAAGCTTCCTGAACTTCTTCGACCCGCACGCAGGCTGCCCGGACCGGGGTGGACGTACGTCCGCTTGGTGAAGCTCAGGTCCGAGTGCCTTCACCGAGACCGACCGGGCAATCCTCTCCGGCCTGCTCCCTTGCCTCCCGATGCACAAGCTCCGGAACTTACTTCTCCTGATACGACCCGACACGATCCTGGCGCTGGCATCGCAACCTACTCAAACGGCGCCACGCTGCGGCCTGTGCACCCAGGCGGCGCGGACGACCACCCACCGTCCGACCGATCCGCGCCCTCTGTGCGACATCCCGTGGGTTGCTCTGAGCCCCCCGAGTCCTTGACCGCATGGCCGGGCCGTTCGTCCTCTCTCGTAGCAGTTCGCGGGCTGACGTAACTTCGCAATTCCTGAAGCGGAAGGCGCTGCGGGCTTCGCCGCGCGGCACCCGGCTGGGGCGTTCTCAGGCGCTGGCTACGTACTTCCTGTTCCTGGAGCTGCGGCACAAGGTCGAGATCCACCGGATGACCGGTCGGGTGATCGAGCGCCCGATCGACGAGATGAACCGGCAACGTCGAGACCGGTGTCCTGTCGCCCGGAAATCCCAGGACGCCGCCGGACGGCAGCTGGAGTCTTCCTGCGTCCGCCAAGCCGGCACGCTCTGCTCGACGGGTCTGTAGTGTGCGGGCGATGACAAGAAGCGAGCGGCTCGCGGAGCAGTTGGACTGGTACTGGTGCAATAACCTGCGGCCACGGCTGGACGGTCTTACCGACGAGGAGTACTTCTGGGAGCCGGTGCGCGGCTGTTGGAGCATCCGCCCACGTGGCACGTCGGCCGCACCGATGTCGGCGGGTTCAGGGGAGTGGACGATGGACTTCGCGTCCTCTGTCCCGGAGCCGGCGCCGGTGACCACGATTGCCTGGCGGCTGGCGCACATCATCGTCTCGTGCCTGGCCTATCGGGTGGAGTGGTACTTCGACGGCCAGGACTTCGACGCCGAGGCGTTCGCCTACGCGGGGACCGCTGACGAGGCGCTGAAACAGCTCGACGAGATGTACGGGAGATGGAACGCGGGGGTCCGCGAACTCTCGGACGCCGACCTGGACAATCCGCCCGCGATGAGTCCCGAGCCGTTTCCTATGGAGAACAGGGTCCTGCACGTCAACAGGGAGCTGATCCATCACGGCGCCGAAATCTCCCTGCTGCGCGACCTCTACCGCTGGCAGGACGGAGCCTCACCGCACCGAAGATGAGCCGGGTGCGGTGCCAAGCAGCAGCCGACCAGCTGCCCCCGCCACCCAAACCCCGCCGTTCGAACTCTGAGCTGGGCACGTACCCAGGCACCGCAGGTGGTGCGTGATGCCCGAACCGGCATCCGACAACCCACCCACGACCTGCGCCCCCTCATGGACGCCATCTTCTACGTCGACCGCACAGGCATCACCTGGCGCTGCCTCCCCCACAACTTCCCACCATGGCAAAGCGTCTACGGCTACTTCGCGAAATGGCAGACCGACGGCATCTTCGACCACCTCGCCACCCGCCACCCGACCGTCTCCAGAATCTGAAGGCTGTCCGTAAGGACTGACGTGGTCGCCGCTGTCGGCCCTTGACCAGTTGGCGGGAGGCCGGAGCCGTGACCACGGCCGGCTGAGGCTAGATTCGTGGCATGCCTTCACACCTCAGTCCTGGTACTTCGGGTGCCTTCCGGCGCTTTGCCGGATGGCTCGCTCATGGCTCGTTGGGCCATCCGATGCTGGAGGGGGTTGACTACTGGGAAGAGCTCCGTGAGTCCCCATCGCAAGCGGAGATCTGCTTCGCCATATTCGCCAACGTCCTTGAACTGGACGAACAGGGGGAGCCGGTCAACGCGAAGCACGCTGAGCGCAGGGCAGCCACGTGGCTCTACAAGTACTGCAAGGGAGAGCTTCCGCCGGGTGAGCCGGACATCGAACCGTGGGAGTGCGTACTCCACTGATTCTGCGGAGCACGGGCCTTCCTGCTGCGGACCTGGGTTGTGGCGAAGGGGCGCGGCTGTGGAGCCGTGCAACACCGGGCTTGGCCGGTGCACTCCGGTCCCGGCTCTGGCACAGATCTTGGGGAGTCGTCTCGGAGCGTTACCTCGCTGTTCGATTGCGAGAAGACTGGTTCGCGCGAGACCGCGTACGCCCTGTCGTCCCCATCGGAATTGACGCTCCCTCAAGTTCGCGTCGGCCACTGCCGTGGCCAGATGTTGACCGTGATGGTTCTGGTCATGCAAACCGATGCACCGTTCTGGGACTCGCTGGTGTTCGACGGGATCGACGAGGTGGACATCGAGGCTGTTACGGCCGCGTTCGGCACGGTCGAGGTGATGGCGAGAGGCCGCGCGGTGGGGGCGGCATGTCCGGACTGCGGTCGTTTCTCGGACCGAGTCCACGACCGCTATCAGCGCAGGCTCAAGGACCTTCCGCTCGCTGAACAGGGCTTCGTGATCCGGTTGACGGTCCGGCGTTTCATCTGCGGAGTGGCGGACTGTCCCCGCCGGACGTTCGCCGAGCCCTTCTCCCGGCTCGCCGCCCCGCACGCACGGTTCACCACCCGGCTCAACCACGCCCTGGAGCAAGTGGGGCTCGCCCTGGCCGGGCGGGCCGGAGCTCGACTGGCCGCCCTGCTGGGCTTCGGCGCGGGACGGATGACCTTGTTACGCAGGATCATGGCATTGCCCGATCCACGGTTCAGCACGCCACGGGTGCTGGGAGTCGACGACTTCGCGATCCGTCGCGGCCAGACCTACTCCACCGTCTTGACCAGCGTCGAAGACCATCGCGTGGTCGATGTGCTTCCGACCCGCGAAGCCGGGCCACTGGCCACCTGGCTGACCCAGCACCCAGGCGTGGAGGTAATTTGCCGGGACCGAGCCGGCGCGTACGCCGAGGGCGCCCGCCGCGGTGCCCCCGACGCTCTGCAGGTTGCCGACCGGTTCCACCTGTGGCAGGGCCTCGGCCGAGCTGTTGACACCTGCGTCGCCGCCTACTGCGAGTGCCTGCGCAATCCGTCGCCCGCTGGCACGCTGGCAGGCGCGACCAGTCCCGGCCCCGGTATGCCGCAGAACGACTCGGCGCCCCTCGGCCGGCGGGCCGAACGGAAGAAGGCAGCGCACGCCCTGGTCCACGAGCTCCTCGCCCAAGGCCACTCCCGCCGGGCGATTGCCCGGCACCTGGGCTGGGGTCTCAACACCGTGCTCCGGTACGCGAACGCCACACGCTGGCAGGACACCATCCGCGAGAACCGGCCCCGGCCCAGCAGACTGGACCCTTACAAGCCCTACCTGGAGCGGCGATTCGCCGAAGGATGCACCAGCGTCACGCGACTGCACGGTGAACTCATTGCCGCCAACGCGCCCGTCACTTACCAGATGGTCCGCGCCCACATTGCGAGCCTCCGCGGGGCTCCGGCCGGCGCGGCCCCGCGGCCGCCGTCTGTGCGGCAGGTGACCGGCTGGCTCACCCGGCACCCCACGGCTCTGACCGAGGAAGACCGGGCCGGCCTGAAGGAGGTCCTGGCCCGCTGCCCCGAACTGGAGAAGGCTGCCGGACTCGTCCGCGACTTCGGCGAGACACTCACCGACCGCCTCGGCTCCACACTCCCCGCCTGGATCAACGCAGTCGATGCCAGCCAACTGCCCGGCCTCACCGGCTTCGCACTCCACCTGCTCCGAGGCCTCGACGCCGTGACCGCCGGGCTCACTCTCGACTGGAGCTCCGGCAGTATCGAGGGCGCCGTCAACCGCATCAAGAAGATCAAGCGGCAGCTCTACGGCCGCGCTGGATTCGAACTACTCCGCAAGATGATCCTGCTCCAGTAGCACTCCAAGCCCTCCGATCCTTCGCCAAGGTCCGAAAGACAGCGCCCTGGGGAGCCAGTTAGGGCGTGTCGGCACCGACGGACATAATGCCGCTGTGGACCTGAGACCGGAGTTGTTGCCCCCACCCGTGAGTCGGCAGCGACTGAACGAGCTGTGCACTGAGGTTGAGCGGATCGCTGAGCTGCTAACCGCCCACCCAGAGGCGGCGGGCGGGGAGATCGAGGCGTTCAACGCGATGACCGGTCACGACTACGTGGCTCTCGACTTTGCCGAATACGACGGCAGCAGGAGCCTGGAGGAGTTCGCGAGGGAGGCGGCCCGGCCGGCTCGCCCCGCGAACGCTGACATCACCCGGGACGAGCTCGTTGAGATCGTCCGCAGACTCCTGACTGCCTCAGAGGAGAGCGGCTACTATCTGCGTCTACTGGAAGCAAACGTGTCGCATCCCCGGGTGAGTGACCTGATCTTCCACCCCTCGGACATCCATCAGGACCCGTCTCCCGAGCAGATCGTCGATGAGGCTCTGAAGTACCGGCCGATCGCACTCTGAGTAAATCGAACTCGAACGTCACCCTCCGCGACCGCTCCCCAAGATCTGTGCCAGAGCCCCGGTCCCGCGTAGGCGGCAGTCCCTGCTTCCTGGCCGATGCGGCCGGCCGAACCGGTGTACTGGTACTGAACGCCGACAGTCGATGTCCTTGTCCCGATCGCTCATCGGTAGCAGGCGAAGGAAGGCGAAGGGATTGGTCCGGCAAGGGAGGACAGGTGCAGCAGCACGATCGATCATGATGCCTCGACGCCCTGCGCAGAGGAAGACATCGAGGGCCGGGAGCAGGCCAGCAGCAGACCGGTGGTCAAGGCCGTTACCCGCGCGGATGATGTATCGGCACCCGCAATGCCGACACGCCGGTCATTGGCAACCGTCGCCGGCCTCATTCGGGGTCTCCTGGGGAAGGCGGCGGTCCACTGCGTAACGCCGTCAGCTCCTGACGAAGTGCCCGTACCGAGCGTGCCGCTTTCGCCGTCCTGCGGCAGATAACCGGTACCTGGTCCAGTGCGCGCGCAACGATCCAGACGACGCCCGTGATCGAGCTTACGACAGCAGTAGCCCACCCAAATGGTTTCCACGGTCCCTACCCCTCGCGATTGGGGTCGGACCGGGCGGGGGCTCGGTCCGACCCATGCCGATGCATGTGGTCAAACCGAGTTCGCCCTCTGACGCGCGGAACAGCTCCTGAACAGGAGGATCCGCAGATCGAAACTCGAACTTGCTCAAACCGCGATCAATGCTGGGGTACTCCCCAGTGGTGCCCTCAGTGCGACGACCGTCAGTGTCGTCTCTCCAAGGATCGGCAAATACCGATGCGGTCGGCTGTCAAGGCTCAACGCATGCCGCAACTAATACTCCAGCCGTACATCGTGATCTGCGGTCCGTGGCGGTTGGGCTGCCCAGTTGGTTGCTGCGACGGCATCGCGTGCGATGTCGGTGACGGAGCGGCTGTCGGTGGATATCCGTGCGACCCATGAAGGCGCGGTGGCTTCCAGATGGTGGGCCATGGCGGTGCTTCGGGTGAGGTGGGCGTCGAGTTGGCTGCCGATTTCGCGGGTGCCGAGGCGTTGCCGGGCGGTTGCGTCGTCGGCGGTCAGGAGGACTGCGGTGATGCGGGGTGTGCTGCCCATGGCGCGGGCGATCAGGTCGGGTTCCAGAACGGAGACGGTGTTGGTGTAGATCAGCCTGCGATATCCCAGAGCGGCGTAGTTGCGCCAGAGCGCGGCGAGGTTCGCCTCGGTCATCCTGGTGCGGGCGGGGTCGTCGGCCGGAGCGGGGAATGCCTGGTCCAGGTTGTCGCCCTCGATCAGGCAGTGGGCGATGCGCAGGGCTTGCAGTTGCGCGGAGATCTCCCAGCCGACCGTGGTTTTGCCGACCCCGGCGCGGCCCCCGATGAGCAGTGCTTCGTATGCGGTGGCCGGCACAGGCGGTCTCCTTGCGTTTGCAGGGCCGATGGCGTTTGAGGCGACATGGTGCGGCCACCGTTGATCATCGTGAGTTGTGTGGACTGACGAAGAGACGGTGGCCGCAGGTCACAGCATAGATTCCGCCCGTTGGCGGGTTGCGTTCGAGGGACGGTCGGCGTCCAGCGGCAATACACCGGCACCGCTGGTTGGATCGAGAGTCGCCGTCTACCCGGTCCACGCAGGTCACCGCGGCCACGCCGCAGTGCTCCGGGAACTCTGCGTTCCGCGCTCCTGGATCTCCGATCCCGCCCGCTGCCGCGCCGCCGGCCTTGCCGAGGACACCGCCTTCGCCATCAAGCCGGAGCTGGCAGCCCGCGTGGTCGCCCGGTTCCTGGATGCCGGCCACCTGGCGACCTGGGTCACCGGCGACGAGGTCTGAGGCGGCAACCCCCAGGACCGGCGTGACGGCCCCCTCAGGGCGTTCGCGCTGGTCGTGAGCGGCAGTCCGTGAAGTGGACCGTTTGACGAGACGGGCAGCTCGCCGGTTCTTGTCGGCCGCGCGCTGTCAGGGGCGGCTGGTGTGCAGCGCCTCGTGATCCCACAGGTGGCGTGGCTGCGTGTGCAGGTGCCAGTAGTGCTCGGCAATGTCGTCGGGGTCGAAGTCGGTGCCGGGGGCGACCGGGCCGTCCACGGTGACGCTCGCCGCGTGGACTCCGAAGGAGCCGTACTGCTGATCGAGCAGCGCGATCAGGGTCCGGACGCCCGCTTTGCCCAGGGAGAGGCTCACATACTGCGGCTTGGGCTCAGGCGTGCCACCCGTGACAAGGAACGTTCCGCTGCCCCGTGCTGCCATTGCCGGCGCGAGGCGCGCCGCGGCATTCAGTGCGCCGACCACGTTGACCGCCCACGCTTCCATGCGATCCCGCACCGACAGCTCGCCCAGCCCGTCCGCGCGGACGAGCGCGGCGTTGTACACGACATGAGGTACTTGCGTGTCGTAGGTGTACCGGCGTCGCCGGCGGGCGGTCGACGAACACCGGCTTGTACTTCGCGCCCGCCCCGACAGCCCGCCGCCGAGGCCGGGCACACACCTCCGCATCGCGCCGGGCCTGCCAGCCCGGGCCCACCTCGGCCACCAGATCTGCGATCACGCCCTGCGACAGACCCGTGATCCGCCGTTCAGACACGATCACCTCACGCGCTGCGGCCCCCACCACGACAGGTTCGACGAACCGTGCCGACCGAGGCCGCGGCCAACCCTGCACGAGCTCGTTAATCGTTGGACACCCGTGAGGTCGGCTGCCTGTCCTGACACCGCCGGAATCGGGCAGGCTTCGCGGACGGGCTCCGTCGAATTCTGCCGCATCGGCTTGCGGCGGCGAGCAGGTGGGGCAGGCCTCGGAACTGGAACGAAAACGACGGAGCCTGGTCACGGAATCTGAATTCCGGATGTTCCCCGTTCCGACGATGCGTCGTCGGGTCGGAGGTTGGGAGCACGCGGTGTCCATGCTGGTCAGGTCGTTGATCACGGGACCGGCCCGAGGTCCGTGATCGGCGCCGGAGTGCATTGCGAACCCCAATAGCTTAGCGGCTCGTCGCTCTAAAAAGGTGAGCGGATTATGCGTTGCACGTGTTCATTCTCTTGGGCTAAGGATTCATGGCGTCGAGCCGGTCGGCGCGGGATATAGTTCCAACGAATCTGCGCGCGTCGTTCAAATTTCCGGTGAAGGTGACGGTGCGTGCATCCCGTTCAACCGGCATGTGCAATCGAAAGAAAGGCCTTCCTTCATGATGGCAACCCGACGGCTCGCGCTGTCGCTGCTGTGCGCCGCCGCTCCGCTCAGCGCCGCGCTGATGACGGCGACTCCGGCCATCGCCGACGACACGGCACAGTCCGAAGCCGCATGCGGCGCCACGGCCGCCGACTACGCCGGCACCTTCCACGGGGTCTTCGCGAACGACTCCGGCGACACCCTCCGAGTCCAGTTCGCCGCGCCGAACTCCGCCCTGACGCAGTGGAACGTGGAGGGCTGGGAGGGCGAGGGCCACGGCAAGTTCGATGTCGGCCCGAGCGGTGTGCAGTGGACGAACTCCGGCGCCATCTCCGGGCCGCTCACCGGTGTGGACTCCGAGGTCTACCGGAGTGTGCAGGTCCAGTGCGACGGCGGCGGAAGCCGTGTCACCTCGATCGCCGGTGTCGTCGACTCCGGTGACGCGCAGATCCCCTTCGTGATCGGGCGCGGCTGACCTCCTGCCTGACCGCCGCCCTGCGAGCGACGGGAATGGCCCCGCATCCGATCAATCCCCCCACCGGCATGAGCATTTGTGCAGAGAGGCTTTCCCCATGATGGCAACCCGACGGCTCGCGCTGTCGCTGCTGTGCGCCGCCGCCCCCCTCACCGCCGCGCTGATGACGGCGACCCCGGCCGTCGCCGCCGACCCCGCGTCGGCCCAGGCAGCCTGCGGCGCCTCGGCCGCGGACTACTCCGGCACTTTCGAAGGCGCCTTCGACAACGCTCCCGGCGACACGCTCACGGTGAGCTTCGACGCGCCGCAGTCGGTCGAGACCAGCTGGACGGTCGAAGGCTGGCAGGGCGCCGGCCGCGGCTCCTACGAGGTCACGGGCGGCGGGGTGGAGTGGATCAACGCCGACACCGTCAGCGGCCCCGCCACCGGCGTTGACACGGAGACCTACCGCGTCACGTCCGTCACCTGCGCGGCAGGCACGACCGAGGCCGAGACGCTGCGCGGCGAGGTCGTCGCCCCGACGGAGACCGGCACGGTGACCTACCCGTTCACCGTGACGCGTACCTCGTAGGACTGCGCACCGCGAGTCCGTTCGGCCGATGGGCCCTCCACCGATCCGGCGGAGGGCCCATCGTGCCGGGTGGGCGCGGTCAGCGCATCAGGACGCCCAGCTCCGGGGTCAACTGCTTCGCTGTCATGCCCGTCTCGGCGGCCAGATCCTGGATCCCGAAGGTGTACCACTTGTGGGTGACGTCCACCTCACGCACCACTTTCTTCCCGTTCAGCACCCGCCACGTCGCCGACCAGCGCATCTGCCCTGTGCCGCACGGCTCTCCGGAGAGCCACGCCTCGTACTCCTGGTCGCCGAGCCGCTGACGGGCGATCCGCATCGGGGCGACGGGCTGCGGCGTGCTGAGGGCCATCAGCTCCACGACGACAGGGGCGCCCGCGGGCAGGCGTTCCAGCAGGCGGTCCCACAGTGTGGCGCGCTCCTCGCGGTCGAGGTAGCCGAGCACGCCGCAGATCACCGCCGCGGACAGCCGGTCGGGCAGCTCGACGTCCTGGGCGCGGTCGGCGACGACGGTGACGCGGGGCCGCAGGTCCTCGTCCCGCACCACCCGGCTGGTCAGCGCCGCCCGCATACCGGGTGAGGGCTCGACGGCGAGGATCCGGGCGCCGGGGAGCGCGCGTGCGATGACCTCCGTCGTACGCCCCGTTCCCGCGCCCAGGTCGAGGACGGGGCCGTGGCCGGTGTCGGTGCCGGCGAGTGCTGATGCCAGTGCGGGGTCGCTGTGCGCCCAGTGCTGGCCGCCGACAAGGTCGTAGAACTCGGCGGTGGGGGAGTAGTAGTCGATCACGGGGCTCCTCGTTCGACGGATGACGGAAAGGCGGTGGCTCGGGAGTCACCGGCCGGTGGATGCGGTGGCGTCCAGGGCCGGGAGCAGGCAGTCGGCCAGCGCCTGGAGTACGCGTTCGCGGTGCGGGATCAGATAGAAGTGGCCGCCGGGGAAGCTCCGCAGCGCGAACGGCCCCACGGTCGCGTGTGCCCAGTCGGCGGCCTGCGCGAGCGTCAGCTCGCTGTCGTCCTCGGCGGCGAACGCCGTCAGCGGGCAGTCGAGCCGGCGGCCGGGCACGGGCCGGTAGGTCTCGATGAGCCGGTAGTCGGCCCGTAGCACCGGCGCCACCAGCTGCCACAGCTCGGCGTTGTCGAGCAGCTCGCCGCTGGTGCCGCCCAGGCGCGTCAGCTCGGCCCGCAGCGCCGCGTCGCCGCCGAGGTGGACGCTGCCCGGCGCCACGTGCTCGACCGGTTCGCGGGCCGAGACGATCAGGTGGACGGGCTCGGCAGAGCCTGCCCCGGCCAGTGACAGCGCGACCTCGTGGGCGACCGCGCCGCCCATACTGTGGCCGAAGAAGGCCATGGGACGGGCGTCCGGGACCGCCAGTTCGGCGGCGACCGCCTGGGCCATCGCGGGCAGCTCGGTGACCGGTGGTTCGCAGAAGCGGTCCTCCCGGCCCGGGTACTGCACCGCCAGCATCTCGATCCATGGCGGCAGCAGGTCCGGCCAGCTTCGGTACGTACTGGCCCCGCCGCCCGCGTGCGGGAAGCAGACCAGCCGCAGCGCGGCACCGGGCCTGGGCGCGGGGCAGCGCAGCCAGCTCCGGTTCATCGCGTCACCTCCGTGGCGGGAAGGGGCGGCGGGCACTCCACCGCGAGGTCGCTCAGCTCCAGCGGCGGGCATTCCTCGTCCGCCACCAGTTCGGGGCGGCCCAGCCGCCCGGTCAGGTCGAGCCACATACGGCTGACGGTCAGCGCGTACTGCGCATCGGCTGCCCGGCCGGCCGGGTCGGCGACCGCCGCCCTCAGGTCCGCCAGGGCGTGCCGGATCCCGTCGGGCCACAGCGTGCCGAAGGTCTGCCGGAAGGACAGCGGCACTGCGACGTCGAGGACGGTGGTGCTCGGCTGGTCCAGCCGCCCGGTGCCCGGGCCGTCCAGCGCCGGCAGGCCGTCGGCGCCGCGGTTGACGTGCATCCGGGGGGTCCAGAGCACAGGGCCGTGGGTATCGGCCAGGGTCAGCGCGCCCGCGTCCGTACCGATCGTGATGCGGTGCAGCAGATGCGCGTGGTTGTCCGGGTCGCCGGGGTCGATCTGGTTCTGCACCCGCAGAGTGAGCGGGACCCCGGCGATCGCGCCGTGCAGGATGCGGAAGGGCACCGCCGCCCCGGTGGCCGCGCGGACGGCCGCGACCGGGGCGGGATCGGCGAAGGCCCACGGGCCGAGGCCACCGAGGGCCCGCCCGAGCATGTCGAGCAGCGGGAAGAGCACCTGGCTCGAGCAGGCCGCCTCGGCGTAACGCAGGGGCCGCCGGGCCCTCAGCGTACGGGCGCGCGCGACGAAGCGGCGGACCGGGGCGAGGTGCGAGTAGAAGGCGTTGACGCGGTACTGGACGTCCTTGTCCCGGGCGATCCGGAGGCAGCCCGCCACCTCCTCGGGGTGGGCGGGCTGCTCCTGGAGGACGTGCACGCCGCGCTCCAGCAGCGCGCGGGCCAGTTCGGTCCCGGGGCCGCCGGCTGCCCCGGCACGTACCACCACGCAGGCGGCGTCCACGTCGGCCGGAAGCTGGTCGACGGCGGTGTAGTACGGCACCCCGTACCGCGCGGCCGTGGCCCGCGAACGCGCGCCGCCGCCGGCCAGTACCCCGGCAAGCTCGAAACCGGGCGGGGCGGGGTGCAGCGCGTCCAGGTAGAACCGGCCGAAGACGGCGCCGCACACCACGGTCCGCAGGGGAGGGTCCTCGGGCAGTGGGCTCGTCACAGCGCCCCCGTCACGACGGCCGGTTCGAGCGGCGCATGGGCCACGTCGAGGGTCGCGCCGTGGGCCGGGCCGGCGAGCCCGGCGGCCCGGCCGGGGTCGAGGACCTCGGCGGCGAAGTGCAGGCCCGGCGGTACGCGTCCGGCCAGCGTCTCGGTGACCGCCAGCGCGCCGACGGCGCCGGTGAGCCGGCAGCTGTCCTCGGTGCCGAGCGTCGCCGTCACGGCTGAGCCCGCGGCGGTCCGGAAGGCGAAGACCATCCGGTAGTACGGTCGCCGGCCGGTGAGGTCCATCGCGCACGCCCTGGCCAGCCGTTCGGCGGCCTCGTCCGTCGGCCCGCCGGAGCCGGCCAGCGCGGCCAGCACGTCCCGGACCCGGCGCCCGGGGAAGACGTTGAACCAGTCGAGCCGGTCCAGCCGCAGCGCCCGCGCCAGGCGTTCGGCCTCTGCGCTCAGAACCGGCCGCAGGGCGACGGGCCCGGGGAAGGAGGGCAGCTCGGCGTCGTCACGCGGTTGCAGGGCCCGGCTCTCCCGGCGCCCTGCCCGCCAGGCCGCGAGCGGCTCGCCGTACGGCGGGCGGCCGTCGGGCGCGTGCCCGCCGAGGGACAGCACCAGGTCGGCGGCGACCGTCCGGCTGCACCGTTCCAGGCCGCCGCTCCACACCGTCAGCTCCCCGCCGTGCGGGCCCTCCTGGCGCTGTTCGGCCAGCCACCGGGGCAGCAGCCCGGACAGCCCCGGCAGCATGCCCGCCGACAGCACGGCGCGCCGCCCGAGCCCTGCCAGGCCCAGTCCGGACAGGTCGGCGTACGCCGGTTCGTCACCGGCTACGTCCACGTAGTCGGCGCCCGCGGCCACCGCTGCCCTGGCCACCCGGCCGCGCACCCGGTAGGAAGGACCCGCGCAGTTCAGCACCACCGTGCAGTCCGCGCAGAACCGGGCGAGCCGGTCCGGCCGTTCGAGATCCACGGCCACCACCTCCGCGGCCTGCCCGGCGAGGCCGGCGGTCCGCCGCGCCCCGAGCCGGAGTTCCCCGACCCCGGCGGCCCGCAGGGCCCGGACGGCGTCGGCCCCGACCGCGCCCGAGGCGCCCAGCACACCGACACGGACGCTCATCGCCCCTCACCCTCCAGCAGGGCGCGCACGGCGCCCGCGCGGTCGCCGGCGATGCAGCCGAAGTGGTCGCCGTCGATGTCGTGCACGCGCAGGCGCCCGAGGCAGACGTCCTGCCAGTACGCCGTCATGTCCTGCTGGAGCCCGGGCAGGAAGCCGTAGCGGCCGGTGTGCCGCAGGAAGGTGATGTCGCCCGCGTACGGGTCGGGGCGGTACCGGGTGACGGCGAAGAGGCTGTGCCGGAAGACCTGGTAGCGGCGGGAGAGACGGGCCCTGTCCATCGGCCCGCCGAACCGCTCGGCGGTCGCCGCGAGGTTCTCCAGGCGCTCCTCGGGCGACCGGTCCGCCAGTTCCCGGAAGGAGCGTCCGACCTCCTCGTGGGCGCCGCCGAGCGCGGCGAGCGCCCCGGACTCCAGCCGTCCCGGCGCGGCGCCGAGCGCGGCGGTGATCGCGTCGCCCAGGGCGCGGGTGTCCGCCGGGAAGCCGACCGCGGCCGGATCGAGTCCGAGGGACAGCGCGAAGGTGTATTCGGCGATCAGGTCCTCGTGCACCTCGAACGGCGGTCGGTAGCAGCTGATGACGGTCAGGCCCTCGACGTCGGCGCCGGCTTCGGTGAGCGCCCGCGCGGCCTCGGTCGCGATGAGGCCGCCCATGCAGTAGCCGACGACCCGGAAGCGCCGGGCGCCGCCGGCCAGCAGCGCCTGCGCGTACTCGCCGCCGAGGCGGTGGATGAGCCGGGCCGGATCGGAACCGAGGTAGCGCTCCGGCGAAGTCGCCTCGACGCCGAGCAGCCGGCCCCCCGCGGGCCGCCGCCGGAATTCCTCCAGCAGCGCCTGGTAGGGCAGCAGCGTGCCGCTGCCGTCGTGCACCAGTACGGTGACCGGTCCGACCGCGGGCCCGTCGAGCAGAAGCGCCGGTGCGCTCCGGCTGTCGTCGGCCCGCGGTTCCGGGACGCGCGGATCGGCGGCCGCGCCGCGGAGGTAGTTCGCGAGCGCCGCGACCGTGGGCTGCTGGAGGACCTGCCGCAGGAGGTGCTCCCATTCGACGCCCTGGGCGCTCGGCTCGGCCTCGCGCAGCCGGCCGACGAGCCGGGCGACCAGCAGCGAGTCGCCGCCGAGCTGGAAGAAGTCCTCTTCAGGGCTCACCTGCGGGCGTTGCAGCACCTGCGCCCACAGCTCGGTGAGGCGGCGTTCGAGTGCGTCGGCGGGTGGCCGCGTGGCGGGCGGCGCGGTGGAGGCCCCGCCGGGCTCGGGCAGGCGCAGCCGCAGGCGCGCGCGGTCGACCTTGCCGTTGGGGGTGAGGGGGAGGTCGTCCAGGATCTCCAGGCGTTCGGGCAGCAGGTAGTCCGGCAGCCGCTCGGCGAGGTGGCGTGCCAGCTCGTCCGCGGTCACCCGGGCCCGGTCCGTCTTCATGCGGGCGAAGAAGATCTGCTGCCCGGCCTGCGCGAGGACGTCATCGGCCGGCGGGAAGCACAGTTCCGTCTCCGCACCGGCCGCCGTCAGCAGGCCGGTCCACTGGCCGGTCGTCAGGAAGGTACGGTCCTCCGCCTCGCGTACGTCGGTGAAGCCCGCGCTCAGCCCGTCGACGAACTCCATCGACACCAGCAGCGGATGGCGTTCCACGGTGGCCTCCATGAACACCAGCCAGCCGCCGGGCGTCAGCAGCTCGCGAAGCCGCGCCAGGGTCCGGGCGGCGTCCTTGGAGTTGTGCAGGACGTTCGCGCACAGGACGACGTCGAAGGAGTTCGCCGTCAGGCCCTGGCAGGAGGGGTCCTCGTTGATGTCGAAGAGGCCGTAGCGCACCCACGGGTGGGGCGTGAAGCGCTCGCGGGCCTCGGCGAGGAAGAACTGCGAGACGTCGGTGAAGAGGTAGTCCACGTCGAAGTCCGCAAGGGCGGGGACCAGATCGGTGCTGGTGCCGCCGACGCCCGCGCCGACCTCCAGCACCCGCAGCGGCCCGGGTCCCCGGTGGCCTGCGGCGAGTTCGCGCAGGCCCGCGACCGCGACCCGGTTCAGCGTACGGCTGACCAGGTTGTCGCGGTACGCGGCCTGCGCCACGTCGAGGCTGCCGTGCGGGAAGAGCAGGGCCAGCGGGTCCTCCTCGCCGCGCAGCAGCTCGGGCAGGTGCTCGCTGCTGGTGCGCACCAGCCGCAGCAGGTCGGAGCCGTAGTCCAGGCGCCGGGCCAGCTCCTCCAGCCGCGGCCAGTCGTGCTCCGGGTCCGCGGGGTCCGCGGCGAGCGGCCCGGCGTAGCGGCCGGTGGCCCCGTCGTGGCGGAGCAGGCCCGCCCCGGCCAGGGCGCGCAGCCAGCGCCGGACCGTGCGCGTGTGCTTGGTGTGCGCACCCAGCGCGGACACCGCCTCCGCCACGGTGTGCCCGGCGTCCGGCGCGGTGAAGAGGCCCGCCCCGCGCAGCGTGCGGGCCATGGCCGCCAGGGCGACGTCGTCGGCCAGCGCCAGGAAGTCACCGAGGAGCGCGGAGTCGACCAACGCCCGCACTTCGGTGCCCGCGGCCCGCGCCGCGGTCAGGGCGGCCCGGCCCGCGTCGGTGAGCGGCTGCTCGCCGGGCGCGGTGGCCGCGAAGGCCACCAGGCGGCGGGCCGTCACGTCGTCGCCCGTCACCAAGGCGACCGCCGAGGCCACCGCGGGGTGCGACTCCGCGGCCGCCACAAGTTCCGCGGGCTCGACGCGATGGCCGCGGATCTTGACCTGGTCGTCGATCCGCCCGAGCAGTTCGACGGAGCCGTCGGGGAGGTAGCGGCCCACGTCACCGGTGCGGTACATCCGCTCCCCGGTCAGCGGGTGGGTGAGGAAGCGCTCGCCGGTGCGTACGGGGTCGCCCAGGTAGCCCAGGGCCAGCCCGGCGCCGGTGATGTAGAGCTCCCCCGGGACCAGGTCCGGGCAGTCCTGGAAGGCGTCGTCGAGGACGTGCCAGCCCTGGTTGGCGAGCGGGGTGCCGTACGGGACGGTGGGGCCGGTCAGGCGCCGGTGGTCGACGGGGTGGGCGATCGACCAGATCGCCGCCTCCGTGGCACCGCCGAGGCTGACCAGCCGGCAGTCCGGCAGCCGCTCACCGACCGACCGGGCCAGCGGGACCGGGAGCCAGTCACCGGAGAGCAGCGCCAGGCGGAGCGACGGCGGCGCGGCCGCCCGCTCTGCGGCCAGGTAGCTGTCGAGCATCTGGAGCTGTGCGGGGACCGAATTCCACAGCGTGACGGCGTGCCGGTCGGCGAGCGCCGCCCAGTGGGCGGGATCGGCACGCCGCTCGGCCTCCGGGAGGACGAGGCAGCCGCCGCGGGAGAGCGGGCCGAAGATGTCGTACACCGACAGGTCGAAGCCGAGTGCGGCCAGTCCGAGGACACGGTCGCCGGGGCCGACGGCGAAGCGCTCGTTGATGTCCGCGATCGTGTTCCAGGCCGCCCGGTGGCTGACCATCACCCCCTTCGGGGTGCCGGTCGAGCCGGAGGTGTGGATGACGTAGGCGAGATCGTCCGGCGTGGTGCGGGGCGGCGGCACCGCCGCGCCCGGCGCCGGCGCGGCGTCGACGGTCACGACGCGCACACCGGGCGTGGCGACGTCGAGCCACGGCTGGGTGAGCACCGCCGCGACACCGGCGTCCGCCAGGACCGCGTCGCGGCGGGCGGCGGGCTGGTCGGTGTCGACCGGCACGTAGGCCGCGCCCGCCAGCAGGGTGCCGAGCACGGCGGCCACCTGCTCCCAGCCCTTGTCCATCACGACGCCGACCAGCTGCCCCGTCACGTCCCCCTCGGAGGCCAGCGCGCGGGCCACGGCGTACGCCCGCTCCAGCAGTTGCGAGTAGGTCAGCTCGGAGGTACCGGCGATCACGGCGGTGCGGTTGGGGGTGGCGAGCGCCTGGGCGAGAACCGCCTCGTGCAGGGTGCGTGCCGGGATCGGGCACGCCGTCCGGTTCGCCGACTCGCGGCGCCCGCGCTGGGCGTCCGGCAGCGTGACGAGCGAGGTCTCCTCCCACGCCGCGTCGGAGTCGGCCAGGCGCCGCACCGCCGCCTCGAACGCGGTGAAGGCGTCCTCGGCCAGCCCGTCGGGGAAGACCTCGCGCCGCACGTCCCAGCCGAGCAGCAGGCCGCCGCGGTGCTCCATCACCTGGCAGTCGATCCACACGTGCGGGGTGCGGCTGCTGCCGCGGAGGATCTCGCCCTCGCGCAGCCGCGGCAGCTCCTCGCGGCCGCCGTCCGCGAGGCCCACGGTGCTGGTGAAGACCACCGGCATCACGGCCTCCTGCTGCCCCCGGCGGCGGGCGAGTTCGCGCAGCACCTCCACCCCGGAGCAGGCCGCGTGGTCCATGTCCTCCCACAGCTGCGACTGCACCGCGGCGGCGCGGGCTGCGAAAGGGCCGCCCGACGTCCAGTCCACGGTCAGCAACTCGACCGAGGTGAAGTCGCCGACCAGGCGGCCGGCCTCCGGGTGCAGCGGAAGGCGGTGGAACATCGGCAGGTCGAGCGTGAACCGCCGCTTGCCGCTCCACCGCGCCATCACCTCGGCGTACGCCGCGAGCAGGGCGACCGTCGGCGTGACGTCCCGGGCCGCGGCCCGCTGCCGCAGCCGCTCCCAGGCGTCGCCCGGCAACGCCGACTGGAGCCGTACGAAGTCGGGTGCGCCGCCTTCGGCTCCGGCAGGGACTGGCCGGACGGGCAGGGCGGGGGCCGGGGCGAGCGGCACGGCGTCCCCGGCGCAAGGCTCGTCCAGCCGCTTCCACCAGTAGGCACGGTCGCGCTCGCTCCGGGCCTCCGCCTGGCGGCGCTGGGCCAGCAGGTAGTCGCGGTAGCGGATGCCGAGCGGTGGCAGCGGCTCGGCCGGGCGCAGGCACAGCTGCTCCAGTTCGCCCAGCAGGAGCTGGACGCTGCCGTAGTCGCAGATCAGCAGGTCGATGGCGAGGTGGAGGTGGACGTCGTCGGGTCCCGCGGTGACCCGAAGGTCGTGCAGCGGCCACCGGTCGGGGCGGAAGTCCCGCGCGGCCAGCTCGGACCTGACCTGCTCGCGTGCCTTCCGCAGCGCTGCCGCCGGCCCGTCCGGCAGGTCGGTGACCTCCGCCTCCGCCGCGGGCAGCTCCCGCAAGACCTGCTGGTAGCCGTCCCGGTGGACGACGGTCCGCAGCGCGTCGTGGCGCTCCACGAGGTGGCGCCACGCGTCGCGTACCCGCAGGGGATCGAAGCGGGGGAGGCGCACCTCCAGGTAGGCGTGGCAGCCGGTGCCGCCGTACTCGTAGGCCGAACTGCGGCCCAGCAGGTAGGAGGACTGGACGTCGGTGAGCGGGAAGGGCTCGTGCCGGCCGTCCGGGTCGGCGGCCAGTACGGTACCGGCGCGGCGCAGTTCGGCCAGGACGTCCGGCTTGTGCTGCCGCAGCCGTTCGAGCCGTGACTCGGTCATCGCCTGGCGCGGCGCCCGGTAGCGAAGGAGGCCGTCCTCTTCCCACAACCGGACGCCGATGTGGTGGAGTTCGTCGATGAGTTCGCGGGCCGTCACAGGGAGCCGTCCTCCATGTCGTGGTGGTCTGAACCGGGGTTCCGGCTCTCGATGAGCCGGGCGACTCCGGCGACGGTGGGTTCGCCGAGCAGCTGCCGCAGGGAGATGTCGCAGCGGAATTCCTGGCGCAGCCGCTGTACGAGGCGGGTGGCCTGGAGGCTGTCGCCGCCGAGTGCGAAGAAGGTGGTGTCCCGGGGCACGGAGGCCAGCCCGAGGACGCCGGCCCACACCGCGGCGAGGGCTTCCTCGACCGGTCCGCGCGGCGGCTCGTCTCCCGGGCCCGCGCTGCCGGGGGCGGGAGGCCGGAGGGCCTTCCGGTCGACCTTGCCGTTGGCGGTGAGCGGCAGTTCGTCCAGCACGGTGTAACCGGACGGGCAGGCGTGCCGGGGCTGCCGCTGCCGCATGAAGTCGTGCAGCTCGTCCGGGGCGATCCCGTCCGCCGTGGTGGTCACGAACGCGTGCAGACGGTAGTTGCCGCGCTCGCCGGACGGGACGACGACGGCGCGGTGGACGGCGGGGTGCGTGTGCAGGGTGGCTTCGATCTCCGCGGGTTCGGTGCGGTGGCCGTTGATCTTGAGCTGGTGGTCGGTGCGGCCGAGGAATTCCAGCGTGCCGTCGGGCCGGTAGCGGGCGAGGTCGCCGGTGCGGTACCAGCGGCGGTCGTCGTGGTGGACGAAGCGGTCGGTGGTGTGGGCGGGGTCGTTGCGGTAGCCGGCGGCGAGGCTGGCGCCGCCGATCCACAGCTCGCCGGGGACGAGGTCAGGGCAGTCGTGGCCGTGGCTGTTGACGACGCGGAAGTGCTGGTTGGCGAGGGGGCGGCCGTAGGGGACGGAGGTCCAGGCGGGATCGACGCGGGTGACGTCGAAGTGGTTGGACCAGATGCCCGCTTCGGTGGCGCCGCCGAGAGCGACGAGTCGGCAGCCGGGCCGGTGGGCGGTGAGCCGTTCGCGGAGGCCGAGGGGGACCCAGTCGCCGGAGACGAGAGCGAGGCGCAGAGGGGCGGTCAGCGGATAGGCGTCGGCGCCCGTGAGGAGCATGTCGAGGAGGGTGGGGACGCTGTTCCAGACGGTCACGTGGTGGGTGTTGGCGAGGTGGAGCCAGCGTTCGGGGTCGCGCCGTTCGTCCTCGCCGACGAGGACGAGCGTGCCGCCCTGGCCGAGGATGCCGAAGACGTCGAAGACGGACAGGTCGAAGTCGAGGGCGGAGACGGTCAGGACGCGGTCGTCGGGGCCGATGCCGTAGCGCCGGACGATGTCGGTGACGGTGTTCATGGCGGCCCGGTGCGTCATCTCCACGCCCTTGGGCTCACCGGTCGAGCCGGAGGTGAAGATCACGTAGGCCGGAGCGCCGGGATCCGCCGCCACCGGCCCCGCCCAGGCCTCCGCACCGGTGGCGGAGTCCTCCTCGCCGATCGTCAGCCGGACCTCGCAGGAGGCCAGCATCCGCTCTCGGCGGGCCGCGGGCTGGTCCGGCCCCACCGGCACATAGGTGGCCCCCGCCGCGAGCACGCCCAGCACGGCGGCGATCTGCCCGGGGCCCTTCGGCAGGGTCACGGCCACCGGCTCGCCCGCCCGGACACCCCGCGCCGCGAGCCCGGCGGCGATCCGCAGGGCGCGGTCGGCGAGTTCCCCGTAGGAGAGCCGGCCGCCGTCCCAGCGCAGCGCGCAGCGTTCGGGGTGGCGCGCCGCCTGGCCGAAGAAGCCCGCATGGAGGGTGCTGTCCGGGAGCGGCGCGGCGGTGGCGTTGACGGCGTCCCGCACGGCGCGCTGGGAGCCGGGCAGCAACGGCGGGGCGGGCTCGGACCAATCCGACGAGCAGACCCACTCCAGGAGCCGGCCGTGGGCGTCGAACATCGCGTCGAGCATCCCTTCGGGGAAGAGCTCCTCCAGCGCGTCCCAGGTCAGCAGCAGTCCGCCGCCGCGCGCCATGACCTGCTCGTCCAGCCAGACCTGCGGCGTCTGCGACACGCTCCACACCGGCCGGCGCAGGCCGTCGCCGAGTGCGTCGTCGACCCCGAGGGCGCTCGTGAAGACCACGGGCAGCGCCGCTTCGGTGCCGGTCCGCGGGTGCGCGCTCCCGCGGAGCAGTTCGAGGACGGGCGCTCCCCGGTGGTCGAGGTCGCGCCACAGGCGCTCCTGCAGCCCCCGCAGCCGCTGCCCGAAGGACTCCCCGGGCGACGGGCGGTGCGCCACCGGCAGCAGCGACGTGAAGTCGCCCAGGACCCGGTCGATGTCGGGATGGACTTCCCGGCGGTCGAACAGGGTGAGCGCCACGGTGAGGTCCTGGCGGTCGCCCCACGCCCCCAGCACCTCGGCGAAGCAGGTGAGGAGCACCGCGGACGGTGTGCAGCCGTGCTGACGTGCCCGGTCCTGAAGGGCCTGCCACCGGGCGGGCGGTAGCCAGGTCTCGCGACGCCCGAAGCGCGGGCGGCGGATCCGCGCGGGGTCGGTGGCGAGCGGCAGCCGGGGCGGGGGCGGCAGTTCGGGAATGTGCCGGGTCCAGTAGCGGCGTGAGCGCTCTGCTTCGGCGGCAGGGGGGCTCACCTGCTGGACGTAGTCCCGGAAGGACACGCCGATGGGCGGCAGTTCCGCGTCCGGGTCCCGCTGGAGCTGGTCGAGTTCGGCGAAGAGGATCATCATGCTCAGCCCGTCGACGAGCAGGTAGTCCAGCCCGATGCCGACCCGGGTGCGGTTGCCGTCGTAACGGACGGCCCGTACGTCGAACAGGGGCCAGCGCACCGGGTCGAGCACCTGGTGGGACATCGCGTCCCGCAGCGCGGCCAGTTCGGTGCCGGCGCGGCCCTCCGCCGCCTCGGTCACCGGGATGGCCAGCGGCGGCACCTCGGGAAGGATCCGCTGGTCGCCGTTCTCGTCGAACACCGCGCGCAGCATCTCGTGCCGGGCGATCAGCCGGTTCCAGGCCGCTTCGAGGCGGTCGAGGTCGAGATCCTCGTCGTCGAACTCGCAGTAGTAGTACGACCCGACGCCGCCGAGGGTGAAGGCGGCGGAACGGCCGACCCAGTACGCGCGCTGCAGCTCGGTCGGCGGGAAGGGCCGGTGCCGCGCGGCGGGCTCCGCATTGACGGCCCGCTCCGGTGTCCGCGCGAGCCCGAGGGTGAGGGTGGCGGCGAAATCGGCGAGGACCGGCGAGGTGAACAGCGCCCCGAGTTCAGCGCCTGCCGCACCCGCTGTACGCAGCCGGGCGACGGCCTTCGTCGCGAGCAGCGAATCGCCGCCGAGCCGGAAGAAGTCCTGCTCGCGGGTCGGTTCCGGTACGGCCAGCAGCTCGGACCAGACCGTGGCCACGAGCCGCTCGGCCTCCGTACGCGGCGCCTCGCCCGCAGCTTTCTCGCCGACGGCGGCGGCCCGCGCCGCCATCGCCGTCCGGTCGACCTTGCCGTTCGCCGTGAGCGGCAGCTCCTCGTACAGCAGAACGGCCTCGGGCACCGCGTGCCGGGGGAGGCGCTCGCGGAGGAAGGCCAGCAGGTCGTCCGGCGCGGCCGGGCCGTCGGCCGGTACGGCGTGGGCCACCAGGTGCCGCCGGGGACCGGCCTGAGCGGCCGTCACCACGGCGCGACGGATGGCCGGGTGGCTTTCGAGGGTGGCCTCGATCTCGCCGGGTTCGGTGCGGTGGCCGTTGATCTTGAGCTGGTGGTCGGTGCGGCCGAGGAACTCGACGGTGCCGTCGGGCCAGTAGCGGGCGAGGTCGCCGGTGCGGTACCAGCGGCTCCCGGCGTGGTGCACGAACCTCCGGGCGGTCTGCCCGGGATCCCCGCGGTACCCGGAAGCCAGGCTCGCACCGCCGATCCACAACTCGCCCGGAACCAGGTCGGGGCAGTCCTGCCCGAAGGGATCGACGACCCGGAAGCGCTGGTTGGCCAGCGGACGGCCGTAGGGGATGGACGTCCAGGCCGGGTCCACACGGGTGACGTCCCAGAAATTCGACCAGATGCCCGCTTCGGTGGCACCGCCGAGGGCGATCAGCCGGCAGCCGGGCCGGTGGGCGGTGAGCCGTTCGCGGAGGTCGAGGGGGACCCAGTCGCCGGAGACGAGGGCGAGGCGCAGCGGCGCGGTCAGCGCGGCGGTCTCGGCGGCGGCCAGCAGCATGTCCAGCAGGGTGGGAGCGCTGTTCCACACGGTGACCTGGTGGGCGTTGGCCAGCTCCACCCACCGCCCGGGGTCGCGCCGCTCGCCCTCGCCGACGAGGACCAGCGTCCCGCCCTGGCCGAGGATGCCGAAGACGTCGAAGACGGACAGGTCGAAGTCGAGGGCGGAGACGGTCAGGACGCGGTCGTCGGGGCCGATGCCGAATCGGCGGACGATGTCGGTGACGGTGTTCATCGCCGCCCGGTGCGTCATCTCCACGCCCTTGGGCTCACCCGTCGAACCGGACGTGAACACGACGTACGCTGTCGCCTCCGGGCCCACCGGCACGGGCCCCTCCGCCGCCCGCGCCCCGGAGTGCTCCGTGACGTCGACGACCACGACGCCGTCCGGTACGGCCTCGCGCGCAGGGCAGCCGCCCGCCGTCACCACGCAGCCGGCGCCCGAGTTGCGGTACAGGCCCTCCCGGCGCAGGGCCGGCAGACCGACCCCGACCGGGACGTACGCGGCACCGGCCGCGAGGATCCCGAGCACCGCCACGAGCTGCTCCGCCCCACGGGGCACGCTCACGGCGACGGCGGCGCCCGGGGCGACACCCGCGGCGCGCAGCCGTGCGGCCAACCGCAGCGCCCGGCCGGCCAGTTCGCCGTACGTCAGGGCCCCGTCCGCGCCCACGCAGGCGGTCCGGTCCGGTTCCCGGCGTGCCCGCGCGAAGAACCCCTCGTGCAGGGTGAGCGCCGGCAGGGCCGCCGCGGTCGCGTTGACCCGTTCGCGTACGGCCCGCTGCCCGGGCGGCAGCAGGTCGGGAACGGGGTCGTTCCACTCGGCTGCGGAAATCCAGTCGAGCAGGCGCCCGTACGCCGCGAACATCGGGTCCAGTACGGCGGGCGGCAGAAGCTGCTCCACGGCGTCCCAGTCGTAGTGCAGGCCGGACGGGGAGTCGTAGACCTGGTTGTCGAGCCAGGTCTGCGGGGTCTGCGACACCGACCACACCTTGGGCAGCAGCCACTGCGCGAGGTCGAACGACAGCTCGGGCGCGGTGCCCAGGGCGCTGGTGAACACCACCGGCAGCCCGCCGTCCGCCGCTCCGCCCGCCTTGGCCAGCTCGCGTGCCACCCGCACCGACGACCAGGCGCGGTGGCCGAGGTCCTGGCCGAGCCGGTGCTGGAGGGCGCGGGCGCGCGCGAGGAAGCCGGTGTTCTGCTCCGGCTGGTAGGCGAGCGGCAGCAGTGAGGTGAAGTCGCCCACGATGTCGTGGACGGCGGGATGGACCTCGCGGCGGTCGAAGAGCGTCAGGTTCACGGTGAGGTCGCGGCGGCCGCTCCAGACGCCGAGCACCTCGGCGTAGCAGGTGAGCAGCACGGCGGAGGGGGTCAGACCGTGGGCCCTCGCGCGGTCGGTGACCGCCTGCCAGCGGTCGGCGGGCAGCAGGCCCGAGCGTCGTACGAACCGCGGTGCGCGGACCGCGGACGGGTGGACGGCGAGCGGCAGCGCGGGGGCAGGGGGCAGGTCGGCGAGCCGCCCGGTCCAGTACCTTTCGGCCGCCTCCGCCTCGGTGTCCGAGGGGGCGGTCCCGAGCAGGTAGTCGCGGAAGGACAGCCCGTCGACGGGCGGCAGCGCGGCGCCCGGATCGCGGTAGAGCCGGCCGAGTTCGGCCAGCACGGTCGACATGCTGCGGCCGTCGAGGACGAGGTTCTCCAGGCTGACGCCGAGCCGTACCCGCTGCTCGCCGTCCCGCTCGTAGAGCACGGCGCGCAGGTCGAGCAGCGGCCACCGGCCCGGGTCGCGCACCTGGTGCGACATGGCCGCGCGCAGGTCGGCGAGCGCGGTCCCGGCGCCGCCTGCCGCCGCGTGCGTCACGGCGATCACCGCCTGCGGCACCTCGGGGAGAATGCGCTGGTCACCGTGCTCGTCGACGACGCACCGCAGCATCTCGTGGCGGGCGATCAGCTGGTTGTAGGCCTTCTCCAGCCGTCCCAGGTCCAGGCCCGTGCCGTCGAACTCCAGGTAGTAGTGGGCGCCCACGCCGCCCAGCGGCATCCCGGAGGCCCGGCCCGTCCAGTACGCACGCTGTACGTCGGTGAGGGGGAAGGGGTCGTGGCGGTGCGCCGGGTCCGGGGTCACGGCGGGCCCCTGCGGGCGGGCGTCGGGTTCGACGGTGAGCCGCCGTGCCAGCTCGCGGAGCACGGGGGAGGCGAAGACCGCGCTCAGGTCCACGCCGAAGCCGTCCGCCCGCAGCCGGCTCACCAGCCGGGTGGCGAGCAGCGAGTCGCCGCCGAGGCCGAAGAAGTTCTGGTCGCGGCCCACCCGGGAGATCCCCAGCAGCTCGCGCCACGCGGCGGCCAGCGCGTTCTCCGCCCGGCCGCGCGGCGGCTCGCCGCCCGCCGCGGCGTCCGCGGGTTCGGGGAGCGTGCGGGCCAGGGCCGCCCGGTCCAGCTTGCCGTTGGCCGTGACGGGCAGGACCGGCGTGCCCAGCACCTGCTCGGGGAGCATGGCCGCGGGCAACCGGTCGGCCAGCCACTCCCGCAGCTCCCGTCCCGGCGGCAGCCCGGCGCCCGCGGACTTCGCCGCGCGGAGCAGCAGCTGCCCGCCGGGCAGGTGCCGGGCGGCGCAGGCCGGGCCGAGCCCCTGGGCGGTCAGTACCCGCTCCCACTCGTCCGCCCGCAGCAGCGCGGTGCGCCGCTCCCTGCGGCGGGGGTCGAGAGTGCTGAACCCGCGGGTCGGTACGGCCGCCGCGATGAGCGCGAGCGGCGGCAGCCCGGTCCGCTCCAGGGCCAGCAGGGTGCCGCCGGGAGCCAGCAGCAGGGCGGCGAGGCCCGCACCCGTCGCGGGGTCGGGGAAGGCGTGCAGCGTGTTGTCCGCCACCACGACGTCGAACGCGGCCAGCAGGTCGTCCGGTACGAGCCCTCCGGTCAGCCGCCGGGAGCGCACCCGGCCGGACGGGGCACCCGCATGCGCGGGTGGCTGGGCCCTGCCCGGCCCGTCGACCAGCGTGTACGTGTGCGGGCCGGGGAAGCCGCCGCGCAGGCCGCCCCCGAGGACGGCGATCTCCAGCGGCCTGGCCGCGCCGAGTGCGCCGACTTCCGCGGCGAGCACGTCGGCGGGGCCGCCCGGTGCGGGAGGCAGGGCGGCGGGGGCGAGTACGGGGTCGTCCAGCAGGAGGCCCGCGTCCGCCTCTCCTCGTACGACGGCGGACAGTTCGGCGCTCCTGGCTCTCAGCCGCACCGCCACATCCGCCAGGCGCCCGTCGGCCGCGTCCGCGCGGACGGCCTCGGCCAGACGCGGCCCGGCGGCGTACCCGGCGCTGCTCCGGACGAGCACCCCGCGGTCGGTGAGCCAGTCGCACCAGAGCCCGAGCAGGGGGAGCCACTCCTCGGCCGCGCCCCACCGCCGGGCCAGACCGGCGAGGGAGACGGGCGTGTCCGCGATCCCGGTCTCCGCGGCCAGCAAGCCGGCCAGCACCGACTCGACGAGACGGGCCTCGTCCTCGACGCCGGTAACGACGGTGAGCCGTCCGCCGCCGGAGCCGGCCCCGGGATCGTCGGCTACGGCCGGCCGCTGGGCGGGCAGCGCGCTCCGCGGCGCCGTGTCGCCTCCCGCGGGCGTCACCACCGCGGCCAGGCCCTTCGCGCCGCCCCTGCCGACGACGGTCACCACGCAGTGGCCCACCGCCGGGTGCGAGACGAGGGCGGCCTCGATCTCACCCGGCTCGGTCCGCACGCCCCGGATCTTGACCTGCTGGTCGAGGCGGCCGAGGAATTCCAGCATGCCGCCCGGGCGGTAGCGACCGCGGTCGCCGGTCCGGTACCAGCGCTCACCCTCCAGAACGGGGAAGCGGCGGGCGGTCAGCTCGGGATCTCCGAGATACCCGAGGGCCACACCCGCGCCGCCGATCAGCAGTTCCCCGGCGACCCAGTCCGGCCGGTCGGCCCCGTCGGGACCGACCACGCGGAAGCGCTGGTTGCCCAGGGGGAATCCGTACGGCACCGAGGTCCACCCGGGCAGCGGTCCTGTCACCTCGTGGAAGTTCGACCAGATGGATGCCTCCGTCGCACCGCCCAGGGCGACGACACGGCAGCCGCCGGCCCGGCGGGTGAGGCGCTCCGGGAGGTCGAGCGGGACCCAGTCGCCGGACAGCAGCGCCAGCCGCAGCGAGCCGAGTGCCGGGTCGTCGGCGCCCCTCCCGCCGTCCGGCGTCCCCGTGAGCAGCATGTCCATCAGCAGTGGGACCGAATTCCACACGGTGACGCGGTGCCGGGAGATCAGCTCCGCCCATGCCCGCGGGTCACGCGTCTGCTCCTCACCGACCAGCACCAGCGCGCCGCCCACGGACAGCGGCCCGAAGACGTCGTAGACGGACAGGTCGAAGTCGAGGGCCGACACCGCGAGCACCCGGTCCGCCGGGCCCACCGCGAACCTCTCGGTGACGTCGTCGACGGTGTTGGCCGCGGCCGCGTGGGAGACGCTGACGCCCTTGGGATCGCCGGTCGTACCGGAGGTGAAGACCACGTACGCGGCTTCGGCGGCATCCACCGGCAGGGGGCCGGGGAGCGGCTCGTGCCCGCACAGGTCGCCGATGCCGAGGACGGCGGGATCCGCCGCGGCCCCGTCGGCACAGTCGCCCAATACCAGGCGGACACCCGCCCGTCGCAGGATCCGGCGGCGCCGCTCGACGGGCTGCCCGGCACCGACCGGTACATAGGCGCCCCCCGCGGCCAGGACACCCAGGACGGCCGCGACCTGGTCGGCGCCCCGCCGTGCCGTTACGGCGACGGGCTCGCCCCTCCGCAGCCCGCGTCCGGTCAGTGCTGCGGCCGCGCCGAGTGCCCGGTGCGCCAGCTCCCCGTACGTCATGAGCCCGTCGTCCGCGAACAGCAGGGCCGGGCGGTCGGGGGTCACTTCGGCGAGGGCGAAGAACTGCTGGTGCAGCGTGCGGGGCGCGCGTGGCCGGAAGGTGGCGTTGGCCCGCTCCCGCGCCGCCCGCTGGCGTACGGGCAGCCCGGGGCGGGCGGGCGCCGACCAGTCGGCGGTGTCCGCGGACAGCCGGTCGACGACGTCGCGGTAGGCGGCGAACATGTCGTCCACCAGGCCCGGCGGGAAGAGCGCGTCGACCGAGTCCCAGCACAGGTCGACACCGCCCGCCGACTCGTACACCTGGTGGTCCAGCCAGACCTGCGGTGTCTGCGAGACCATCCAGCCCAGATCGCCGAGCACCGCGCCCACCTGCTCGGGTACGAGCTCGCTGCCCAGCGTGCAGGCGAAGACGACCGGCGCGCGTCGCATCCGGTCGGGCTCGGTACGCGCGAGGTCGCGCAGCACCTCGACGCCGGAGTAGGCGCGGTGGGCGGCGGCTTCCCGGAAGTCCGACCGGAGGGCGCGGACGCGATCGACGAAAGGCGCCTCCCCGGTCGTGTCGGCGGTGACCAGGAGCAGGTCGGTGAAGTCGGCCACCAGGCCCTCGGCCTCGGGGAATTCGCCGTCCCGGTCGAAGACCGGCAGGCAGAGCAGAAAGCGCGGGCTCTCGCTCCACGCTCCGAGCACCTCGGCGTACGCGGCTCCCAGAGCCATCGCCGGGGTGGCGCCGAGACTGCGCGCCCGGCCGCTGAACCGCTGCCAGGCATCCGGGTCCAGCCGGTGCCGGCGGCGGGTGAAGCGCGGAGCGCCCGACTGCTCCGGGTCGGTGGCGAGCGGCAGGGCCGGACCACCGGGCAGGTCCGCGAGGCGTGCGCGCCAGTGGGCGCGGGCCCGCTCACGCTCCGCTGCCCGGGCCCCGGCACGCGCCGCGAGATAACGCGGGAAGTCGGCGTCCCCCCGGCCGGGAGCGAGCGGCGGGAGCGCACCGGAGGCGTAGGCGGTGGTGAGGTCGGCCAGCACGAGCGAGAGGCTCGCGACATCGGCGACCAGCAGGTCGACCCCGAGGTGGACGCGTGTGCGGTTGCCGGGCAGCAGGGAGAGCGCGACATCGATCACCTCGCCGCTCCCGACCCGGAGCCGGCGGTGCGACAACTCCTCGCGCAGCGCCGCCAGCCGGTCCTCCGCGGCGCTCTCCTCCCGCAGGTCGTGGACGGTCAGACCGGGCCAGGGGCTCTCGGGCAGGATCTGCTGCCGGCCGTCCTCCCGGAAGCAGGCCCGCAGCATGCCGTGCCGGGCGAGGACGGCACGGAAGGCCGCTTCCAGACGGTCCGGCTGCACGGCGGCGCCGTCGAACTCGAAGTAGGCGTGGCAGCCGACACCGCCGAGGGGCTGGTCGTCGCGGCGGCCGATCCAGTACGCGTGCTGGACCGGGGTCAGGTCGAAGGGTTCACCCGGGGCGGGGACCGTGGGGCCGGGTGCGCGCCTGGCCGGCAGACGGGCCGTGCCTGCCAGTGCGATCCAGGCCGCCAGGGTGGGGCGTTCGGCCAGAACGGGGAAGTCGACCGCGATTCCGTGGCGCCGGAACCACCCGGCCAGGCTCATCAGACGGATCGAGTCCATCCCGTACGCCGTCAGATCCGCGTCCTCGGGCAGCTCCTCCGGAGCGAGGCCGAGGAGCCCGGCAACCGCGTTCCTGACCGCCTCCGCACCGACGGCCGACGACTCCGCCTCTCGGGTTTCCGAGGATTCCTGACCCGGTGAAATCATCCCTCACCCATCGCTGTTCGATTGGATAGCCAGAAAGACATACACCAGTCGTGTGTCCGCGGCAAAATTCGCCTGGAAACTGCCGGAGGCCAGATCCCTGCTATCGTGACGCGGGTTCCAGGGCGGAGGGTTTGCAGCGCATGCTGCACCGCGTCGGCCACCCATATAATTTTCGGATCAACGGAATGAAACTCAGCACGGATTCGATCGATGCCGCATTGCGCGTGCAGGCTCAGCGAAACCCCTTCCGGCCTGCACTGATCTCCTCCGGTCAGATGATCACTTATGGGCAGTTGGATGCTGCGGTGAACCGATTGGCCCAACGGCTCCGTGGTCTCGGCTTTACCGCCGGGGATCGTGTCGTCGTCCAGCTTCCGAATGGCCTGGAATTCATACTTCTTATCGTCGGGCTGCTGCGTATGCGGGCCATTGCGGTCCTCGCTCTGCCCGGTCACCGGAAGAACGAGATCGACCACCTCTGCCGGCTGTCGGGAGCCGTGGGATATGCCGTTCCCCGGCAGTCGGCCGACAGCGACATCTCCGTTCTCGCCGAAGCCGTCCGGGCGTCGAACCCGGCGCTGCGCCACGTTCTCACGGCGGGGGCGGACGGCGCCGCCGCCGACGACGACCCCTTCCGCCTTCTCGGCGGCACGCGCCTCCCCGACGCCGACCCGGCGGGAGCCGGCGAGGAGACGGCCGCCGCAGCCGGTCCCGCGGACCTCGCGCTGCTGCTGCTGTCCGGGGGCACCACCGGAACGCCGAAACTGATCCCGCGCACCCACGGGGACTACGCCTACAACGTCCTCGCCAGCGCCGAGGTCTGCGGTCTCGACCAGGACAGCGTCTACCTCGCCGCCCTTCCGGCAGCGCACAACTTCGCCCTCGGCTGCCCCGGTGTGCTCGGCACACTGGCCACCGGCGGCACGGTCGTCCTCGCCGCGGACGCCGATCCCGGCCGGGCCTTCCGGCTGATCGAGCAGGAAAGGGTGACGATCACCGCACTCACCCCGCCGCTGCTCAAGCTCTGGCTCGCCGAAGCCGCCTGGAGCGACCGCGACCTGTCGAGCCTGCGCACACTCCAGGTGGGCGGCGCCCGGCTCAGCCGCGCCGACGCCGCCCGCGTCGGGCCGGAGCTGGGCTGCCGGCTCCAGCAGGTGTTCGGCATGGCGGAGGGCCTGCTGTGCTTCACCCGGGACGACGACCCGGACGACCTCGTGCTCTCCACCCAGGGCCGCCCGCTCTCCGCAGCCGACGAGATCAAAGTGGTGGGCGACGACGACCGTGACGTGCCGCCGGGGGAGGTCGGCCAGCTGCTGACCCGCGGCCCGTACACCGTGCGCGGCTACTACGGGGCAGCCGAGCAGAACGCCACCGCGTTCACCGCCGACGGCTGGTTCCGCACCGGGGACCTGGTCCGGGCCGTCCCGACCGGGCACCTCGTCGTCGAGGGACGGATCAAGGACGTCGTCAACCGCGGCGGCGAGAAGGTCCCGGCGGCCGAGGTCGAGGACCACCTGACCGCTCACCCCCAGGTGGCCCACGCGGCGCTGGTCGGGCTTCCGGACCCCCTGCTCGGCGAACGCACCTGCGCCTGCGTCGTCCCCGACGGAGCGGCTCCGAGCCTTGCCGACCTGGCCTGTTTCCTGCGGGACCGGGGCCTGGCGGCGTACAAGATCCCCGACCGGCTGGAGATCGTGGGCGCGCTGCCGCGCACCGGCGCGGGAAAGGTCGACAAGCGCCGGCTCACCGCGGACCTCGCGGCCGGACTCCCGGTGCCCGGCGCGCCGCTGACGCCGGCCTGACCAGCGCGGCACACCGACTTCCCGCCCCGCCGACCACCCGGGCGAACCGCCCGAGGGAGAGACCGATGCCTCCACGACAGCACTATCGGCAGACCGAGGCCGCCGCACCGCACGACCCGCTGCTCACCGTTGCCGGACTGGCCGCCGCACATCAGGGCGAGACACACGTCGTCCACGAGCGGGACGGCACCTGGACGTTCTGCGCGGGCGCCCTGGCGGAACTCACGATCGACGCCTGCCACGTGCACTACACCTGCGGTACGGACCGGCGCAGCGTCGCCTGGCCGGACCCGGACCCGGGCCCGGGCCGGGACCGGACCCCGACGGGGGAGCCGCTCCGGAACGGACCGCTGGACGTCCTGTCCCGGCTGCTGGACGACCTGCCGATCGCAGGGTGGCGCGCGTACGGCTGGGCCGCCTTCGAACTCGCCGAGACCTTCGTGCCCGGCGCGCAGGCCCCCGGGGCGGCGGCCCGGCCGCTGCTGCACCTGGTCGTACCGCGCGACGAGGTCCGGATCACCGGCGGACGGGCCGTCCTGCGCAGCGTGGACCCGGACGCGCTGCACCGGCTGGCCGCCGACGTCACCCGGCCCCGGGACAGGCCGGAACCGCTGCGGGCCGCCGCGGGGCCGGACCTCTACCTGGACGGCGAGCTGTACCGGAAGGCCGCCGCCGACGCGGTGGCCGACATCGCCGACGGACTGCTGGACAAGGTCGTCCTGAGCCGGACCGTGCCCGTACCCCACCCCGTGGACCTGGTGGCGACCTTCGTCCTCGGCCGTCGCCACAACACCCCGGCCCGGTCCTTCCTGTTCGACGCCGGGGGTGTGCGCGCCGCCGGCTTCAGCCCGGAGGTGGTGGTCTCGGTCGGTGCGGACGGTCGCGTGCAGAGCCAGCCGCTCGCCGGCACCCGGGCCCGGACCACCGACGCCGCCGAGAACGAACGGCTGCGCGCCGAACTGCTGAGCGACCCCAAGGAGATTCACGAGCACCGGATCTCGGTGGCCGCGGCCGTCGAGGAGTTGGCGGCCGTGTGCCGGCCGGGCAGCATCTCCCTTGACGAGGACATGGTCGTCAAGGAACGCGGCAGCGTCCACCACCTCGCCTCCCGGATCTCCGGCACGCTCGCCCCCGGGGCGAACTGCTGGCACGCCCTCGCCGCCACCTTCCCCGCCATCACCGTCTCCGGCGTGCCCAAACCGGCGGCGCTCGAAGCGATCCGGCGCCACGAGCAGACCCGGCGCGAGGTGTACGGCGGGGCGGTGCTGGCCGTCGACAGCGACGGCTCCCTCGACGCCGCCCTCGCGCTGCGCACCGTCTTCGAGAAATCCGGCCGCGCCTGGCTGCGTGCCGGTGCCGGCATCGTCCAGCAGTCCGATCCCGGGCGGGAGCTGGAGGAGACCTGCGAGAAGCTGCGCAGCGTTTCGGCCCATCTCGTGGCGGCCACCGGTACGGGCCGATGACCGCCCGCGAAGAGCAACGACAGTTCATCCACCCCAACGAACTCCGTGCGCACGGGCCGCTGACCGGACCCGTGTGCGCCGGAGCCGCACCGAACGCACCGGGAGTGCACCATGACCGAACCCACTGACGATCCGACCGTCCTCGTGGTCGGAGGCGGCCCGGCCGGTTCCCTGACCGCAGCCCTGCTGGCCGGGTCGGGCGTCGACGTCCTGCTGCTGGAGAAGGAGGTCTTTCCCCGCTACCACATCGGGGAGGCCCTGGCTTCTTCCTGCCGGCCCGTGCTGGAACTCGCCGGCGCCGCCGAGAAGGTGGACGCGGCCGGGTTCCTCCGCAAGCACGGCGGCCTGTTCCGCTGGGGCGCCGAGCAGGACTGGATCGCCGATTGGTCGGCGCTCTTCGGGCCCGAAGTACGCTCCTGGTCCGTCGAGCGAGGCGAGTTCGACCACCTCCTGCTGAACAACGCCGCCGAGCGGGGCGCCCGGGTCGTGCAGGGCGCCACCGTCAAGCGCGTCGTCTTCGAAGGCGACCGGCCCGTCGCCGCGGAATGGACGACGGCGGAGGAGCCCGGACGCGTCCGCACCTCCCGCTTCACCCACCTGGTGGACGCCTCGGGCCGGGCCGGGCTGCTCACGGCGCAGACGCTGAAGAACCGCACCCGGCACGAGGTCTTCCGCAACGTCGCGATCTGGGGGTACTGGGACGGTGACACCCTCCTCCCGCAGACCCCGCGCGGCGGCAGCAACATCATCTCCGCGCCCGACGGCTGGTACTGGGTGATCCCGGTGCGCGAGGGCCGCCGCAGCGTCGGATTCGTCATGCACGAGACCGCCTTCCGGGAGCGGCGGAAGTCCGGCGGCTCGCTCGACGACCTGCTGGGCGAGCTGGTCCAGGAGTCCGAGACCGTCCGCACGCTGCTCGACGGCGACCGGCAGATCGCCTCGGCCCGGGTCGAGCAGGACTACTCCTACACGGCCCGCTCGTTCTGCGGCCCGGGGTACTTCGTGGCCGGCGACGCGGCCTGCTTCCTCGACCCGCTGCTCTCCACCGGCGTCCACGTGGCGTCGTACAGCGCCCTGCTCGCCGCCGCCTCCATCGTCGCGGTGGCCGACGGCACGGTCGACGAGAGCGAGGCGCTGGCCTTTTACGAGTCCCTCTTCCGCAACGCCTACACCCGCCTGTTCGCGATGGTCGGCCGCATGTACCACCAGTACCAGGGCAAGGCGAACTACTTCTGGCTCGCCCAGCGGCTCACGGGCGCCCCCGAGACGTCCGAGCGATCCGACGCGGCCTTCGTCGAGGTCGTCGGCGGACTGTCCGACCTGTACGACGCCGAGCACGGCAGGGCCGTCGACCGCGGCGCGCCCGCACCCGCCGAAGCCGCCGCCGACACCGGTCCGGACGACACCGCCCTCGGCCTCGTCGACATCGCGCCGAAGGACCTCTACGACACGGCTTCCAGACTGCGGCTGGTCACCTCACCCCGGCTGGGCCTGCGCCGCGCCGAAGCCCCCGCCGAGGGGCGCGCGGGGATCGCCGCACCCCGATCCGCTGAAGCCGCCCAAGCCGTCGAGCCGAGCGTATGAGCGCGTCCGCCGGCCCCGGGGCAGGGCGTCGCGAGGTACACCTCGTCGACCTGACGACGATCGCCGGAGCGACGTACAGCCCGACACTGGGCTACCTGCAAGCGGCGGCAGAAGCCGACAGCGAGGTGTCGGCCCGGTGCACCTTCCGCCGCCACGCGCTGCTCTCCAGAGGCCGGTGGTTCGAGCGTGCCTGCGAGGAGTTGCTCTCGGCGCTGGACGACCCCCTGGCGGTGGCCTTCACCATCTACTTCTGGAACCGCGCCCAGTCCCTGGAACTCGCCCGGCGAGTGAAGGAGCGGTGGCCGCGCTGCCGCATCGTCGCCGGCGGCAACGACGTGAGCTACCAGCAGGACGCGCTCTTCGCCGAAGCCCCCTGGGTGGACGTACTGGTCCACGGCGAGGGCGAGTTGCGGTTCGTCGACCTCCTGCGATCCTTCCTGCACGACGGGGAAGGGCTCGCGTCCATCGACGGCCTCACCTACTGGTCGGAGCCCGGCGGCGACCGCCGGCCCGTCACCACCAGGCCGCCCGCCCGCATCGCGGACCTGTCGACCGTGCCCTCGCCGCTGTCCGTCTACCCGGACGCCGAACTGGCGTCGACCAGCCTGCTGGTGTACGAGACGAATCGCGGGTGCCCGTACAGCTGCGCGTTCTGCTACTGGGGAGGAGCGGTCAACTCGAAGGTCCGGCAGTTCCCCATGGAACGCATCGCGGCGGACCTCGACCGGGCCGTACGGCTGGCAGGCCCGAACATGATGCTTGCCCTGGCGGACGCGAACTTCGGCATCCTCCCCAGGGACGTGGAGATCGCCCGGATGCTCGTCGAGATCTGCGAGCGGTACGGCAAAAAGCTGGACTTCTTCGTCACCTGGGCGAAGAACTGCAACAAGCGGATCCTGGAGACGGCAGCACTGCTGCGCGACGGGGGCCTGCTCGCGCCCGTCACCATCTCCACCCAGTCCTTCAGCCCCACCGTCCTCGACCTGGCCCAGCGCTCCAACATTCGGCTGGACAACTTCCGCCGGCTCCAGTCGGAGTTCCGCAAGCTCGGTATCCCCACCTACACCGACCTGATCTGGGGCATGCCGGGGGAGACCTACGGCAGCTTCCTGGCCGGTGTGGAGGAGACCCTCGCTGCGGGCGGGGCACCGGTCATGTTCCCGCTGCTCCTCCTGAACAACACCGACTACACCCGGGAGAGCTTCCGCGAGGAGCAGAAGATCGTCGTGCGCAACCTCCCGTTCGACGTCAGCGATCCCGAGCTGACGGGCGACGTGGTGGTGGCACATGCCGACATGACCGAGGAGGACTGGCTGCGAGGGCTGGAGTTCCGGCTCTGCCTGCACGTCTTCCAGAAATCCCTGCTGCGCTGCACCCTGCGGGTCCTCGCGAAGGACGCCGGGGTGCGGCTGGTGGACCTCTGCGACCTCCTTCGCGACTTCCTCTTCGACGGGGCCGCGGACGACGTCACGCACGCCATCGCGCAGAACTACCGGGCCGCCTGGACCGACCCGGAGAGCCTGGACCGTGATCTGCTCCAGGGCGAGCTGGGCCTCGAAGTGGGGAACGGCGACCTCTACGGCCGACAGGAGATCCATTACGAGGCGATCCTGCACCGCCTGGTGCAGGACCCGGCCCGGCTGGCCCGGTTCGTCGACGCAGCCGTCGACTTCCTGCTCAGCCGGCTCCCGGAGGAGGCCCGACCCGACCGTGACGGCCTCCGGCCCGTCGTCGGACTCGACCTCGCTGCCGGTTCGGTGTTCCGCTCCATGATCACGGGTGAGGCCGAGCAGGCGGTCTTCACCGTCCCGGTCGAGACACTGGCCGCGCTGAGCGAGGCGGGAGATCTGCCTCCCCGGCTGCCCCACCCGGATGGGGGCGAGGTCACCGGGCGCGTCAGCGCACCGGCGAAACTGCTCGCCGACCACCACCCGCACTACTCCTTCAGCCGCTACGTGGTCCTGTGCTGGCGGGGCATGGTGTCCACGCTGCGGGACGCCGAATTCGCATTCCCCGCCGCGATCCCGCCCGGTGGGCGTGTCCCCACGCCCGGTCGGGCCCCGGGCAGGCGCATGGCGCTCCCACAGGGCGAACGCCCCGGAACGACAGGTAAATGATGGAAAACTCCGGAGTGCTGCACTACCCCTCCGTCTCGCCGTTCCTCTTCATCGCGGGCGCCGATACGGCCATCGATTTCTACCGTGGCGTCTTCGACGCCACGGAACGCATCAGGGTGCTGGAGCCCGACGGCAGGATCGGTCACGCCGAGCTGCAGATCGGGGACTCCGTGGTCATGCTGGCCGACGAGTTCCCCGAACACGGTGCGCCCGGACCGCGATCCGTGGGCGGGACTCCGGTGGCGATCAGCGTCCACGTGGACGACGTCGACGAGGTCTTCCACCGCGCCCTCGCGGGCGGCTCCCGCGCACTGCGCGAGGTCGCCGACGAGACATACGGAGACCGCGTCGGCATGTTCGAAGACCCCTTCGGCCACCGCTGGATGGTGTCCACGCACATCGAACGCCTCCCCGTCGACGAGATCATCAGGCGCGCCTCGGCGACACGTGAGCCGGCCTGACCCGGCCGGTGCCCCCAGCACCCCTGCGCCGCGGGCACGCCGCATCGGCCGAATCGCATGCCGTCCATGCGGACGAAGGCCGCGCTGGACGGGGCCGTACGAGGCCACGGCGGGGGCACCGCACTGGTCTTCCGGCCTGGGGCCGGCCTGGTAGCGGAGCGGTTGGCTACGGCCGACGTACTGGCCAACCCCGCAGAGCCTGGTAGGTGTCGCAGAGCCTCTCCGTAGGCCAGGTAAGCGTACGAAGGAGAGGGTTCATCACCAGGAAGTATCCGGGGTGTACCCAGCCCCGCTCCTTGTCGAAGAGACCCGGCCCGTCCTCTCGGTACACGTGGCGGAGGAAGCGGTACACGAGTGGGCCACCCACGAGGATGAGGAGCGGAGACAGGATCACAGCGGCGACCGTGGCGCCCAGTCGAGCGGCTTCCGCCTGTCGTGTCCCAATCTGCACAGGCGCAGTCTGCCGTGCAATCAGCGTGCGCATACCCCTGGGACCACTTTGGGACCACACGCCATGCGGGCAGACGAGCAACCCCAGCTCAGGTGAACGGTCAGATGTGACCCGATGCGCCACTGACCTGTGGAAACCCTTGAACCTATGATCTTGGGGTTCAAGGGGTCGGCCGGTTGCGTTGCCGACATGGTGGTTCAACGGTCCTTCGGTAGTGGGCTTCGGGCGATGGCGGCTGCACCCTCGGCCGGGGTGGGTGGTCGGACGGGGAGTGTGGGCGGGCTCTGCCAAAGGACAAAGAGGTGACGCTCCGAGCCCGGGCGTTGCCCTGGGCGCGATCCTCCTGGTCTGATGAACAGCGGCCACGTGATCATGCAGCCTTTCCCCTACCACCGGCAGATTCTTCTCCGCGCAGTCCTGGCGGTCGCCGTCGTCGCAGACCGGCTACGCGCACGCCCCGACGAAAGGAAACAACGATGACACGCACGCTGACCCGATTCGCTGCTCTGCGGGCGCCGGTCGACGGCGCGGCCGCAGCCCCTGCCACCGCCCGCTCCGCAGACCGCACCACGGCCCCGACCACACACGCCTGCGCCCCGGCAGGCGAGATCGCGGCAACCACGCTGAGCGCCCACCCTCGCACCACGCATACCTCGACCGACCCGCTCCCCCCCCGGCCCCTCGATTCCTCGCTGACGCCAGATGTTGCAGGGCTCCATGGCGCAGCCACGACGGGCCGGGGGTAGCGGCGTGCGCGCCTACCCGGCCGGCCCGTGCACGGAACACCGGGCCCACCACGCGGAGGGGCCGGTGTGGGACCACACCCGATCAGAGCTGATGTGGGTCGACGTCTACCGCGGACTGATCCACAGCGCGCGGTGGAACCCCCGCGGCCGGCAGTTGCACCTGGAACGCACCTACCACGCGGGCCAAGCGGTCGCTGCCGTGGTCCCGTGCACGGATGCCGGCCAAGGCTGGATCGTGGCCACCGAGTTCGGCTTCTCCCGGCTGCGCTCCGACGGCACGTTTCGGACCCTCACCGAACCAGAGCGCGAGCGGCGGCCCGCTACCCGGATGAACGACGGCAAGTGCGATCCGCGGGGGCGGTTTTGGGCGGGCAGCATGGCTCACGACCGGACCCCCGGTGCCGGCACCCTGCACTGCTTGGCGGGCGACGTCAGCACTCCCGTGCTCGAGCAGGTCACCATCTCCAACGGCATGGCCTGGACAGGTCCCGACGAATTCCTGTACATCGACACGCCCACCCAGCGGGTCGACCGGCTCCGCGTTGCCGCAGACGGACGTATTGCCGCGCAGGAAACCGCGTTCGCCATCGCACCCGGTGCGGGCGCGCCGGACGGGATGACCATTGACCAGGAGGGCTGTGTGTGGATCGCCATGTGGGGAGCAGGTGCCGTTTTGCGCTTCACACAGAGCGGCGAAGTCGTCGCACGGATCGACCTGCCCGCACGGCAGGTGAGCAGTTGCTGCTTCGGCGGTCCGGAGCTGCAGACTCTGTTCATCACCACGTCGCAGGAGGACTACAGCCCCCGCCGCATCGCGGAGGAACCGGACGCGGGACTGCTGTTCGCGGCCGACGTGGACGTCCCGGGACGGCCTGCCGACTTCTACGTTCCCGGTGTTTCGAGTTGAACACAGCCCCACGATCAACCCGACCGGGAAACCGCTTCCGGCCCGTCGAGGCCTCCAGACCCCTGTCTCCAACTCGCGGCGGCCCGCGCGCAGGACACCCCTGAGTGGATCGCCGGTCCCGTCCGAAGGGTCCCCGCCTGCGATGACCTACGTGGTGACGTCCCGTTCCCGGGGCGGTGCCGTTGAGGCGCGTACCACCAGTTCGGTGGCGAGTTCGATGTGGTGGGACTCGACCTTGTCTCCGTTCACCAGCCGGAGGGCGGTACGGAGGGCGGCACCGCCCATCTCCCTCAACGGCTGGCGCACGGTGGTCAGTGGCGGTGACGCCATCCGAGCGATGTCCGTGTCGTCGAAGCCGACCACGCTCAGGTCCTCGGGGACGCGCAGGCCCCGGGCGCGGGCAGCCTCGATGACACCGAGGGCGATCTCGTCGTTGCCGGTGAAGATCGCCGTCGGCGGCTCCTCCAGGTCCAGCAGTGCCGAGGCGCCGAGCAGGCCGGTCTCGTACGTGAATTCTCCGGGCCGGACGTAGGCGTCGGGTACACGCGCTCCTTCCGCCTCCTCCATGGCGGCGCGATAGCCGTGCATGCGTGCCTGGTTGCACACGGCCATGGCCGGTCCGCCGAGATAGGCGACACGGCGGTGGCCGAGGGAGAGCAGGTGCCGGGTCGCAGCCAGGCCGCCGGAGAAGTTGGTCGCCCCGACGCTGTGGACCCGGCTGTCGGGCAGGTGAAGCGGGTCCAGCACGACCATCGGCAGCCCGGCCCGAGCCAGCTCCTTCAGGTGCTCGGCGGTGTACACGCTGGTGACCACGATGAGGGCGCGGCGTCCGGCTGAGACGAGATCCCGTGCCCAGTGCGGGGTGCGGGATGCCTTGCTGATCACCACCGAGGCTCCTGCCTCGGCGGCGGAGTCGATGATGCCTTCCAGGGCCCGGGCCACGTAGGACTTGACGTCGCCCTGGAACTGCACCTCGATGATCGGGCTCTCCAGGGCGTCGGTGTGGCGGAACACCGGTGCGAGGTAGTCGTGCTGGTACAGCAGTTCCTGCACCCGGGCGCGGGTCTGCGCCGCCACGTCACCGCGACCGTTGACCACTTTGGACACGGTGGCGACGGAGACCCCAGCTGCTTGGGCGATGTCAGCCAAAGTGGCACGCCTGGCGTTCGGTGGCATCGGTTCCTCTCAGCTGTACGTCCACCGGTGTGGTGAGCCGCCGGCCATGGCCGGCCACGCGGGTGGGCCCGCCCAACCGTACGGCAACCCGCAGGGGGCGCGGCGACAGGGAGTCGCACGCGCGGCCTGCCGCGGGCCGGAGCCGGCCGTCGTCGCCGGTGCAGGCATCGCGGCCTGGAGGCCGTCGTCCTCGTCCGTCACCGGCGGTGCATCAGCCACGGTCATCGCCTCCCCACTCCACCGTCCTCTCACCTTCGACGTTTCGAAAACCTTTCGGTCAACGCCGGGACTGGACGGTGCCGTGCTGGCCTGATGTTACAGAGCGTTGGCGGGTGCTCAGAGGTGTACTTGCGCATCCCTTGACGCGGCATCACCTCGAAATCTAACGTGCACTCACTGAAAAGTCAGCCGGTGGTTTCGAAACGTTTTCGGCATGACCTCTGAGACGCCGGTGGCCCTCGAGTGCGGAGAACACCATGGAGATTCCTGTCTCTCGACGTACCTTGTCCCGGCGGACCCTGCTCGGCCTGGCCGCCGGCGTGCCGGTGTCGGCGGCGCTGACGGCCTGCGGCTCCTCCGGTCCCGGCGGCGGCAAGGTCGGCGCCACCTACTGGTACCTGAGCAGCCAGCCACAGGAAGGCGTGCGGGCCCGCGCGGTGAAGGCCTTCAACGAGGCCCACCCCAAGACGCGGATCAAGGACACGACCTTCCAGAACGACGCGTACAAGACGAAGATCAAGACTGCTATCGGCGCCGGGCAGGCGCCGACCATCATCTACGGCTGGGGCGGCGGGACGCTGCGCACCTACGCGGAGGCGGGCCAGGTCGAGGACCTCACCTCGTGGTTCGGCGAGCACTCCGAGGTCAAGCAGCGGGTGCTCCCGACCGCGTTCGGCGCGGCGACCGTCAACGGCAAGATCTACGCGATGCCGTGCGAGTGCGTGCAGCCGATCATCCTCTACTACAACAAGAGGCTCTTCGAGCAGGTCGGTGTGAACCCGCCGCAGTCCTGGGACGACATCATGGCGCTGGTGCCCAGGTTCAACGCGAAGGGCATCGCACCGTTCGCCCTGGGCGGCCAGTCCCAGTGGACGAACATGATGTGGCTGGAGTTCCTGTTCGACCGCATAGGCGGACCCGAGGTGTTCTCGGCCGTCGTCGAGGGCGAGAAGAACGCCTGGTCCAACCCGGCCGCCATCACCGCGCTGACCAAGCTGCAGGAGCTGGTCAAGGCCAACGGGTTCATCAAGGGCTTCTCCTCGATCACCGCGGACTCCAACGCCGACCAGGCGCTGCTGTACACCGGCAAGGCCGCGATGATGCTGCACGGCGCCTGGTCGTACGGCATCCAGCAGGCTGAGGGCGGGGACTTCGTCTCCAGCGGCGGGCTGGGCTACATGAACTTCCCGCCCGTCGAAGGCGGCAAGGGCGATCCGAGCAACAGCTTCGGCAACCCCGCCCAGTACCTGTCCATCTCCTCGAAGGCCAGTGACGAGGAGAAGAAGGTCGCCAAGGAGTTCTTCGCCAACGGCGTGCTGCAGGACGCCGAGGTGAAGCAGTGGATCGACATCGGCTCGGTGCCGATCCGGCTGGGCACGGAGAAGTTGCTGGCCGCCTCCAAGAGCGCGGATTTCCTGCAACTCACCTACAACATCGCCACCAAGGCGAAGGCGTTCGGCCAGTCCTGGGACCAGGCGCTCAGCCCGATGGCCGCCGAGACGCTGCTGGACAACATCTCGAAGTTGTTCCAGCTGTCCATCTCGCCCGAGCAGTTCGCCGGCAACCTCAACGCGGTCCTCGGCAAATGAGCGCCCTCACCAGCCATCCGCAGCGTCGCGGACCGCGCAGCATCCTGCCGTGGCTGGCGGCGCCGGCGCTGGTGGTCTTCGTCTGCTTCGCCGTGGTTCCCCTCGTCGGCGTCCTCGTGCTGAGCTTCACCACATGGGACGGGATCGGCGCCATCCACGCGTCCGGACTGACCAGCTGGCGTACGGTCCTCGCCGACCCCGGGCTGCCGCACGCCCTCCGGGTGACGTTCCTCGTGATGATCGCGTCCTGGGCCGTCCAGACCCCCTTGAGCATCCTGCTCGGCACCTTCCTGGCCGGCCGCCCGCGCTACCGTGCGGCGCTGGGCGTGGTGTACTTCATCCCTCTGCTGCTCAGCTCCGCGGCGATCGCGGTCGCGTACAAGGCCCTGCTCGACCCCAATTTCGGCCTGGGCGCCGGGCTCAAGATCGGGGCGCTCAGCAAGGACTGGCTGGGCAGGCCCGGGCTCGCGTTCGGTGTCATCGTCTTCGTCGTCTCCTGGCAGTTCATCCCGTTCCACTCGCTGATCTACCAGGCCGGGGTCCAGCAGATTCCGAAGTCGCTCTACGAGGCGGCGCAGTTGGACGGAGCCGGGCGGATCCGGCAGTTCTTCGGCATCACGCTGCCCCAGCTGAAATACACCGTCATCACCTCGTCCACGCTGATGGTGGTCGGGTCGCTGACCTTCTTCGACCTCATCTGGGTCCTGACGGAGGGCGGCCCCGGAGACGCCACCCGGGTCCTCGCGCTGGACATGTACAAGCGGGGTTGGCGGGGCAGCCAGATGGGGCCGGCCAGCGCCATCGCGACCATCCTGGTCCTGATCGGCCTCGCCCTCGCCCTGCTGCTGCGCCGGCTCGGAGGCCGGGACGCCGGTGAGAGCCAACTCGAGGGGGCCTGACGTGACCACCACGCTCACCAGGACGCAGCATCCGGAGAAGGACGCCCGCCACGAGAGGCGACGCCCCTCCCGCATGGCGGCCCGTCGGCACAACTGGGTCGCCGGCGCGGCCGGCTGGGCCTGGCTCGTCGTCGTCGCCGTACCCCTGTACTGGATCCTCATCACCAGTCTCAAGGCCCAGAGCCGCTACTACGCGAGCAACCCGCTGGTGCCCTCGAGCGACCCCACGCTGGCCAACTACCGGCTGGTCATCGAATCCGACTTCATCCGCTATTTCGCGAACAGCGTCGTGGTCACCGTCGGCGCCGTGGTGCCGGCGGTCGTCTTCTCCGTCATGGCCGCCTACGCGATCGTACGCGGCTGGCGCATGCGGGCCCTGCGCGTGACGAACGGGCTCTTCCTCATGGGGTTGGCCATCCCGCTGCAGGCGACGGTGATCCCGGTCTACCTGATCATCATCAAGCTGAGGTTGTACGACAGCCTGCTGGCGCTGGTGCTCCCGTCGATGGCTTTCGCCATCCCGCTGTCGGTGCTGGTGCTCGCCAACTTCGTCCGCGACATACCCAAGGAGCTGTTCGACTCGATGCGGGTCGACGGCGCCGGAGAGTGGACGACACTGTGGCGGCTGGCGGTACCTCTCACCCGCCCGGCCCTGCTCACCGTGACCATCTTCAACGGACTGACGATCTGGAACGGGTTCCTGCTGCCCCTGGTCCTCACCCAGAGCCCCGGCCGCCGGACCCTGCCGCTCGCGCTGTGGTCCTTCCAGGGCCAGTACGGCGTCAACGTCCCCGCCGTTCTCGCGGCCGTCGTCCTCACCACACTGCCCGTCCTGGTCCTGTACGCGTTCGGCCGCCGGCAGCTGCTCAGCGGTCTGACCGCCGGATTCAGCCGGTGATCGGCACGCGGACCGGGCCCGACGGGCACCGGAGGAAAGTGAACGCCACCGTGGCCGCGGAGACCACCCCCGAGATGCCCCCCTGGAACGATCCCACCCTTCCCGCCACCACCAGGGCCGAGGCCCTGATCGACGCGATGACCCTTCAGGAGAAGACCGGCCAGCTGTTCGGCGTGTGGGTCGGCGCCTCCGACCAGGGAGGCGAAGTGGCGCCCCACCAGCACGACATGGAGGAGGCCGTCGACCTCGAGGCGCTGCTGCCCACCGGACTTGGTCAGCTGACGCGTCCCTTCGGCACCGTCCCCGTCGATCCCGCCCTCGGTGCCCTCTCCCTGGCCCGCACCCAGGCCCGCATCGCCTCGGCGAACCGTTTCGGCATCCCCGCTCTGGCGCATGACGAGTGTCTGGCCGGGTTCGCCGCCTGGGGCGCGACGGCCTATCCCGTTCCGCTGTCCTGGGGCGCCACCTTCGACCCGGACACGGTGCGCCGCATGGCAGCCGCCATCGGCCGCGACATGCGGTCCGTCGGCGTCCACCAGGGCCTCGCACCCGTCCTCGACGTCGTACGCGACGCCCGCTGGGGCCGGGTGGAGGAGACCATCGGCGAGGACCCCTACCTCGTCGGCAGCATCGGTACGGCGTACGTGCAGGGCCTTGAGTCTGCCGGTGCCGTCGCCACCCTCAAGCACCTCGTCGGCTACTCGGCCTCACGGGCCGGCCGCAACCTCGCCCCCTCCTCCGTGGGTCTGCGCGAACGCGCCGACGTCCTGCTGCCCCCCTTCGAGATGGCCGTCCGCGAGGGCGGCGCCCGCTCGGTGATGAACGCCTACACCGACACCGACGGCATGCCCTCCGCCGCCGACGAGGACCTGCTCACCGGACTGCTGCGCGACACCTGGGGCTTCGACGGCACCGTCGTCGCCGACTACTTCGCCATCGCCTTCCTGAAGACGCTGCACGGCGTCGCAGCCGACTGGGCCGGAGCCGCCGGCACCGCACTCGCGGCGGGAATCGACGTCGAACTGCCCAACGTCAAGACCTTCGGCGCCCCCCTCGTGCAGGCCGTCACCGAGGGCCGCGTACCGGAAGAGCTCATCGACCGTGCCCTGCGCCACGTCCTCGTCCAGAAGGCGGCGCTCGGCCTGCTGGACCCCGACTGGAGCCCGATGCCGGCCGCGCTCGACGGCGCAGATCTCGGCGACCCGGAGGCGCTGCGGGGCACGGTCGACCTGGACCGGCCCGAAAACCGCCGACTGGCCCGCGAGATCGCCGAGAAGGCGATCGTGCTGCTCACCAACGACGGCACCCTGCCGCTCGCCGGGCCCCGCCGTATCGCCCTGATCGGACCCAACGCGACCGAGCCCACTGCGGTGCTGGGCTGCTACTCCTTCCCCCAGCACATCGGCGTTCGCCACCCCGGCACCCCGGCCGGCATCGAGCTGCCCACGCTTCTCGACACTCTCGCCGCCGAGTTCCCCGCCGCCGGGATCACGGTCGCCCGCGGTACCGGAATCGACGACGGAGACCTCTCCGGAATCCCCGAGGCCGCCCAGGTGGCGCGCGAGGCCGACGTCGCCGTGGTGGTGCTCGGCGACCGCGCCGGGCTGTTCGGGCGGGGCACGAGCGGCGAGGGCTGCGACGCCGAACTGCTGGTGCTGCCCGGTGCGCAGCAGCACCTCCTCGACACCCTGCTCGATCTGGACACACCCGTGGTCACGGTGCTGCTCGCGGGACGGCCGTATGCCCTCGGCCGCGCCGTGGAGGAGTCCGCCGCGATCGTGCAGTCCTTCTTCCCGGGGGAGGAGGGAACCCACGCGATCGCCGGGGTTCTCAGCGGCCGTGTCAACCCCTCCGGTCGCCTCCCGGTCAGCGTGCCGCGCCGCCCCGGCACCCAGCCGACCTCGTACCTCGGTGCGCGGCTGGCGCACGCCGGCGAGGTGTCCGACGTTGACCCGACCCCGGCGTTCGCCTTCGGCCACGGTCTGTCCTACACGGAGTTCGACTGGAGCGACCTGACCGTGGACACCCAGGAGGCCCCGACGGACGGAGAGTTCACCCTCGCCTTCACCGTGCGCAACACCGGCGACCGGTCGGGCACCGAGGTCGTCCAGCTCTACCTGCACGACCCGGTCGCCTCCGTCGTCCAGCCGGTGCAGCGCCTCGTCGGCTACACCCGCCTCGAACTGGAGCCGGGCGAGGCCCGCCGCGTTCGTGTCGCGGTCCCGGCCGACCTCGCATCCTTCACCGGCCGCGACGGGCGGCGCGTCGTCGAACCGGGCGCACTGGAAATGCGGTTGGCAGCCTCCAGCGCGGACGCGCGCCTGACGGCCAGGGTCACGCTGACCGGAGCCGAACGGCACGTGGACCACACGCGGTGCCTCCATGCCACATTCGGGCAGGAGCCGGTGGGGCGGACCTGAACAGGGTGTGCGCAGCGCCCGCCGCAACGGCGGCGCCGCTGCGCACACCGGGCCGTGCGCCGGCGCCGTCTTCGAGGTCTGTGCGGCGGCTTCCGCGCCCGGAGCCCTTGCCCGTCTCCGGTTCCGACCCGAGTTGTGCAGCTCACAGAAGGCCGCGCCGGGCGAGGTAGTGCATCAACGCCCTTACGCCGAACGTCCACGGCGCGGCCTGCTCGCTGGTGACCACGGTGTTGACGAGAGCACCGAGACGAGGGCTGGAGATCCGCACGATGTCGCCGTACTCGTGGGTGAAGCCCGCACCGGGTGCGTGCCGGTCCTCGGTGGGGGCGAAGAGGGTTCCGGTGAACAGCACGAAACCGTCCGGGTACTGGTGGTGCGAACCGTGCGTGGCGGCCACCAGCTCCAGGATGTCGCGGCTGATCTCGCTCATGGAACTGCTGCCGTGCAGTACGTAGCCGTCCGTGCCGTCGATCCGCAGGTCGATGTCCAGCCCGCGAACGGTGTCGAGACCGAAGTCGTCGTCGAACAGGCGGACGAACGGGCCGATCGCGCACGACGCGTTGTTGTCCTTGGCGCGGGACAGCAGCAGCGCACTGCGTCCCTCGACGTCGCGGAGGTTGACGTCGTTGCCGAGTGTGGCGCCGCGCACCCGGCCGCGCGAGTCCACGACGAGGACGGCCTCGGGCTCGGGGTTGTTCCACACCGAGGCGCCGAGCACTCCGACCTCGGCTCCGGTGCCGACGGCGGACAGCACCGGGGCCTTGGTGAACACCTCCGGGTCCGGCCCGATGCCGACCTCCAGATACTGCGACCAGAGCCCTTCGGAGACCAGCAGTTCCCTGGCTTTGGCCGCCTCCGGCGATCCGGGACGGATACCGTCGAGCGCGCCGCCCACCACCTGCCCGACGCGCTCGCGCACCCGGGCGGCCTGCGCCGGATCGCCGCCCGTGCGTTCCTCGATGACGCGCTCCAGCAGGCTCCGGGCGAAGGTGACGCCCGCGGCCTTGATCACCTGCAGATCGATGGGGGCCAGCAGATGCGGAACGTCACGGCGGTTGGCGGGGGCCTGCAGCAGTTCGTCCAGATTCCATGTGGATCCGCCGTCGGCCTCGCGGACGACCGCCGCCGCGTCGTCTCGTTCCAGCAGGTCGGAGACGGTGGGCGCGAGGGACGTCAGGTCGACGACCTGCTCGCCGCGGATCGCGGCCACACACGGCCCGTCCCACTCCGGGGCGTGGACGCGTGCGACGAGGGCGGCCCGGTCGGCGTCCTCCGGCAGGACGGACGCGGCGGTGAGGACAGGGCGAGGACGCGCTGCTGCTGATTCCATGATCGGTGTTCTCCTGGATTCGGGGGGCCGGTCTCCGAGAGCGGGCTCAGTGGGAGTCGCGGGGAACCTCGTGTCCACGGCTTCCGCGCAGGAAGCCGAAGTCGGCGCCCCGGTCGGCCTGTTCCACGTGCTGGGTGTAGAGCCAGGCGTAGCCGCTGGTGTGCCGTTCGGCGGGTGCCCGCCACTCTTCCTGCCGCCGGGTGAGCTCGGCGTCGTCCACGTCCAGGTCCAAGGTGCGGTTCGGGACGTCGAGGACGACCGGGTCGCCGTCGCGCACCAGGGCGAGGGGTCCGCCGACGGCGGCCTCGGGCGCCACGTGCAGTACGACGGTGCCGTACCCCGTGCCGCTCATCCGGCCGTCGCAGATGCGCACCATGTCGGTGAACCCGGCCTTCAACAGCTTGGCGGGCAGCGGGACGTTGGAGACTTCGGGCATGCCGGGGTAGCCCTTGGGGCCGGCGTTGCGAATGACGATGACGGTGTTCTCGTCGACGTCGAGATCCGGGTCGTCGGCGACGGCGTGGTAGGCCTCGGGGGAGTCGAAGACCCGTGCGGGGCCGCGGTGGGTGAGCAGGTGCGGTGACGCGGCGGACTGCTTGATCACGGCGCCGTCGGGGCACAGGTTGCCGCGCAGGACGGCCGTACCGGTGCCGGCCGGCTGGAAGGGGGCGTCGAGACCGGTGATGACGTCGGTGTTGTGGTTCTCGGCGCTGCCGACGTTCTCGGCGATGCCGCGTCCGGTGACGGTGATCTGCTCGCCGTGCAGCAGCCCGCCGCGGAGCAGCTCGGCCATGACGGCGGGCAGCCCGCCCGCGTAGCAGAAGTCCTCCATGAGGTACGTGCCGCTGGGCATCAGGTTGACCAGGGTCGGCACCGCGCGGGCCAGCTCGTCGAAGTCCTCGAGGTCCAGGCCGACGCCGACGCGTCCGGCGATGGCGGTGAGATGGATGATGGCGTTGGTGGAGCCGCCGATGGCCGCGTTGACCCGGACGGCGTTCTCGAACGCCTCCCGCGTCAGGATCCGCGAGGGGCGCAGTTCCTCCTCCACCATCCGCACGATGCGCTGCCCCGCCGACTGCGCGGTCTCCATCCGCCGGGAGTCGACCGCGGGCCAGGCTGCCGAGCCCGGCAGCTGCATGCCGAGCGCCTCGGCCATGCAGGCCATCGTGGAGGCGGTGCCCATGGTCATGCAGTGGCCGTTGGAGCGCGCCATGCAGCCCTCGGCGAAGAAGCACTCCTCCTCGGTCATCCGGCCGGTCTTCAGGTCCTCCTCGAACTTCCACACGTGGGTACCGGATCCCACGTCCTGGCCCCGGTACTTGCCGTTGAGCATCGGCCCGCCGGTGACCATGACGGCGGGCAGGTCGACACTGGCGGCGCCCATGAGCATGGCGGGAGTGGTCTTGTCGCAGCCGGACAGGAGCACGACGCCGTCGAGCGGGTTGGCCCGGATCAGCTCCTCGACCTCCATGGCCATGAGGTTGCGGTACAGCATGGCGGTGGGGCGCATCAGGGTCTCGCCGGTGGCCATGGTGGGGAACTGGAGCGGGAAGCCGCCGGCCTGCCACACACCGCGCTTGACGGCTTCGGCGACGCGGGTCAGGTGGGCGTTGCACGGGGCGAGTTCGGAGGCGCTGGTCGCGATGCCGATGACGGGGCGGCCGTCGAACACCTCGTGCCCGAATCCCTGGTTGCGCATCCAGGAGCGGTACAGCATCCCGCTGCGGCCACGCGCACCGAACCATGCCTGGCTGCGACGGCTCGTGCGGTTCCCGTCGGTCATGTGAGTACTCCTGTGGCTCTCGCGTCGGCTGGTTCGCGGTGGGGCGGTGTCGGGCGGGGGCCCGCAGGCCGTAGCCTTGGGAGTAATCATTCAATGATTCGATGAATGGCGTCCAGGGGAGAGCAGAGATCGTGGCGCATTTCCCGACCACGCACGAGCGCGTGGTCGACGAGCTCGGCCGCCGCATCGTGGGCGGAGTGTGGGAACCGGGGCAGCCGCTGCCGGTCGAGGACCTGCTCGCGGCCGAGATCGGCGTCAGCCGGGGCGTGTTGCGGGAAGCGGTCAAGGCTCTGGTGGCCAAGGGGATGCTGCGTGTACGCCCGCGCACCGGCACGCGTGTCCTGCCCCCCGGGCACTGGAACCACCTGGACCGCGACGTGCTGCGCTGGAAACAGGCCGGGGACGCCACGGCACTGCTGCGCGACACGAGTGAACTGCGCCGGATCGTCGAGCCGGAGGCAGCCCGGCTCGCCGCCGGCAGGGCCTGTCCCGACGACGTACGAGCCCTGTACGACACCCTGGCCGCCATGGAGGCCGCCGCGGCGGAACCCGGCCGCAGCGGGTACGTCGAGGCCGACATCGCCTTCCACCGGGCACTGCTCGACGCCGGCGGCAACCGTCTGCTCGGCTCACTGGGCCGTGCCATCGGGATCGCCCTGGAGCACAGTTTCCTCGTCAGCACCCAGACCCCGGGCGCGGTGGAGGCCTCGCTGCCCGGCCACCGCGCCATCGTGGAAGCCGTGGCGGCCGGCGATCCCGCGGCCGCGGCGGCCGCGGTACTGGCCGTCATCGAAGCGGCCGAAAAGGAGATCGCCCAGTCACCCGGGCTGCACCGTGAGGCCACATGACCCGACCGGCTTCCCAGGAGCGTCAGCGGCAAGCCGAAGACGGCTCGGGCCGGCGCCACGACCTGGGCCGACAACCCGGATCGGCTCATCCGCAGCCCACAGCAGCGCCCCCCGCCTGCTCCGACCGGTCCTCGACCCCCGCCCCAGGGTGCGTACGCCGGGCAGTCCGGCCGATCCCCGCAAGCTCCGTCTCAGCCGTCCGGCCGGCCCGCGCGGTCCACGGCGTCGGCGTGAGCCTCGAGTTGTTCCCCGGCAGCGAGCCCGTACGCGAGCGAGGCCACCAGGACCGGCTGCTTCTGACCGGCCGTCCGTGCGTGTGCCCGACGGCACCACGCGCTGGCGGCGGGCCGTGGCCGCGTCAGACAGGCGCCATGACCAGTTCCCCGATCACCCGCAGCCCGACCCGGGCGGCCAGCCAGGGGGCGCGCTCGGCTTCCACCTGGGCCACGTGCACGAAGAGGCTGTGATCCGCGGCGGGCTCGGTGAGGTCGATGTCCTGTGCGTTCAGGCACAAGGTGACGTACGCGCCGCGGGGGCCGCCGCGGTCCAGACCTGCTTCGGGTGCTGCGGGCCAGGCCCAGAAATCCCAGCGGATGCAGGCAGGGCTCGTCCCCGATGCCGCGATCAGGCGGTCGACGGCTTCCGGCGGCAACCCGCACCCGCTGATGTACAGGGGGAGGTGGGCGTGCGGATCGTCCCCGGCGTCGGACGACGCGCCGTCCGCGCCGTCCGTCTCCGTCCACCAGCCCGTGTCCGGCAGGAGCTCGAGCAGTGCATCGAGGACAGGTTCCTCGGAGACACGCGCGTCGAAGTCCACGCTGAGAACGCTGGTGTCGGCAAGGTCGAGCAGTCGGCGCACGATGTCCAGCGCCTCCGCCGTGCTCGTGGTCCTCAGGATGGACTGCGCGTAGGAGTTGGCCACGGTGCCATTCTGCTCTGCTGAATCCGGCCGAATGGCGGCAGCGCCGGTGCGTGGTGCCGAACTGCTTCCACGGTGTGTCCCCGAGGACCGGTGGGCGGAGTACCCGCCTGCCACGGGAAGGACCTGGCGGCCGTCGCCGACGAGCCGGTCCATGGAACGGCACGTCACCTCGGCGGCGAGGCTTTCGGTGAACTCCTCTCGGCTGCCGGCCGCCAGGCGCGGCTCGGGCCGGCGCACCGGTCCCCGTCGCGCGATCCCTCCACGGGCCTGTGCCGCGGCGTCGGCGGAGCCCCTGCGTAGCCGTGCGCGACGCCTTGTGCAGCCAAATCCCGCGGTGTAGTCCTGTCCCGTCATGCCGCTGCCGGGCGCGCTCCTGAGGCGCCGCGCAGCGGTGGGGGCGGGACGACGTGGCGCCAGGCCGACATGAAGGAGAACGCCGTGGACAGCGAGGGTATCCGGGCCGTGCTCGTGGCCGACCCGGACGTGGGAGCGGGCAACGTGCTGCCCACGCTGTTAGCGCTCGGAGCGGATCCGGCGGGTCCGGGGGCGGCCTTCGACACGCCCGTCGACGGCCACCCCGCCGGGCACCGGCTGACGCTCGGCGAGCTGGGGGAGCGGGTGGCCGCCCGGGCGGCGTGGTGGCACGCGCACGGCATCGGGCGGGGCGACCCGGTGGCGGTGTACGTGTCGGGGTCCGCGGACTGCCTGCTGACGTTCCTGGCCCTGACCTGGCTCGGGGCCGTCCCCGCACTGATGGACCGGTCCCTGGCGGGCGATGTCGCCGCCGGGTTCCTGCGGAGGCTGCGTCCGGTGGCGCTGATGACCGATCCCGGGCACCGCGCCCTGCTGGCCGGCCACGACCTGGGGGGTGTCGACCGGCACGTGGAGGCGGCGGACACCGGCACCGCGGACCCGGCGGACGCGCCGGCGCACCACCGCCACCACGCCGACGACCCGGTGGCCGTCACCCACTCCCCGAGCACGGCCCGGACACCCGCGGCCGTGGTGCACACCCATGCCGGCCTCTTCGCGGCCACGCGGGTGCTCCGGCTGGCGGCCCCGCCCGTCCCGGGCGACGAGCGGACGCTCAGTGCCCTGCCCGCCGCCCACGCGGACTGCGTCCAGGCGCTGAACACGGCGCTGTGCCTGCGCGGCGAAACCCTGTTCCTGTCGGCGCCGCACGACGGTCCCGCGGTCGTGGCCGCGATCGGGCGCTGGAGGCCCGGCAGGGTTCTCGGCACCGCCGCCACCTGGGCACAGCTGGCCAGGACGGACCTGGCGGCGCACGACCTCGACTCGGTCGCGCTGTGGTCCGGCAGCGGGGGCCCCGCGCCGGAATCGCACATCCGCCGGCTGGTCGCCCACGGCTCGCGCGAGGCCCCCACCCCCGACGGCCCCCGCCGGATCCCCGGCTCCGCCTTCGAGGACGGCTTTGGCTCCGCAGAGATGGGCCACTCCGCCTTCCACATCACCCACACCCCCACGACCGGGCGGTACGGGCGTTGCGTCGGCGTCCCGCACGGCTTCGCCGAGGTGGCGCTGCTCGACCTGGCGACGGGCCGGGAGGTCCCGGCCGGCGAGGTCGGCCATCTGGGCCTGCGCGCCCCGACACTGTCGCCGGGCCACTGGAACGACTCGGGGGCGACGTACCGCGGACGGCAGGGCGGCTTCCACATCTCCGGTGACCTGATGTACCAGGACGAGGCGGGCTTTTATTACCACGTCGGCCGGGCGGCGGACGCGGTGCCGCTGGGCGGGGGGAAGTGGCTGTACCCGGCGGTGGCGGAGGAGCGCATCCTCGCCGCGTGCCCGGAGGTGCACGACTGCGTGGTGGTCGCCGACCGGGTCGGCGGCGAGGTCGTCACCGACGTCCTGCTCGCGCTGCACACGGGCGCCGATCGGCGGGCCGACCGTACGGGCGCGGTGCACGCCGCACTCGAGCCCGCCGCCGCGGCCACGCTGCGCAAGGTCGTGGTGATGGACGAGGCGGACGTGACCGCGGACTTCTCCGGTGAGGCGCGCAAGTCGCAGGTGCGGGAACGGCACCGCGCGCGGACGGCGGGTTCCGGCACGGGCGCCGTCGAGGATGCGCCGGTGCCGCTCCCTGCCGAGCGGCTGGCCGTCGGCTTCGCGGGGGAGGGCGAGGGCGAGGGCGAGATGACCTGGGGCATGTGGGAGATCTGGGGCGCCATGTGCCGGCAGGAGTCGGCACTGCCCATCGGCGGGCGGGCCCCGCTGGAGGCGGACCGGACGCTTGCGGACATCGCCGACGAACTGCGCTACCTGATGGTCCGCTTCCCCGCCATGCGTACCCGGCTGCGCTTCGACGCCACGGGACGGCCCCGGCAACAGCTCTTCGCGAGCGGCGAGGTCACCCTCGAGGTGTACGACGCCGCCCCGGACGGCGACGCCGACGAGGCCGCCGCGGCGGTCGAGGCGCATTACCGGCGTACGGCTTTCGACTACGCCAAGGACTGGCCGATCCGTATGGCGGTGGTGCGGCAGAACGGCCGGCCGGCGTGGCTGGTGACCATCCTCCACCACCTCGTGACGGACGGGCGCGGCGGCGCGATCATGCTCCGCGACGTCGCGTCCCGGGAGACCGCGCCCGTCCAGGGCATGCAGCAGCTCGAACAGGCCCGCTGGCAGCGGTCTCCCGCCGGGCAGCGGCAGAGCCGGCGGACCCTGCGGTTCTTCGAGAACATACTGCGGACGGTGCCCGCACGGCAGTTGCCGGGGCCCACGGACCCGCGCACGCCGCGGCACTGGCTGGGCGAGTTCCGCTCCACGGCGCTCGCAGCGGCCCTGCCGGGGATAGCCGCGCGAACCGGTGCCGGAACGCCGGCAGTTCTGATGGCGCTGTTCGCGCTCGGCCTGCACCGGGCCACCGGTATCAGCCCCGTGGTGGTCCGGCCGGTGGTCAGCAACCGCTTCCGGTCGGCGCTGTCGGATGTGGTGTGCCCTGTCTCGCAGTCGGGCATGTGCTCCCTCGACGTCGAGGGAGCCACCCTCGCCGAGGTCGTCGAACGGGCCGAGCGGGCCACCGTCTCCGCCTGGAAGCACGCCTACTACCAGCCGGAGGACCTGGACGCGCTGATCGCCCTGCTCTCCCGCGAGCGCGGCGAGGACATCGTCATCGGGACCTACTTCAACGACCGCACGACGCACGCCCTGGCGCCGGACACCGCCCGGCAGCCGGCCCCCGGCGAACTGGCGGAGGAACTCCGGGCGGCCCTTGAAGAGACCGTGTTCACCTGGACCGGGCGCCAGGACACGTCCTCGGAGCGGTTCTTCGTCTACGCCGACGACGCGCCCGACGGCGCGCTGGCGCTGGACATCCGCATCGACACGCACTACGTATCACCCGCCCAGGCAGAGGCGTTCGCCCGCTGCATGGAAGCGGCGGCGGTCGAGGCGGCACTCGGGGCCGCAGCCGGTACGCCGTCCGGCGCCGGGGTACCGCCGGAGCGAGCGAGCCGTTGACCGGGCCGGCGGCGGCGTCGGTGAGCCGGCCGGAGCACCCGGGACCACCCGGCGCCTCCCGCGGTGGATCCGGGCCGGGGGGACGTCACCGAGCGGCGGCGGGCGGCCTCCGTGGTGGAGGCCGCCTGCCCACGGGCGGCCGCGGACGCGCGGGGCCGACGGGGCTGCCGGTCAGGCCGGGAAGACGTGCTGGCCGGGGGCCAGCAGCCCGCGCGGGTCGTAGCGGCGCTTGGCGGCTGTGAACTCCGCCCAGGCGCGGCCGTACTGATGGCGCCAGTCCGCGGCGCTCATGGGAATGGTGCCCACCGGGTACTGCGTGCCGCCGGCCGCGCGCACCGTCTCGTACGCCGCGTGGTTGGCGGCCGCGCGTGCGGCGACCGCGGCGGGGTCGGCCGGATCCAGCGTCCACAGCACCGCGAACAGGTACGGCACCGGGTCGTCCGGCATCCGCAGCAACGGGGTGTGCAGCCGGGCGGCGGAGAGCGGATAGAGCAGGACGACACCGCCGGGGCCGGTGTCCTGCCCGGCCATCCGGTCCAGCAGGGTGCCGGCGAGTGCGGCGGCGCGGTCGCCGGGCAGCAGCAGATTCAACCAGGGGTGGGCCCACGCCCAGAAGCCTGCCGCTTCCAGCGCCGCAACGCCCGGGGCCAGCCGGTCGAGGAAGTCGAAATAGCCCAGGGTCTCGGCGGTGACCGCACCGGACCGGTCGTAGCGCAGGCCGCGGAGCAGCGCGGTGTCGTCCGGTTCGGGCCCCGCGGGCGGGCCGTAGGCGGTCGCCTCGATGACGTAGCCGGTGAACGCCCCCGTCGCGTCGGGTGCGATCGAGCCCTCCACGTAGGCGAACCGCCCGTCACGCGCCAAGCGCCGCTGGTCGTCGAGGTAGGTGGCCAGGTCGGTGTACGGCAGCAGGAAGTGGCGTACGGACGTGGGCGCGGTGACGAGCCGCAGGGTTGCGGAGACGATCACGGCGCACTGGCCGAGTCCGGCGAGCACCGCGCGGAAGAGGTCGGGGCGGCGGGTGGGGGAGCAGCTGACCAGTTCCCCGGCGCCGGTGACGACCTGGAGAGCGGTGACGGTGTCCACCTGGGCCCCGTACCGGTGCGACTGGCCGCCGAGCCCGCCGACCGACAGGGTGCCGCCGACCGACAGTTCCAGGTAGTCGGTGAAGACCGGCGGGGTGAGGCCGTGCGCGAGGGTGGCCTGCACGACCGCGCTCCACACGGCGCCGGCGCCGACCGACACGGTTCCGGTGCCGGCCGCACCGGGGCGTACGGGTCCGATCGCGTCCAGCGGCGCGGTCTCGATGACCAGCCCGCCGGCCACCTGCGCCTGGCCGTTGGTGCCGTGGCCCTGGCCGCGGGCGGCGACCTGGATGTGATGGGTGTTGCAGAACCGGACCATCGCCACGATGTCGGCGACCGAGCCGGGCCGCAGGACGGCGGCCGGGAGGCGGTGCACGGAGTGGCCGAAGTCGTCCGCGTCGGCGGCGCGCGACGCGGGGTCGGTCAGCAGCGTGCCGTCCAGCTTCGGCACGCCCGCCAGGCCGTTGCCCGCGGTGTCCGCGGAGCGCGGGCCGGCCGGGGCCGTGACCCAGGAGCGGGCCAGCGGGTCGAAGGCGATCACCCCCACGCCCGCGGCCATGCTGTGCAGAACCGTCCGTCGGGTGGGCTGGTGGGGCATGTTCCGCCTCCTCGGCAGGTCGCAACGCCTCTCGTACGGTGCGGCGGCGCCGGGCAGGCACAGGCCGACGACCAGCGCGATGCTATCGGCAGCGGTGTTCGCCCGCGGCGTCATCGACGGCGACGCGCCTCCGTGTCCCGGCACGACCCGCGATCGGCCGTACTCCCGAAGCTCCCCGGGGACTTCGGCGTGACGGGGTGCGCGCGGACGCCCCGGTGGGCCGTGCGGCGGGCACGGCGGCGGGCCCGCCGCCCATCTGGGCGGCGGGCCTCATCCTCCCCCCCGGCTCCGGGTCAGTACAGGTCGTACCCCTGGCTGACGCGCGTCGTTCCCGACGGGCAGTACGCCGTCACGCCTCGCCGGTCGCCGTACCAGTGCACGTAGGTGCTGTCGTACGTGCCCCCGTTGGAGCACACGACGTAGGTCCCGTAGTTGTACGGGCCCGTGCCGTCGCACCACCCCGTGAACGAGGTGGACGTGTACGAGATGGCGTAGCAGTTGCCGTTCCAGTCCATGGGCTTCACGATCCCGCCGGCGCTCGCCGCCGGACTGCCGCTGGGAGCGGCGGCGGAGGCGGTCCCCGCGGCGGCCCCCATGCACAGCGCGGTCGCTGACAGACCGAGGGCGATTCGCTTGGTCCAGAGCTTCATGATCCGGCTTCCCTCCTGTGGATGACGTTTCACCTGTCCCGTTCCGCGCCCGGCGGGCTCCGGTTCGTACTCCGGTCCGTCCTGGCGCGGCCCTCAGTCTCCGGTCCTCCGTTCTCGTGGGGCGAGCAGCTTCGAGCACGGCCGAATCACCCAGGACAGCCTGCGCACGGGGGGTCGGGAGGTGCCGTGCACGGCCGGAGGGCCCCCGGGGGCGCATGGGCCTGACGGTGCATTCGAGCCTGGCCGGGCGGCTGCTGTGACCTGAAAGGAGCTATCTCTCGCACATCGGCGACTCGCACACTGAGCCGACACATCGGGGGTGAGCCGGGGGGTAGCGGTGCTGCGCGTGCACTTCAACGAGGAAGACCTCTCCCGGGTCCGCTTCGCGCGGCAGCCGGACCCCCTCTGGGAAACGGTGCTCAGCATCAACCTGCTCGGCACCACACGCGGCAGGGCGGTGTACGACCCCTGGCGGGCGCAGATCCGCACCGGACTGCGCCGGTTGCCGCGGCACCACCTGTGGCTACTGCGCTGGCTGGCACCGCCGGTGGGCGACTTCCCCGACTTCCTCACCCCGGCCCGGGCCGCCCTCGGACTCGAGGAGGGCATCGAGGCGGTACTGGCCACCCCACGCGCCCGGCTGCGCAGGGAGCTTGCCGTCCTCACCCGCGTGCCGCCCGGGGCCCGTGCCCTGATGGCCGGCGGCAGCCAGGCGCTGGCCGAACTCGGCGAGGCGCTGCGGGGCTACCACCGCGCCGCTCTGGTCCCGTACTGGTCCCGTATGCAGGCCCTGGTCGACTCCGAGCGTGCCGTAAGGGCCCGCGCCGTGCTCGACCACGGCTGCGACGGGCTGCTGGCGACCCTGGGACCGACCATGAGGTGGCGCCCGCCGGTGCTGGAGGTCGACTACCACCTGCAGCGCGACATCGTCCTGGGGGGGCGCGGGCTGGTCATGGTGCCCTCGGCCTTCTGCTGGCGCCGGCCGGTCACCCTCATCGACCCCACCCTGCCGCCGGTGCTGGTCTACCCCCTTCCGCGGACGCCGGCCTGGTGGATCACCCCCGACAGCCCCCCCGCACCCCCGGGCGCTGGGAAACCTCCTGGGCCCGACACGCGCCGCCTGCCTGCGCGTGATCGAAGGCGGCTGCACCACCGGGGAACTGGCCCGGCGTACCGGCGTCACCCCTCCCACGGCCAGCCAGCACGCCACCACCCTGCGGGAGGCCGGTCTGACCACCTCCACACGCCTTCGCAACACCATCCTGCACACGCTCACCCCGCTGGGTACGGCGCTGCTCCGGACGAACTCCGGCCCGTGAAGGACCCGCGCGGCGGGAGGACACGGGCGACCACCGGGGCGGGGACGCGGCCGGCGGGGAGGCGAGACGCGGAAGCGCCCCGCCACCCGGAGGTGGCGGGGCGCTCGGGCCGGCGTGCGGTGGGGCTACTTCAGGGAGCCGGCGTTGATCGCGTACAGGCCGCGGCCGTGGGTGGCCGAGTAGATGCGGCCGTCGGGGCCGGGCTTGAGCTGGAGCACCGCGACCGCCGGCATGCGGCCGACACGCTCCCAGCCGGTGTGGTGGGGGGCGCGGTAGACGACGCCCATGTCGGTGGCGAGCAGGAGGCCGCCGTCGGGCCGGGCCAGCAGCGCGTTGGCCGGCACGTCCGGCAGGTTCGCGGAGATGTCCTGCCAGGTGGTGCCGCCGTCGTGCGACTCGAAGACGTGGCCGAAGCCGGCGCCCGGGCCCTCCGTCCACTGCCGTGAGAAGCCGTTCACGGCGAGGTAGACGTGCGCGGAGTCGGACGGGTCGACGGCGAGCCCGGCGAGGTAGCGGTTGGGCACCGCCCCCCGCGCGCCCGTGGAGGGCAGGTCGACCTGGTGCCAGCCGGTGCCGTCCGCGTTCCCGACGGCGAGCCCGCGCGTGAAGCCCTGGTTGTTGCAGGGCCCGCACCAGGCGGCGTACACCTTGCCGCCCTGCGCCGCGACCGCGGTGGCGGTGTGGCCGGCGCCGAGGTCGAAGGCGTCCGTCCACTCGTCCCCGCTGCGGATGGCGTAGCCGTGGCTCTGCACCCACACGTGCTGCCCGCCCGCGACCCACACGTCGCCGTTCTCGGTGTCGGCGGTCAGCGGCGCGGTGAAGCGGGCGGCGCCGGTCTCGTTGTCCGGCGGGGCCACGTCGTAGCTGGTGGCCCTGGCCGGGTCGTCCACCCAGGCGCCGTCGTTGACGGCGCAGTTCTGCGTGACGTTGACGGCGAGGTAGACGTACTCCTGCGCGATGTTGCAGCCGTTCGCCGGGTCGGTGAGGGTGTCGCCGCCGTCGCCGCCGAAGTTGGAGCCCATGACCTTGTCGCCGGCGCGGAGCTGGGACTGGCCGTTGTCCTGCAGGCCGCCGTTGACGGCCAGGCCGTGCCCGGACGGGTCCTTGCCGACGCCCACCGAGTAGTACTGCAGGGTGTCGATGGTGCCGTCGTTGGTGGAGGTCCAGTCGGTGGCGTGGCCGTCGGCGTCCTTGTGGCCGTTGAGCGGGCGCTTGTAGACGCCGCCGTCGTCGCCGACGTAGACCCAGGACTTCCCGTGGTAGCTGCCGACCGCGACCGCGTGCTGGTCGGGGTGGGTGGTCGGCTGGCAGTCCCCGGTCTGCTTGGCCGGGTCGATGCTCCAGCAGGGGAAGTAGAAGTTCCAGTACGCGCCGACGGCCGACCAGCTGGAACCGCCGTCCGTGGTCTCGAAGACCTCTTCGAGACCGGCGTACACGTGGTCGGGATTCGTCGGGTCGACCTGGAGGAACTCGTTGTACCAGGACTGGCTGCCCGGCGGGTCCAGGGCCGAGCCGGAGGCGCCCAGGGTGTCGGCGTCGGCGATCCTGGTCCAGGGACCGAGCGGGCTGCCGGACCTGGAGACGTAGATGCCGTCCAGGACGGTCTCGTCCCCGGCGTTCAGCTTCTCCGGCGACTGGTCGACGGCGTAGTACCGCGAGCCGTCGGCGGACCGCGCGAAGGTCACGGTGCCCACGTCGCCCGCGTCGGTCGGCAGGGCGCCGAGCGAGTCGACCCTCGTCCAGGTGCCGTGCTGCTTGGTGTAGAAGCCGTTGTAGGTGTCACCGCTGCGCCACCCGATCGCCAGCATCACCTTGCCGGGGTCGCGTGGGTCGATGGCCACGTCGTTGGCGATGTTCTTGTACGGCGCGTTCGGGTCGTGGGCCAGCGGGCCGCCGGGCAGGTAGTCGGGGTTGGGGGCGAACTCCAGCGTCCAGGGGCCGCGCAGGTCACTGGTGGAGTGGCTCCACACGCCCCGGCTGGTGGACGCCCACACCCGGTCGCCGCCGAAGCGCAGGGTGTGGATCGTGGTGGAGTCGAGCTCCTTGCCGCCCACCCGGTCGGCCGGGGTGAAGGTGCCGGACCGCGGGCGGCTGAGGACGTACACGCCGCTGCCCTCGTAGGCGTCGGCGTTCGTCGTGGCCTCGCCGGTGCCGAGCCACAGCCGGCCGCCCTTGTCGAGCGCGAGGGCGCCGGTGGCCTGGGTGGGCAGCGCGTCGCTGATCGGCTGCCAGTGCCCGCCGCCGGTGGACGAGCGCCAGACGCCGCCGCCGGCGCTGCCCTCGTAGACGTAGCCGCCGTCGTCCGCGGCCAGCGCCGCAGCCCGCCCGGTCACCAGGCCGGCTCCGCCGCTGGAGTTGGAGTCGTAGTCGCGGTAGCGGGGGTCGTCGGAGTCGTACGGCAGGCCGGTGAGGTGCTGCCAGTTGCCGCCGGTCGAGGGCAGCTTGTTCAGCTGCTCCCAGGCCGCGGAGAACGCGCCCGGCGCGACGACCCCGGGCGCGGTGCGCGCCTCGGCGTACTGGGCCGCGCCCTCGGCGATCTCGTCGGACTCCTCACCGCTGTCGTCGTCACCGCCGTCGTCCTCGCCGGACGGCGTCGCGGTGGCGTTCTGGGTGGCGGCCTTCTCCGTGGCCAGCCGCGGGTGGGTGGGGTGGCCGCCGGGGGCGGCACCCGCCGGGACCGCGAACAGTGCGGCCAGCGCGGCAGCTACCGGTACCGCGAGCCAGTGTCTTTTCCGGGCTGAAGCGTGCAACAGGTAACCCCTTGCGTAGCGCGGTGCTGGTCTGTGCATTGGTCTGTGCACGTCAGAGTTGATCACGTGGGGCCGTCAGATGTGCGGTCCGGCGCCGAATTTGAGGGAAAATTGGCACGCCCGGCGCACCATGACAGGAGCCGTGTGCGGGAGTGATCCCCCTTCGAGCGGGATTGATCCCGGTGGACACCTTCAAAGGACCCAAGTGCCGTCGCGGGACGGGACGGCAGCGAGCCGCCGCCCCGCTTCGCGCGCTTCTCGCCCCGCTCCTCCCCCCGGCCGCGCCGACGGCGGGCCGCACGGAGCCCTCCGGGCCCGAACCGGGGGGGGAACGGCTCTGATCCCCTTCGTGCGGAGCGGACGGAGCCGAGGTCCTGCCCGAGGCCGCGGGCCAGGATCCGCAGCGGCTTCCTCCGTGTTCTCGGCGCGGGCGGTATCCGGCGGTCGGTTATTCCGGGCAGGGCCGTCCGGCGTGCGGGCTGCGGCGCCCGCGCTATGCCTGGAGCCAGTGGGGGCCGGCGGGTGTCCAGCCGACGAGGCGGCGTGCGCCGCCGTCCACCGGGCCGCCGCCGGGGCCGAAGTCGCCGCCCTCACGCACGAGACGCACCCCCGCCAGGACCGGCGCGAGGCGCCCACGGGCGTGGTCGGGACACCGCGCCACGTCGCCGTCGAACTGCTCCAGGACGGCATCGCACTCGTCGGAGGCGACCATCGACAGGTAGAACAGGACCTGGCGCCAGGCGTAGGCCATGTCCTTGATGGTCGTCAGCGGCCGCGGGTTGCCATGGATCCGCGCGGCCAGACGGCAGGTGGTGGCGAACGCCCCGCGGGCCAGTGCCGCCCAGCCGGACGGTGGAGTCACACCGACCGGGCCGGCGAGCAGGGCGAGGTTGTGCGTGGTGAGGATTTGGGCCTGCTCGATCACCGCGCCCCCTTCGGCGACCGACAGCCAGCTCGTCCCCGCGACACCGGCCCGCTCGTGACACAGCGCCGCGAACTGCGAAGCACCGCGGCGTCCCCTGCCGTCGGCGGCCTCCTGCCCGATACCGGCGACGGCCGCGCAGTCAATGCCGTAGTAGGCCGCGTACAGGGTGCCGTCGAGGAGCTCGGCCGCGGCCCGCGCGGCGTCGGGGAACTTGGGCGTGAAGGTGCCCATGAAGATGTCAGCGGCGAGTTCCTCGGTCCACGGCAGCGTGAGCCCCGCGGTTCGGGAGAGTGTGGCGAGCTCGCTCACCAGCGGGTTGGGCAGGACGGTGCCGGGCCAGCCTTGCAGGGCGAGCTCGCCGAGATCGGCCAGGGTGCGTCGTGCTGTGGCGCGTACCGGGTCAGTGGTCTGTCGGTGCCGTTCGACGGCCCGTACCCAGGGCAGCTCCTCGAAGCGGACCTGGTGGTGGAGGTCGACCAGGAGCAGCGAGCGCCGGTTGCGGAACGCCCCGTACGCGGCGGCCATCAGCCGGCGCATATGGGGGTCGGGGTATGAGGCGGCGGTCGCCGTCGCGACGAGCTGGGGCACGAGAGCGGCCAGTACCTCGGCGGACGGCACGACGCCGGCCCCGATGAGGGTGGGGACGTCGGCGGCCAGCGCTCGGCGTACCAGGCGGGCGACGGACTCAGGCACGTCGGCGCCGACGGGCAGGCCCGTGGTCGCGTGTTCGGCGGGGGTGACCGGAACCGTGAAGCCGCGGGCCTGCGGTGTGCCGGTGTCCGCCGGCAGATCTGCAAGACGCCCGGCGGCAAGCTCGGCCATGGCCTGGTGGGTCGGGCGGGCGGCGTCCGCGGCCTGGCGGGCGCGCAGCGCGCTGTGCTCGGGCGTGCCGGGTGCCCCGCGGCGGCGCACCATCGACTCGACGGCGTGCTGCACCATCCCGCGGCGCCGCGCATCGAGGTCCCGTCCGCGGACCAGGTCCTCCAGTGCGGTCCGAAGGATGAACGCGTTCTCCTTCGGGCGACGGTGCTTACCGCACAAGGTGTGCTCGGCGGCGAGTGCACGGTAGCGCTCCAGCAGGGCGGCAGCCTGCTCCCTCCACTCCGGCGCCGGGGTCTCCGCCAGGATGCGGCCGTCGCGTACGGTCTTCAGCCAGTGGTCGAGCAGTTCGTCGGCAAAGGGGTTCCAGACGGACAGTGCCTCGTTCATGGCCTCGACATCGGCGTGCGGGCGCCGTTCCCGCAGGCGCTCGCGCACTTCTCCGACCGTCCAGCGGAACACGATGCCGCTGTTCGCCCCCGCCGGCGGGGCAGATACCGGGCGCGGCAGGAATCGCAGGCGGTCGGCGAAGGGCTCCAGCACGTCGAGGAGTTCCAGTGCGGTCGCGGTCTCCCCGTGGTTGGCGAGCCAGGTGACGGTCAGCAGGGCCGCTTCTTCGGGCAGGTCGACACTGTAGGCGCCCGATGCCAGCAGGTCCGTCAGCTCGGCCTGGCCTGCGGTGGTCAGGGCGTACGCGAACAAGGAACGGCGCTCGGCAGGCAGGCCGGCGCGGCGTGCGGCGTGGGCTTCGTGCGGAAGCATCGGCCCGCCCGCGGCCGGGGTGCCGGTGGCGAAGCCGCCACGGACGACCTCCGGTGTGACCCAGGCGGGCAGGCCGGCAACCGGGGTGCGCGATCCAATGGTCAGCGTGCCGTCGGTCATGCCGGTCAGGACCTTGCGCCAGCGGGCCGCACGATCCTCGGCGCGGGCCCGCACCCGAGGATCGTGATGGGTCGCAGCCGTGGTGAACGCCGAGGCCAACTCGCCCAGCGGGTAGGTACGGTGAACACCGGCAGGTGCCCGACCGGATGTGGTGGCATCGTGGCCGTCGTCGCGGCCGGAGTCGTTGTCCATAGCCGACGTGGCGGGCTCTGCCCCCGCGCCCTCCGGGTCCGGAGCCCGGTGCTCTTCTGACTGAGCTACACGCCGATGTGCCTGGTGAGACTACTGGTTGGGCAGCGGCCCTGGCCAACGGTTTCGTGACATCGCGGGGTCTGCCCGGCGGCGCCGACGGCAGCCGGTCTCGGCGGCTCGGCCTCCAGACGGCAGCGGGCTACCGGCCGGCATGGCCGAACGGCCGTAGGGACGTCGTGAAGGCGCACGGGCATCGTCTGTGTGCTCTCGCCCGCCGGACGCTCACGCGCGTCTGGATGGTCCGGGACCTCTTCAACGCACTCGACGAGAACGGGGTGAGCTTCGACCCTCCCGGTCCGGGTCAGCGGTCCCACACGTTCCGTTGACGTGCTCGGAGTTCAGGTGCCGCACCGGTTCGGGGTGGATTCCCCGGTCGGCCGGCGGCGATGTCCGCTGCAGTGCCGATGGCTGCCGTCCCACCCGCAGGGCGCGAACGGCCGTGGCCGGGGCCGTGGTGGGATCGGAGGGGAGCCGAGGCCGGGTCACCCGTGGAGGAACTGGTACCCGATCCACACCTGGATCTGCGCCAGCCCGTCCAGGTTGAGTCCGGTGTCGAACTCGTGCTGGGGGATTGTCACCTGCCAGCCCCCGCCCACGCCTCGTCCCCAGAACGCCAGTGACTTGGGGGCGTCGAGGGGCGAGTCGTCGCCGAACTCAGCGGGGGGCAGCGGCTCCGTCTTGGCGCTGCGCGTGCTGACCTTCGGCAGCAGCCACTGCGTCGTCACGCTGCTGTCGGGGCGGCGCTGCTGGTACTTCCCCTCGTGGCGCACCTCGCACGAGATCTCGTCCTCGGGGTGAGACGCTCCGACGAGCGCCAGACGGATGCTCTTGATCTTCGTTTCGACACGGTCGTCCGGCAGGTCGGCGACCGGATCGATCGCGAAGGTGAAGCGGTGCTGCGACTTCAGCTCGGCCACCTGGGGGTCGGCGAGTTCGAACGATCGCCTGAGCCAGTCCGCGTCGAGCGGCCCGTCGAAGTAGTCCGTGCAGTCGGTCTGCATGTCGACCAGGGTGAGTATCTCTCCCCACGACGAGGTCAGCTCACTCGCGAGCCTGACGTCGTCGATCTCCCTCTTGTAGGAGTCGGTCGAGAGGTCGGGGCAGATCCGTCCGGCGTCGATGGGGAAGTGGGCGTCCTCGTCCTTCAACGTGTAGATCTCGACCGACCGCTTCGCCCGGAAGGCGAGGGTCAGCAAGGCGTCGGCCTTCGACTGGGCGGTGGAGATCTGCCCTGGCTCTCGACGCGTGGGGCCGGTCGGCTCCGGCGGTGGTCGCCGGGAGGCCTTCGCGTTCTTCTGGCGCAACGTCAGCTCCGGCCCGTACGGCTCGGCCACGCGGGCGCCCGTGTCTGCCCCGCGATCCGCCGTCCACGTGGGCCTTGTCGTTCGGCAGGAGCCACGTGGTGGAGACGGACAGCTCACGGACGGCCTCGGACCGTTCCCCGCGCGCCTTCTCGCAGCCCCCACCGGCGGCGCGGGCGCCGCGCGCGGGCAGGGGCGGGGGAGGGGCGGGCGGAACGCGGCGGGCCGGGGTGGCGCGGGATGTCCCCTGATGGACGCGAGCCCTCCCGAGGATGCGGGGATGTCCGCTTGTACTGTGCAGACCTGGACATCTGCAAGGGAAATCCCTCGTGAAGAGCTTCACCCTGCCCGGTACCGACATCGTCGCCCCCAACGTCGTGCTCGGCCTGATGCGTATCGCCGACAAGAGCGACGAGGAGATCCGGGAGCTCGTCCGCACCGGGCGCGAAGCGGGTATCGACTTCGTCGACCACGCCGACATCTACGGCGGCGAGCTGCACACCTGCGAACGCCGCTTCGCCGAGGCGATGGCGCTGAGCCCCTCGCAGCGCGACGAGATCACGATCCAGACCAAGACGGGGATCGTGACGGACGGGTGGTACTACGACTTCTCCTACGAGCACATCGTCGAATCGGTCGAGGGCTCGCTCGCGGCCCTGCGGACCGACCGCATCGACATCCTGCTGCTGCACCGCCCGGACGCGCTCGTCGAGCCCGAGGAGGTCGCGCGCGCCTTCGACGCGCTCGAGTCCTCGGGCAAGGTGCGCGCCTTCGGCGTCTCGAACCACACCCCGCACCAGATCGACCTGCTGCGCAGGTACGTGCGCCAGCCCATCGTGGCCAACCAGCTCCAGCTCTCGGTCACCCACGCGCCGATCGTCGCCCAGGGGATCGCCGCGAACATGCTCGCGGAGCAGCAGGCGGCCACCCTCGACGGCGGCGGGATCGTCGACTACTGCCGTCTGAACGACATCACCGTCCAGGCGTGGTCCCCCTTCCAGGCCGGCTTCTTCACGGGTGTCTTCCTCGGCTCGCCGGACTATCCCGAACTCAACGCCGTCATCGACCGTCTCGCCGCCCAGTACGACGTCCCCGCCATCGCGATCGCGACCGCGTGGATCACCCGCCACCCCGCTCAGATGCAGGTCGTCCTCGGCACCACCAGCCCCGAGCGGGTCGCAGGCGCCGCGCAGGGCTCCGACCTGCCGCTCACCCGGGCCGAGTGGTACGAGCTGTTCCGCGCCGCGGGCCACATCGTTCCCTGAGGCGCTCGCAGAACACACCGCATCCCCGGAGCCGGTGGGCCGTCGCCGTGTGAACCGGCCCGAGGGCGTCGCGGTCAGCCAGCCCCGCTCGGCCGGCCGCCCGGCCTTCGACCGCATCCCCTCGATCTTCGCCGGCACTCGCCACCACCACGCGGGCGACGGAGGGCACCCGTGGCCGCCGCGCCCTCCGTCCTCGTACCGGTTCAGCCGGTGCGCGGAGCCCGCAGGACCTGCATGCTGTGGGCGGCCAGGTCGAAGGACTGCCCCGCCGCACGGACACGGGGAGCGGCCGCGGGGTCGGCGGTGTCGACGACGGAGTGCCACTTCCCGGCGTAGCCCGCCGTGGGCAGCCGGAATTCCACCGGCTCGTGGTAGGCGTTGAACAGCAGCAGGAAGGAGTCGTCGGGGGAGGGGCCGCGCTGCGCCCGTTCGATGTCGCTGTCGCCGCAGAGGTGGACGGTGAGGGCGTGGGCGTCGCCGCGCCGCCAGTCCTCCACGGCCATGGGACGGCCGTCCGGCCGCAGCCACGCGACGTCGGCGCGCTCCGCCGGGATGTCGCCGGTCGGGCCGCTCAGGAACCGCCTGCGGCGCAGTACGGGGTGGGCGTGGCGCAGTTCGAGCAGCCGGGCGGTGAAGTCGCGCAGGGAGCGCCGGTCCTCGTCCAGGTCCCAGTGCATCCAGGCGGTGCCGTTGTCCTGGCAGTAGACGTTGTTGTTGCCGTCCTGGGTGCGGCTCAGCTCGTCGCCGTGGGAGATCATCGGGACGCCCTGCGAGACCAGCAGGGTGGTGAGCATGTTGCGCTGCTGGCGCAGCCGCAGCCCGCGGACGGCGGGATCGTCGCTCGGCCCCTCGGCTCCGCAGTTGAAGGAGCGGTTGTCGCTCTCCCCGTCGGCGCCGTCCTCGCCGTTGGCCCCGTTGCGCCGCTCGGTGTACGTCACCAGATCGCGCAGGGTGAAACCGTCGTGCGCCGTGACGAAGTTGACGCTCGCACGGGGGCGCCGGCTGTCGTGCTCGTAGACGTCGGGCGAACCGGCGATGCGTGCGGCCAGCTCGCCGAGCGTCCCCTCGTCACCGCGCCAGAAGCTGCGGACGGTGTCGCGGTATTTGCCGTTCCACTCGCTCCACAGCGGCGGGAAGTTGCCGACCTGGTAGCCGTCGTCGCCGATGTCCCAGGGCTCGGCGATGAGCTTGACCCGGCCGATCACCGGGTCCTGCTGGACGATGTCGAGGAACGCCGAGAGCCGGTCGACCTCGTGGAACTGGCGCAGCAGCGTGGCGGCCAGGTCGAAGCGGAAGCCGTCGACGTGCATCTCGGTGACCCAGTGGCGGAGGCTGTCCATGATGAGCTGGAGCACGTTGGGGTGGCGCATCAGCAGGCTGTTGCCGGTGCCGGTGGTGTCGACGTGGTGGCGCGGGTCGTCCTCCGCCAGGCGGTAGTACGCCCGGTTGTCGATGCCGCGGAAGGAGAGCGTCGGGCCCTGCTCGTTTCCTTCGGCGGTGTGGTTGTAGACGACGTCGAGGATCACCTCGAGACCGGCCGCGTGGAGGGCCTTGACCATGGCCTTGAACTCGTCCACCTGCTCTCCCCGGCTGCCGCCGCGGGAGTAGGCGTTGTGCGGGGCGAAGAACCCGATGGTGTTGTAGCCCCAGTAGTTCGACAGACCGCGGTCGACGAGGAAGCCGTCCTGGGTGAACTGGTGCACCGGCATCAGCTCCACCGCGGTGACCCCGAGGGCCACCAGGTGCTCCGTCACCGCCGGGTGCGCCAGGCCCGCGTAGGTGCCGCGCAGCTCCTCCGGCACGTCCGGGTGCAGCGCGGTCATCCCCTTGACGTGCGCCTCGTAGATCACCGAATCGTGGTACGAGCGCCGCGGCGGGCGGTCGTCGCCCCAGTCGAAGGACCGCGGGTCCGTCACCACCCCCAGCATCCCGTGGCCGAGCGAGTCGCGGCCGTCCGGTTCCCCGGGGTCGTCCGGCCGGTGGCCGCACAGCGACGGGTCGCCGTCGATCTGGCCGTCCACCGCCTTGGCGTAGGGATCCAGCAGGAGCTTCGCCGGGTTGCACCGCAGCCCGGCGGCCGGGTCGAACGGGCCGTGCACCCGGTAACCGTAGCGCTGGCCGGGACCGACGCCGGGCAGGTAGCCGTGCCAGACGGCGCCGTCCACCTCCGGCAGTTCCACCCGGCGCTCCGTGCCGTCCTCGTCGACGAGGCACAGCTCCACCCGCTCCGCGACCTCGGAGAAGAGTGCGAAATTCGTACCGGTGCCGTCGAACTCGGCGCCGAAGGGGAAGGCGCGACCGCCCTGAAGGTCCATACGTCAGGCCTGCCCCGGTGGTCCGGCGGAACACTCCGCCGTCGTGACGGCCTCCGGCACGCTCCCGGCCGACGGCTCAGCCCGGCCGCCGACCCGGGTCCGCCCGCCGCCGGTTCCGCCCGCTCCCGGGTAACTGGTGAGCGCACGGCCGATCGGGGAAGGCGCGAAACAGGACACCCCGGGCGCGCGCGTGCGGCGCGGGCCGGCCGCAGAAGGAAAGGGGCCACCATGCCGGAGAACGACGCCCTTCACGAGCCGTCCGATGCGCGGGGCGCAGAACCGGAGAGAGAGCACCGGCAGTCCCTCTACGCAGCGGGCTGGGTGCGGTCACTGCCGATGGACACCCCGGTCAGCGAGGCCCGCGACTGGACCCGCCGGCACCTGGACGCGTTCGGCTGGTCCCGGACGGCGCCCGAGACCGCCGACGACGTGGTCCTGACCGTCTCCGAACTCGTCACCAACGCCCACGTCCACGCCCGCAGTGATGCCCAGCTCACGCTGGCCTGGGACGGACAGGGCCTGCACGTCACCGTCCACGACAACTCGCCCGAACTCCCCCGGCCACGCCTGCCCGACAACGACTCCGCGGGAGGGCGCGGCATCTTCCTCGTCGAAGCCGTGGCCGACACCTGGCAGGCCCATCCGTGCGCCCACGGGAAGACGGTCACGGCCTGCTTCAACGCACCCGACACGCGGTAGGCGGCGGGCCGGGGCGGCGGCGGGCCGGGAACCGCCGCTCTACCGTTCCGCCCGCCGGCGCCGGCGTCCACGCGAGGAGCGGGATCGGCCCGGCGAACGCCCGGCCGGTGCTCAGCACGCATCGTCCTCCGGGTCACCGACGCCCCGCGGCCACCGGGCCCCGGGGCGTCCGCCGGTTCGGGGAGCGGGTCCGTCCACGCCGTCCTCCCGTTGCGGGGCCGGCCGGCTCCACACCGACGGGCCGGCCGGGTGCGACGGGGTCACCCGCGGCGCAGGAACATCACGACGGCGACGACGATGACGATCAGAACGACGGTTCCCAGGCCGATGTACATGGTGAATCCCCTTCTCCGGGTGGAGTCCGCCGGGGACGCCCGGCGGACCGGCCGGAGCGGTTGCTCCGGCTGGAGGCATCTGCCCCGGGAATCGGTTCGCACGCATGAGCGATCCCGGCGGCGTGTGTCCTCCTCCGGTCCCGGCGGCACCGCTGTCGAGGCCGGGCGCACCACCAAGGCAGGCCTGCCCCGCAACCGGTGGGCGGACTTCAGGGCCGCCCGGGCGTGAACGCGGCCGGCGGGGGCAAGTGGGGACCTATGGACGAGGGAGCGGCCGGAGGGCCGAGAAGGGCTTTCGTACTGGGTGGCGGCGGGGCGCTGGGCGCCCACGAGGTGGGCATGCTGAAGGCGCTCTTCGCCGCCGGGATCCGGCCCGACGCGGTCGTCGGCACCTCCGTGGGCGCGATCAACGGCGCGGCGGTGGCCGCCGAGCCGGCGCCCGCGGCCATCGACCGCCTCGCCGACCTGTGGACCGGGCTCGGCCGGGCCGGCGTGTTCACCGGCTCACTGCTCGGCCGGCTCACCACCGCCGTGCGCAGCGGCACGCACCTGTACGCACCCGGTCCGCTGGACGACCTGCTCCGCTCGCACCTGCCCGTCAGCCGTGTCGAGGACCTGGCCGTACCCTTCCAGTGCGTGGCCGCCAGCATCGAGAAGGCCGCCGAGCACTGGTTCGAGGACGGTCCGCTCATCGAGGCGGTCCTCGCCTCGTGCGCCGTACCGGGCCTGCTGCCGCCCGTCGAACTGGACGGCGAGCACTTCGTGGACGGCGGACTCGTCAACAGCATCCCCGTCTCGCGGGCGGTGGCCCTGGGAGCGCAGGAGGTCTACGTCCTCCAGGTGGGCCGGGTCGAACACGCCCTGCGGCCGCCGCGGCTGCCCTGGGAGGTCGCCCTCGTCGCCTTCGAGATCGCCCGCCGTCACCGTTTCGCCCGTGACATGGCGGAACTGCCGGGCGGTGTGACCGTCCACGTCCTGCCCAGCGGCTCCGCGCAGGAGACCCCCGGCCCCCTCGGACAGTTGCGCCACCGCACGTTCGGCCGCACGGCGCAGCGCATCGAGGCGGCGTACGCGGCGTCCTCCCGCTACCTGGACGCCGCTCTCGCCGGCCCCGGCGGCGGAAAGCCGCCGCAGTGACGTCCCCGCGCGAGGGCACGCCGACACCGGGCGCGCCGGCGGGGCGTGACCCCGAGGGCACGCAGGTCGCGGCCGGGCCGGAGGCCGTGCCGGGCGCTCGGCGGGCGGCGGGCGGCGCGGGTGCGTTTCCCGGGGCGGAGGGCGCGGAGGGGGCGCCCTCCGAGGCCCGGCGGGTGCCAGGCGCCCCCGGCGGCACGCCCCCTGGGACCCAGCGCCCGGGGGCCGGTGCGGACGCCGCCCCTCCCGGGAGGCGCCCGGCGGCCGCTGGGGACGCCGCCCCTCCCCGGAGGCGCCCGGCGGCCGCTGCGGGCAGCACGCCACCAGCCACCGGTCCCACGGCAGCCGGCCGCCGTACCGGTACGGCGGCCGGTACGCGCCGGCGAGCGGGTGCCGCGGCCCTCGCGGTGGCGCGACGCACCACCACCGTGCCGCTGCTGCTCGCGCTCATCCCGGTCGTGGCCGCGCTGTTCGCCGTCGCCGCCCTCGCCGGTGCGGTGTCCCTCGCCGCCCGCAGACCGGCCCGGCCCGCCCGCGTCGTCGGCTTCCTGCTCCTCTACCTGCTGGCGGACTGCGCGGGCCTGGTCGCGGCGGCGGCGCTGTACGTACGCCACCCGCCGGGCGTCCGAGGCGCGCGCGAGGCACGCGCCGCGGGCGCGTACGCGGTGCTGACCCGGCTGCTGACGTACCTGCGCGCGGCGGCGCGCCCCCTGTTCGGCCTCGACCTGCGCATCACCCCGCGGGTACCGGCACCGCCGGAGCGGCCTGGCCCGCCGCTGCTGGTCTTCGCCCGGCACGCCGGTCCCGGCGACTCCTTCCTCGTCCTCCACGCGCTCCTCCGCGAGGCGGGTCTGCGCCCGTACACGGTGCTCAAGGGCTCACTGCGCGCGGACCCGTGCCTGGACTTGCTGGTCAGCGAGGTCCCGCACTGCTTCCTGCCCGCGCCGGACGGCAGGGACCAGGAGGCGATCGGCGCGCTGGCCGCGGCGCTCGGACCGGGAGACGCGCTCGTCCTCTTCCCGGAAGGCGGCAACTTCACCCCGCGCCGCCACCGCAGAGCGGTGGACACCCTGCGCCGCCACGGCCGCCTGCGGAGGGCCGCGCGAGCCGGGCGGCTGCACTACGTCCTGCCGCCACGCGACGCGGGCGTGCTCGCGGCCCTGGAGGCGGCACCGGCCGCCGACGTGGTCTTCGTGGCGCACTCCGGCCTGGACGTCATCGACTCGGTCCGCTCGGCCTGGAGCTGCATCCCCCTGCACCAGCCGGTGCAGGCCCAGTGGTGGCGCGTCAGGTCCGGCGACATCCCCCGCACACGGGAAGCCCGCAGCGAGTGGCTGCTCACACAATGGACCCGCGTGGACGCCTGGATCGCCACCCACGCACCCCCCGGCACCCCCCACGTCTGACCCGCCGTGCCCGGCGTCGTGCCGCCGGCCGTGCCGGAGAGAGCTGAGGGAGAAACGCTCGACCCTCGCTGGGACGCGCCGGACGGGTCAGCCCTCCCGTGGTCCCGCAGGCGCTGGGATGGCCCGGCGGGGCGCGGCTCAGACCAGTTCGGGCCGCGGGTCCGCCGGTCGCGTTTCCAGCGGCAGCTCCGCCGCGAGTTCCGGGTCCCAGCGCCTGGTGGTCCGCACGTAGTGGAGGACCACCGAGGCCGGCGCCAGGACGAGAAGCGGTCCGAACACCCACGGATGCCTGGCCATGTCCAACGGCAGGCAGCGGTAGGACAACAGCAGCGCCACGAAGACCGTCGCACCGTGGGCGACCAGGCGCGACGCCCGCCGGTCCCAACCGCGGCCGAGCGCGCGCATCGCCGTCTCCACGGTGAGTGCGAACACCACGCCGGCGACGAGGTCCGCGCCGTAGTGGTAACCGAATCCCAGCGTCGCCGCGAGCGTGGCGACCAGCCAGAACGCCCCGGCGGCCCGCACGTACCGCGGACCCTTGCGCGAGTGGATGAAGAGCGTGGTCGCCCATGCCGTGTGAAGGCTGGGCATGCAGTTGCGCGGGGTGATCCCGTCGAACGCCATCCGGTGCGGGGGCCTGATGGGCGTCGGCGTGTCCGGCCACAGGTTGGCCGCCGCCCAGTGGCTGCCGTCGGCGCCGAACGCGAAGACCGGGCCGACCACCGGGAAGACCATGTAGACGGCCGGCCCGAGCAGGCCGATGACCAGGAACGTACGCACCAGGTGGTGGCCCGGGAAGCGGCGCTCCACCGCCACGTTGCGCAGTTGGTACAGCGCGATGAGGGCCGCCGCCATCGGGAGCTGGCCGTAGACGACGTGCAGGACGAGGCCGCCCACCGGACCGGTGGCCGCCACGGCCCGGCCCACCAGCCATGACGGGTTGCCCAGCGCGTGATCGGCGGTCGCCACGTACTGGTCGAACACCATCGGGCGCGTCTTCGACGTGATGAGCAACCAGGTGTCGCCGGTCTTGTGGCCGGTCACCAGCAGCAGGCCCAGACCGGCACCCTTCAGCAGCAGGGTGCGCTCCTGCCCGGCGCGGCGCGTGACGGCGATGACCGCGCAGCCCAGGATCACCCACAGGGCGCCGTTGCCGAAGGCCATCCCGGCGCCTGCCGCCCACCGTACGAGGCAGAAAACGATGTCGATGCCGATCGCCGCGCCGACCGCGACGAACCGCTGCCGCCAGGTGAGCACCACCGTCGTCAGTGCCAGTCCGGCGTACAGCAGCGGCCCCGAGGTGGGGGCGAACACCACCTCGCGCGCCTGGTTGGTGACAGGCCCGGGCAGACCGTAGTGGCGCGCGGTGATCTCCAGCGAGACGAGGAATCCGAGGACCACGGCGCCCGCCGTGCCCCACAGCACCGCACCCGGCCGGTGCCCCGTGGTGACCGCTGGTCTGCTGCTTGTTCGCGAAGGTGTCCGCGATGTCTTGGATATCAATTTTGGCCGATGTGTCGAATATCGGCCGCACGGAGCACTCTTCGTGCCGGATGGCACGCTTTTGCCGGCGGACGCCGGCCGAAGAGGGCGATCGCCGTGAGTGCGAACATATTACCGGGACCCCAACGGGAGTCGAACGGGTATCGGACGCCCGGTCGGACGCACCCACAGGAAATGCGCTACGGCCAGGTCCCGGGAGCCTCACGGACCGGGCACCGCGGCTGTCGGGGCGGGCCGAAGACTTCTCCCGGCTTCCCGGTCGTACGCGTGCGGCCGCGTGTACGACCGGGAAGCTCCGATGAGCGGAGCGGAGCCGGTGTCGGTCGGTACGACCTCAGAAGCTGGAGGACACGGCCTGGATGCCGGGCGGAAGCAGGGCCGAACCGTACTGGGAGATGAAGGCGACGTGGTCGTCGAAGCTGTCGGCGTGCGACACGGTGCCGGTGCACTGCGTCCCCGTACCGCAGGCGGCCACGAGCGTGCCCTTCGTCACGTCGAAGATCTCGATGTAGTAAGGCGTGGAGCTGACGTCGACGTTGGTCTTCACCGTGAACGCGCTGTCGTACGGGGGGAAGCTGTACGACAGTCCGGTGACGGAGGTGAAGCTGTAGTACGGGGCGAGGTGCGACTGCCAGGTGACGAAGGTGGCCTTCGACGTCGCCTGGATGCCGGTCGGTGGGTAGGCCGTGGCGGCCTGCGCCACGGTCCCCACGTAGCGGTGGGTGTTCGGGGTGGAGCCCTGGGTGACGCTCACCGAGCATGTCTGGCCCCACCCGCAGGAGGCCACACGGGTGTTGGTGGTGAGGTCCCAGATCTGGATGTAGTACAGGGTCGGGCCGACGTCGAAGGACGAGTAGGCGCTGAGCGTGCTGGTCAGGGGCGGGCTGCCCGCCAGGACCAGACCGTTCACGGTGTTGGGACCGGCCTCCAGGGTCATCCACGCGGCCGGGTCGGTCATGGGCGCCGCCTGACGCCCGGGTGACGGCTTCGACACCGCCCCCGCCCCACTGTGCGCGGCGCCTGCGGACGTGCCCGCGGCGGCCACCGGTGCGGTGGACGCCACCGAGAGTGCAAGCACGGCGGCGACTGCTGCGACCACGGCCGCCACACCGCCGGACCGGGTCCGGAATACCTCATGAACTCGCAACGACAACCTCCACGTTCAGGTCGGGACGCTGAATCGGCTGGGGGCCGCGACTGGACGCGGCCATGACGACGGCCGTCGCTGTTCGGCTGAAAAGCATGTCGACTTCACTGCCAATTCCTCCGAAACGTGCGGACGGAACGTCAGAAGCAGGCAAAGTACGGACAAGGACGCAATGAGCGTACCGGCGTTCGGCGGCACATGACCCCTGCATACGCCGGATGCGCGGACCACCCTGCGGCCGGCGCACGGCCCCCGGACGCCGGGTACCCGGACGCGCGCAGGCGGACGGCAGCGTGCTCGAAGTGCCGCGGCACCGAGGGGACTTCCTCCGGGGCGACCCGCTCCGGGCACAAGGCGCCGGCCTCGGAACCACCGGCACGCAGCCCGGCGGCGGAGAAGGTCATGCGGGGCGGCGAGGCGGTCGGTCCGGTCACCTTCCCGGCCCGAGGCGGGACTCGGGCGCCGTGCCGGGGCATGCGGTGCGGGACAGCGGGCCACGGCGCGGGCGGGGCTTGTGCGGGGGAGCGCGGCTCGGGAAGGCTGGAAGCATGGGCGAGGGGACATCAGCGGGCGCGGGTGACGGTGCGAGGCCCTCCGACGGGCCGGCGGGGAGCGGTACGGCGAGTGCCTCGGCCTCGGCCGCGGAAGAGCGGCGGGCCGATTCGGACAGCGACCGCCTCGCCCGTATCGACGCCTACGTACGCGATCAGCAGAAATCGGGCAGCGACTGGGTCGGCAAGGTGAGCACCTACGTAGGGCTCGCGGCCTTCTTCTTCGGTATCGGCACTTTCGCGGATCTTCAGCACCGTTTCTCGGCGAGCGACAGGGCGGCGGCCGCCGCCACGGCCGGCGCCGTCGATTCCTTGCAGAGCGTGTGCGCGAAGGACCGGTCAGGTGCCGTACCGCCGAAGAGCGCCGACTACGGCGCTCTCGCCGCTTACGACCGGTCCGTTCTCGTCGAACGAGACGCGCGCAACTACATCTGGGAAGGTCTGAACACGTCGGATCTGCCCGACGAGGACGTCGAACTCTTCACGGCCATGAAGCACTCCTACTTCGCGGCGAGTGATTTCCTGGCCGCCGCCCTCTCCGCCGCGGAGGCCAGGGACGCCCGGGGTTACGCGACAGCTGTGGGGCAGTACAACGACGCCGACAGTCTGTTCCTGGAGGAATCCGCCGCCTTCGGCCTCGCGCAGGGCGCGTGCAGTTGGGCGGTTCCCGACGCGCCGGACGTCACCTCCGTCGGCCGGGCGGCCCAGAGCTAGCGGGGGCGTCGCCGCCGCGGGTCTCGCCCCGGAGTGCGGCGGCGGGCGGGGCGCCGGGTGGCCGACGGTGCTTCCCGCGTGCAACGCGGGCTCACCGGTCCGTCGCACGGCCGCGGGCGGACGCTCAGCGACCCGGACAACGGGAACCGCCCCCGTGGCCGCTCCGCCGCGGCGATCTCTTCGCCGGTAACGCGATGCGTCACCACCGGAGGTGCTCATGCGGTGGATCAGCCGAAGGAGCAAGATCGCATAATCGGTCGATGGGAACAGTGGCAGCGTTGCACCGGTATCCGGTGAAATCCATGCTCGGCGAGGCACTGACGTCCGTGCGGGTCACGGAGGAGGGGCTGTCCGGAGACCGGGTGTTCGCGGTGCTCGACGAGGGGGGCGCCGTCGGCAGTGCCAAGCACCCGCGCAAGTGGGAGCGGCTGCTGCGCTGCCGGAGCCGGCTGACCGGCCCCGCGACGGCCCGGGTGGAGCTGCCGGACGGCTCCGTCCTGCGTGCCGGGTCGGCGGAACTGGACGCGCGCCTGTCCGACCTGCTGGGCCGGCGGGTGTCCGTGTCGGACGCCCCGCCGGAACACGGCACGCTCGAACGCGCCGTTCCCCGGTACGACGGCGGCGTCCCGGACGTCCTGCGCGACAAGGCACGCGTGGACGAGACCGGAGACACCATCACCTCGGGGCGAGTCGCCCCCGGCACCTTCTTCGACTACGGCAGAGTCCACCTCGTCACCACAGCGAGCCTGCGGCGGCTCCGCCGGATCCACCCCGCGGGGGACTTCGACGCGCGTCGCTTCCGGCCGAACCTCGTGGTCGACGTCGCCGGCGGGCCCGGATTCCCCGAGGACTCCTGGCCGGGCTCGACGCTGCGGATCGGCGAGGCCCTGTTCCAGGTCACGGTGCCCACGCCCCGCTGTGTGGTTCCGGCCCTGGGCCACGCCGAACTGCCCGCCGACTCCGGCATCATGCGCGCGGTGGCCCGCGAGCACCGGGTCCCGGTCCTCAGCCTCGGCCGGCTGTCCTGCCTCGGCGTGTACCTGGACGTGCTGGAGCCCGGCGCGGTCCGGGTGGGCGACGCGGTGGTAATCGGCGCGGGTGGATAGCGGATCCGCGGTGGCGGACACGGGTGCGGGCCGGAGGACCTCACGGCTTGTGGGTCACCCAGAGCAGTTCCGCCGGCCAGCGGTGTGCCCAGTCGGGTGGGTCGGTCTCGTTGTAGCCGTTGGGCGTTCCGGGGCCGGGCCGCGGCTCGACGAGGTCGTCGATGACGAGACCCGCGCCGCGCAGGACCCTGACCCAGCCGCCGTAGGTGAGCTGGTAGCTGGTCGCGCCGTCGGTTTCGTCGACGGCGTCCAGACCGAAGTAGTCCCGCTGCAGGGTCGTGGTCACGCGGCCGGCGGCTTCGTCGTAGCACGCCTCGAACCACGGGCTGGCGACGTTGAACACCAGGCGCCCGCCCCGGGCCAGGACGCGTGCGGCCTGCGGGACGGCCAGGTGCGGGGGCGCCCAGCTGAGCCCGCCGAAGTCGCAGAACACCAGGTCGAAGCTGTCGGCGGCGAAGGGGAGGTGTTCGGCGGCGCCTTGCACGAGCGGGTAGCGTGCCGATCCCCTCGCGCGGGCCGCTGCGGCGAGTTGGGCCTCGGACAGGTCGAGCCCGACGACGGCGGCGCCCTCGGCGGCGAGCGCCCTGGACCACTGGCCGGCGCCGCAGCCGAGTTCGAGCACGCGCTTGCCGGTGACGTCTCCCAGGGCGTGCAGGTGCGCGTCGGGGATGGAGTACATGCCCCACAGCCGGGGCGCGGCGCCGATCTGCGGGTCGTGCTCGTGCTGGTAGGCGCTGCTGATCCGGTTCCAGAGCCGCCGGTTGGCGGGGATGCTGTCCACGTGCCGACTCCAGCACCGCCTGCCGGGGGCGGTCAACAGGAGGAGGGCACGGGTCTTTCCCCGCCCCGCCCGGGGCCGCGGAAGGACGGGGCCCCGGTACGGCACGGGCCCGCGAAGCCCGCCCAATGCCCGCTGCGGCGGCCCGCCGGTCTGATGCCGTACCGGCATCACAGGCCCGCGCACAGGTCTTGGACGCGCACGGGTGCCCGGCAGGAGGGTGGAGGTGATCGGCGAAAAGGAAAGGTCCACACTCATGAAGGTCTTCGTCACCGGCGGCTCCGGTTACCTCGGCACAGCGGTCCTGCGGGCGCTGCACCGCCACGGCCACACCGTGCACGCGCTGGCCCGCAGCGAGAACGCGGCGCGGGCGGTGCGCGCCCTCGGGGCGACCCCCGTCCGCGGCGCCCTGGACGACCTGGCCGTCCTCAACGACGCGGCCGCGCAGGCCGAGGCCGTCGTCCACCTCGCGCAGGCACGCACGGGAGAGGAGGACCTGGCCGCGGCCACCGCCATGCAGGACGGCATCGGCGCGGGCCCGTACCTCCACACCGGCGGCACCTGGGTGTACGGCGACACCCACGGCGTCGTCGGCGAGGACGCCCCCTGGGACCCGCCGGCCCTGGTCGCCTGGCGCCGCCCCGTCGAGGACGCCGTCCTGGCACGTGCCTCCCGCGGCGGCCGGCCCGTCGTCATCCGCCCCGGCCTGCTGTACGGCGACGGCAACGGGCTCATCGACATCTTCTTCGTCCGGCCGGCCCTGGAGGCCGGTGCCGTCGCCTACATCGGCGACGGCACGCAGCACTGGGCCCTGGTCCACGTCGAGGACCTGGCCGGACTCTACGTGGCGGCCCTGCGGGCCCGCCCCGGTTCGGTCTACGCGGGAGTGGGCGGAAGCAACCCCACCGCGCGGGAGGTCGCGGAGGCGCTGAGCCACGGTGCGGGGCTGGACGGCCGGACCGTGTCCCTCACGCTGGAGCAGGCACGTGCGGACATGGGCCCGATCGCCGACGCCTTCGCCCTGGACCAGCAGCTCACCCCGCAGCGCGCCCGTGACGAACTCGGCTGGGCCCCGGCCTTCACCGATCCCACGGGCGTGCTGGCCAGGGGGTGAACGGAGTCCCGTCCTCCGTGGCAGCGCCACGGAGGACGGGTACGGAGAACACAGCCCGCCACGGCGACGGGACGGAACGGAGGGGCCCCGGCATGGACCAGGACCTGGACCTGCGCAGACTGCGCTACTTCGTGGCGGTGGCCGAGGAACTGCACTTCGGGCGGGCCGCCGGGCGGCTGCACATCGCCCAGCCGGCCCTCTCCCGGCAGATGCGGGCCCTGGAGGACGACCTGGGCGTGCGGCTCTTCCGCCGGGACCGGCGCGGGACGGAGCTGACGGCGGCCGGGGCGCAGCTGCTGCAGGACGCCCCGCGGCTGCTGGCGGCCTCCGCGGCGGTTGCCCGCGCGGCCGTCGCCGCCGCCGCGGACACCCCCACCTTCACCATCGGCTTCATGCCGGGCATCACCGTGACCCCGGCGGTGCGGGCGATGACCGGACGCCACCCCGGTCTGGAGATCCGGCTGCTGCGGACGGGCTGGCACGACCAGGCGGAGGTCCTGCACGACGGCCGTGCGGACGTCGGCATCGTCCGCCTCCCCCTGGACCAGCGGGGTCTGCGGGTCCGGCCGCTGTTCAGCGAGCCGCGCGTCGTTGCGCTCCCCGCGGACCACCCGCTGGCCCGGAGGCCGGCCGTCGCCGTCGCCGACCTGGCCGGGGAGCATCTGCTGCAGGACCCCGACGCGGTACCGGAGTGGCGGGACGTGGCCGTGGAGCTGCGCGAGGGCGGACGCGCCGGGGTGCCGCCGATCCACAGTGTGGAGGAGAAGCTCGAACTGGTCGCGGCGGGGGCGGGCGTCTGCGTCATCCCGCTGTCCACCGCCGGCTTCTACACCCGCGCCGACGTGGTGGTCCGTCCGGTCACGGACATCGCGCCCGGCCGGGTCTGCCTGGCCTGGAGCGCCGGCCGCAGCTCGTCCCTGACCACGGACTTCGCCGAGGCCGCCGAACTGCTGGTACCGCCGGAAGCAGACTGATCCGGGGTGCCCGGGGCGGCGGCCGCCCCCCGTTGCGGGCCCGCGCCCCCGGTGGCCCGGCCGCGAAGGGAGGCGCAGGCCGTGGGCGGGACCGGAGGGGCATCCCGGCGGGCAGCCGCGACCGCCGCCGCCCGGCCGGTCCCGCAGTCCGCGCGGGCGCAGACGCGGCCCCCGCCCACCCGGCGCGGCCGGGCCCCGGCCCTGGCGGCGCGTCCCGGGGTCACCCGGCGCCGGACACGGGTGCGGCCGGTGTGACGGAGGCGGCTAGGGCGTGTCCGCAAAGTCCCGTCGTCCGCCCGGAGGGCGGGGCAGACGGTGTCTGGTGCGTGCGATCGCAAGGCGGAGGGTCGTCCTCGTAGTGGGCCTACTCGGACGAGCCCGACAACGTAGCGAGCGTGCGTGCCAGGCGCCGTGTGCCAGGCGGGACTTTGCGGACACGCCCTAGGTCCACAGCCGCGGGCCACCGTGGTCGCGCAGCCGGCGCAGGAAGGACAGCACGCCCGCGCTGCCCGTCGCCCAGCCCGGTCCCGACGCGGTCAGCGTGTTGTCGGGGAAGACCGGACGCCGCGGGGTGCCGCCGCTGCGGGCCAGGATCAGCCCCGCCACCTCCTCGGCGGCGCGGTGCAGCCGGCCGTCGCCGGTCGCGGCCGCCGCGTCGACGAGCAGCTCACCGACACCGGCCAGCCCGCAGCACTGGGACACCGGGCTCATCCGGGGCGCCAGGGCGTGGCACGCCCGGGCACACCGCACCCCCAGGCCGGTCAGGAGCGGGTCGGCGTGGTGCTCGCCCGCCTCGATCAGCACCGTTCCGATTCCGGCCAGCCCGCGGCACCAGGACCCGTACCGCCGGTGCGCCTCGGGGCGGGCCGCCAGTTCCAGCAACCGCGGGGTGTGCGCGGCCAGTTCGTCGAGCCCGCGGCGGGCGGCGGCGCCGGCGGCCCGGTCACCGGTGCGGCGGTGGTAGCCGTACAGGAAATGCACGGCGCCCGCCGAGCCGTGGGCGAAGCCGAAGGCGAACGCCGCCTCGGACGACGCCGCGCAGTCCGGCGGCACGGCGCGCTCCTGCCGGCCCCGGGCTGCCGGCAGCGCCCGTACGCACTCGCCCGCCGCGGCCGTCCGCGCGTCGCCCTCCGCGACCCGCCCTGCGGCGTAGGAGCGTCGGGCCAGTGCGAGCAGCCCGGTCCCTGTGCCCGCGGCGCCGCTGATCTGGTCCCCGGTGCTGTCGTACGGGCGCTGCCCGCGCGGGGCTGCGAAGGCCGCGCTCCTGCCGGCCGTCGCGGCGGCCGATTCGAGGAAGAGGTCGACGCCGGTACGGCCGACGTGCAGCCCGGCGGGCAGCTTCGGCAGGTCCGGGTCGCCGGCGGTCCGGCGGGCCAGCTCCGCCACCGCCTCCGGCACGCCCGGATGTCCGGTGTGGTGGAGCAGCTCAAGGCCCAGGCCGGCCGCGCCGTCGTAGAGCGTCGTCCCGGAGCCCTGCCGACCGTCCCGGGAGCGCGCCGCGGCGGGAAGGTCCGCGGCGGCGGCCACGCAGGTCTCGACGGTGTGCGCGATCAGGTCGTCCAGCAGGCCGGGGGTGATCCGCGGCGGGGCCGGGAGCGTGTGCCCGGCGGCGGCGGGCGGCTCAGGTGCGCCCCGGCGCCGTGCCCAGGCGGTGCGCCGCACGGTGTCGGGGTCCGTCAGCCCCGCGACGAGTTCACGCGCCGGCCGGTGCGCGGCGCCCGGGAGCGCACCGGCCAGGCAGGCCAGGGTGCGTTCGCGGTTGACGGCGTCGTCCCGGTCGACCACCACCGGATCCATGCCGGTCAGCGCGAAGTGCAGCGTCGCGCCGAGCGCGTAGTGGTCGTCGGCGGGCCGGGGCGGCCCCCCGGCGCGGTGGGCCGGCATCGAGTAGCCGGGCGTCGCGCCGGCCGGCCGCTCGCCGTGCAGCGCGCTGATCCCGAAGTCCACCAGGGACACCGCACCGTCCGTGCCGAGCACCACGTTGGACGGCTTGAGGTCGCCCACCACGACGCCACGGGCGTGGACACCGTCGAGCACCGCGAGCAGGCGGCGGGCCAGTGCGGTGATTCCGCGGCCCGTCGCGGCACCGCCGTCCGGCAGCGCATCCGTGGGCTCGTACGGCCCGTGGGCGAGCACGTCACGGCGCAGGTCGAGGGGGCCGCGGTCGGTGGTGACCAGGTACTCGTCGCCGCCGTGCCCGAAGTGGTCGCGGACGGCGGGTACCCCGTCCAGGCCGGTCAGGGTCAGGAGGACGGCGTGCTCGTGCCGCAGCCGGCCGCGGGCGTCGACACCGTCGGCGTCCTCGCCCGCGAACGCCCTGGCCTGTTTGACGATCACCGGCTCGCCGGTGACGGTGTCCACGGCCCGGTAGACGTCGCCGTGCGGGGAGCGGGCGATGCCCGACGTGAGCCGGTAGCGACCGCCGAGCAGCCGGGCCGCGGGGGACGGCCGCGGCGGCTCCGCCCGGAACGGGTCCGTGGCCCACGGCGGCCGGCGGTAACGGGTGCCCGCGCGGCCGGGGAAGGTCACCCCGCCGGGGCCGGTCATGGTGAGCGCGGCGCCGTCGGCGCCTGTGGTGCGGAAAGGGCCGTAGCGGTAGGAGACGGGGGAGTCGGGGCGGATCCGCCGGTCGCTGAGCACCCGGGGCGCCGGCCGGCCCGCCAGCAGCTCGGCGAGCTCGCCGCCCAGCGCCGTCACGTCCGCCGGGCGCGGGTAGACGGTGACCGCCTTCCCGACCAGCGCCGGATCCCGCTCTCCGCTGTTCATCGCCCGTAACTCCCCGGCATCGGCAACGAACTTGGCGTCGCAGGCGTACCGCAGCAGCACCGGGACGACCAGCTCCGCGATCCGGGAGAGGTCGCCCGCCCGGGCGGAGACGTGCAGCTTCCAGCCGTGGTCGGGGAGTTGCCCGTCGCCGCCGCCGAACAGGCAGAGCCACGGGCCGTCGCGGACGAGCCGCCGGCCGCTGCCGGTGAGCAGCGCCGCGAGCCGCTCCGGGAAGCCGGAGCCGGCGTCCTCCCGGGAGCCGGACGCGGACGTCCCCGGGGCGTGCGCCCCGGGCCCGCCCGCGTCCGCCGGGGATGTCCCGGCCGTCATGCCGGGACTATTCGCAGCCGAGGCGGGTCGTCGCGGTCGGGAAGGGCTCGGGCAGGCAGGCCTCGACACCGCGGCCGGGGTCGGCCTGGTCCTCGAAGGGGATCTCTTCTTCCTCCACGGCCACGTCCAGCGGGCCGGCGTCGCGAACGTGCAGCGCCACAGGGCTCATGGTGGTCCTTTCGTCACGAGAAGGACGGGACGGCCCGTCCGCAACGGGTCGTCATGTTCCTGCCAGTTTCGCCACGGCGGCGCGTGCGGGCAAGGAGCGCGAACCGGCCGTCCCGGAAGCGGCGGCCGCCGCCGGGCACGGGCCGGGTTCCGGTGAGCGGCGCCTGCCGTACGCTGCGTCCGTACGGCTACCCGTGGGAGGCGGTCACCCTGATCACGCTGGATCTGCATCCGATCTTCCGCAACAACCGCGACCTCGACGTCGCGCTGCGGCAGGCGCTCTTCAGGGCTGCCGCCACCGGGGTCGACGTGCTGCAGGTCATCCCGGGGAAGGGGACGGGCGCGCTCAGGCAGCGGGTGCTGACCACGCTGGCGCAGGCGCACCTGAAGAAGCTCTACGCCCGCGTCGAGGTCGACCCGGACAACCCCGGGCGGATCCTGGTCCACCTGCGCTGACGGCGAGCGGCTTCCCGCGCCCCCCCTCGCGGTCGCCGCCCGCCCACCCCGGCGCCGGCCCCGCGGCCGCGGCTCCGCCCGCCCGCGTGACGCCGCGCCCGGATGCCCCGTCCCGGCCCCTCCCCGGCGGACGCCACCTGTCCCCGCCGCGCCGAGCGGTGCTGCCCGCCTTCCGTGTGCCGCGCCGCAGATCATGTGCCGTATTGACAGGTGCATGCCGGTCAGTGACGCTGTACTGCCGCCCCACGTTCCCCAAGAGGCCCCGGGGGGTGGCGTTTTGAGCATCCTGAACCCCACGAAGGAGCCAGCATGCGCAGATTCCTGTCCCGCGCCGCCACTGTCGCGGTGACGGCGGCCACCCTTGCCGCTCCCGCCGTGCCGGCCGGCGCGGCGGCCGCACCGGAGCTGTCCTTCCGCCCCCTGCACTACAACATCAACGGCTACAACTGGGGCGGTTACGCCGCCACGGGCAGCGGCTTCACCTCGGTCTCCGCGAGCTGGACCGAGGCGAACGCGACCTGCAACTCCACCGACGACCTCTACGCCCCCTGGGTCGGCATCGACGGGTACGGCTCGTCGACCGTGGAGCAGACGGGTGTGGCGACCGACTGCTCCAGCGGCAGGCCCGTGCACCAGGCCTGGTACGAGATGTACCCGGCGAACCCGGTCTACCTGAGCGTCAGTTCGTACCCGGTCTCGGCGGGCGACCACATCACGGCGCTGGTGACCTACGCGGGGAGCAACAACTACACCCTCAAGCTGACCGACTCCACGCGCGGCTGGACCTACAGCACCACCAAGTCCCTCTCGGCCCGGCGGGTCAGCGCCGAGGTCATCATCGAGTCGCCGACCGGGGCCTACCCGAACTTCGGCACCCTCAACTTCACTTCGGCCACCGTCAACGGAAGCTCCCTCGGCTCCTTCGGGCCGGTCGCGCTCGACCCGTCGAACGGCGCGTACGAGGCCCGGACCGGTGCGCTCGGCTCCGGCGGCACCAGCTTCAGCGAGACCTACCTGCGGGAGTAGCCGCACCGCCGCAGGGCCGCCGGGCCCTGCCGCCGGGGCCGGAGGCGGACGCCGCCGTCCCCGGCGGCGCGGGCGGCGGTGCGTACGGCGAGGACAGTGGGGCGCAGGCGTCGGGGTGCGCGGGGGCCGGGCGGCCACCGTTCCCGGGGCGCCTGCGCCCCTCGCGGCGTCCTCGTACGGCATCCGGGGCGGGGCCGGGCCGGGTCACAGCAGCCGGTCGACGAGCCCCTTCACGTACTCCGGGGTGAGCGGGCCCATGCCGAACAGGACACGGATGTACATCGGGGCCAGGATGTGGTCCAGCACGTCGAGCGCGCTGGGCGCGTCCTCGCCGCGTTCGCGCGAGCGGTCGAGCATGGACTGCAGCTGCCGGGTGCGCTCGTCGCGGAGGTCGTCGCGCGCCTGCAGGCCCCGCCGGTCGTTGCCCGACAGCGCAACGGCCAGGCGTACCAGCGCCAGACCGTCGGGTCCGGTGATCTCGCGGGCCACGGTGGCCGCGTAGGTGTGCAGGTCGCCGGCCAGGCTGCCGGTGTCGGGCATCGGCGACCGCGCATTGAGGCGGGTGAGCGCCACGTCGGTGAGCAGGGTCTCCAGGCCGCCCCACCGGCGGTAGATGCTGCTGTCGGCCACGCCCGCGCGCGCCGCGACCTCGCCGACGGTGAAGTTGCCGTAGCCGCGCTCGCTGATCAGGTCGGTGACGGCCCGGTGCACCTCCGCGGCGACGCGCGCGCTGCGCCCGCCGGGCCGCCGGGCCCGCTGCTGCTCGTTCATGTCCGCCACCTTAACGCAGTCGGCTCTTGCGTTTGTGGGGCGGTTCTCCCTATAGTCGCCTAACGCAGTCGACGACTGCGTTAAAGGTTCAGGTGTGTGCACCGCCCCCGCGTCGACCGCGGCCCGGTGAGCCGCCGAGGGAGGGGAATCCCCATGACCGCATCGCATGCGACCGCAGGCGGCCGATCGGGCCGCACCGCGCTGCTGACGGTGACCTGCCTGGGCCAGTTCATGGTCCTGCTCGACAACACGATCGTCGGAGCGGCGCTGCCCGACATGCAGCACCGGCTGCACACCGGGCTGACCGGCCTCCAGTGGATCGTCGACGGGTACGTCCTGCTCGTCGCGATGCTCCTGCTGTCCGGCGGCATCTTCGCCGACCGGTTCGGACGCAAGCGGGTGTACCTGGCCGGCGTGGTGGTGTTCACCGCCGCGTCCGCGCTGTGCAGCCTCGCGCCCTCGGCCGGATGGCTGGTCGCGGGACGGGCGGTGCAGGGGATCGGGGCCGCGGCGCTCAGCCCCGCCTCGCTGGCGCTGCTGGCCGCGGCCCACCCCGTACCGCAGGAACGCATCAGGGCGATCGGGCTGTGGGCCGGGCTCAGCGGGATCGGCCTGGCCGCCGGCCCCGTGGCGGGCGGCGTGCTGACCGACGCCTTCGGCTGGCCCGCCATCTTCCTGGTCAACGTGCCCGTCGGCGTCGTCCTGCTGCTGGCCGGCCTGCGCCACCTCGAGGAGTCCCGCAACCCGGAAGCCCCCGCGATCGACGTCCCGGGGACGGTGCTGTCCGTCCTGGCGGTGGGGGCGCTGACCTACGGGCTGATCGAGGGCGGCGCCCGCGGCTGGACCTCACCGCTCATCCTGGGAGGCTTCACCGCCGCAGCGGCCCTGTTCGCCGCCTTCGTCACCGTCGAAGCGCGCCGCTCCGCGCCGATGCTGCCGCTGCGGCTGTTCCGTCAGCGGCTGTTCACCGTGTCCAACACCGCCATGACCGTGGTGGGGTTCGCCCTCATGGGCTCGTCGTTCTTCTTCTCCCAGTTCTTCGTCTACGTCCAGGGCAGCTCGATCCTGCGCGCCGGCCTGCAGACCCTCCCCACCTCCCTCGCCATGGTGGCCGTCAGCCCGTACGCGGGCCGGCTCGCCGCCCGCTACGGCTTCCGCATCGTGACCACCACCGGCCTGGCCCTCGCCGGCCTGGGGCTGCTCACCCTGGGCGCGGTGCACGCCGACACCGGCTACGGGAACGTGTGGTGGCGGCTGGTGGTCGCCGGCGCGGGCTTCGCCCTGGCCCTGTCCCCCCTGACCGGCGCCGCCATCCAGGCCGTCAGCCCGCAGGAGGGCGGCCTCGCCTCCGGCATCAGCAGCACCACCCGCCAGATCGGCGCGGTGCTCGGTGTGGCGGTGCTCGGAGCCGTCGTCCGCACCCGGCAGTCCGGCGGCTCCTCCTTCGAGACCGGCATCACCAGCGCCTTCACCGTGGCCGGCGCCGTCACCTTGGCCGCTGCCGCCTTCACCGGCCTGTGGCTGGCGAGGTCCGAGCCCGCGCAGGGCCCGGCGGCGCCGCCGCGTTCCACCGGTGCAGACACGCTCGGCACCCCGAACGAGGTCCCCGTGAACAGCCGTTGACGCCCACCGTCCGCGAGGTGTCCCCGCCGGCCCGGCGGGCACCGCCCACGGCCCGGGCACCGGCGCGTGGTGTGCCCGTGCCGCCGGTGACGTCCCCGCCGGCCGAGGGCGGCGGCGCACCGCGGACCGGCCGCGCAACCACGTGGGCGCGCCGGACGGAACCTCGGCGCCCCCCCGACGGCCGTTCCGGCCGCCCGGTCGCGCCCGGCCGGGTCAGAGGCCGAAGGCCGCGGCCACCCGTGCGCAGAGTGCGTCCTCGGACACGGTGGTGTCGACCCTCACGGTGGGCAGGCGCAGGAGCTCTGTCTCCCCCGCCAGGCGCTCGGTGAACATCCGGTCGCGTTCGGCGAGATTGCGGGCTGCCGTCGCCGGATCGCTGGTCCGCCGTACGAAGCCGTCCGACGGCGCGGACCGGCTCCGGACGGCGGCCCGGCGGAAGTCCGGTGTGGGGAGGAGCCAGACGGCGTGCCCGGGAACGGCGAGCAGGGGCTTCACGAGGCGGGGGAGCAGCCGGAAGCCCTCGACGATCACGCCCCGGTCCCCGGGCATCCGCAGCAGGTCCTCGACGATCAGGCCGAAGCCCTCGCCCCGGAACCAGTGGAACGTCTCGAGCATGACCTCCGGGGAGCGGTTCACCCAGCGCTCGTCCATGTCCATCGCCATGAAGGCGTGCAGGAGCGGGGCTTCACCGGGAGTGGTCCTTCCCGCGTGATCCCGCATCACGTCGTCGGTCGCGTAGAGGCGCATGCCGAAGCGGGAGGCGAGCCGCCGGGCGACGGTGGACTTGCCCGCCCCGCTCCCGCCGCCGATCCAGTAGACGTGCCGCAGCCGTGCCGGGAGTTCCAGGGCCTCGGCTTCCTCCTCGTGGCGCTGCATGTGTCTCCTCCGGGACGGTCACGGTGTCCGGTGCCCGCCGTCTGCCGGGACGGCGGGCACCGGCGGTTCTCCGCGGCCTTCCCCCCAGCGCCCGCGGGGCCGGCACGGGCGCTCCGGCGTCAGCCCGAGACGGGCGGGGGAAGGAGCCGCAGGGTCTCCAGAGCGTACGGCGCCAGGCGGAGTTCGGAGCCCACCGGCTCGGCGTGGGGGAGGGCGGACTCGTCGAGCCGTACGGGCCGGGCCGTCGTGCCGGGCGCGAGCGCCAGGCGTACGGTGACCGCCTCGCGGGTCGGGTTGGAGACGCGCAGGATCAGGCCCTGCCCGTCCTCCGCCGGCTTGAGCGCGGTGATCGGCGCGCCGGCGACGGTGAACGGCTGCGGCGACCGGGGCACGGGCGCGGTGCCGGGGCGCAGCGGCACCGCGTACAGCGGGGCCTTGACCGCGGTGGCCAGCCGGACGAGGCCGGCGTCGCCCTCGGCCTGCCGCCCGGCGCAGACCAGCAGCCGGAAGTGCTGCGGGCCGCGGCACTGCGCCTCCGGCGTCGCGAGCATCGGGCCGGCCCCCGTGGTACGGGCCGCCAGGTCGAAGCGGGAGAGCCAGCCGACCGATCGCAGCAGTGTGACGGCGAGTTCCTCGCTGCCGGTGGCGGTGTGCGGGGCGCCCAGCCCGGTCCGCTCGTGCAGTCCCGCGGCGGCGACGGCGACCCGCCCCGCGCCCTCGCCCAGCGCGCTGACGGTCTGCACCGGCACCGCGCCGTACTCCGCCTCGTGCGCCGGCTCGGAGGGCAGCGGGCCCATGTCCGGGCCGACGGGGTGGTCGAGCAGGCTGAAGTGGGTGTCGGCGGTCCAGGTCCCTGTGGGCGACGGGGTGGGGAAGTGCAGGCGCAGCCGGTGGTCGTCGGCGGTGTTGTCGAAGCGGATGTCCCATTCCAGGGGCGCGGCCGGGTCCCGCCAGGCGGTGACGGTGATGCGGACCGGGACGGTCGCCACCTCGGTGCTGCGGGCGTCGCGCCCGGTGTTCAGTCCGCGCGGCAGCGTGAGTTCGGCGCCGAGTTCCAGGCGCGTGCGTACCGGCGAGGTGTGGCGGCGCACCGAGCGCAGGACTGCCGTGACGGGGGTGTCGCCCGGCACGGGGTCGAAGTTGTACGTGTCCCCGCGGTCGCCCTCGTCCACGAGCCGCCCGAGGCCCGGCAGTTCGGTGCCGTCCGGCAGGCGCAGCGTCAGCGAGGCGTCGTCGGCGGCGGTCAGGGTGGCGCCACCGGCGAGCGGCAGGACGCGCGCGTCCGGTTCGGGGTGCGGCAGTGCCGCCTCGGCCGGGCCGTCGGCGAGCCGTACGGTGTGGACGGCGTGGCCGAGGGCGGGCACGCCGTGGGCGATCAGTGCCAGGCGGTGCCGCAGGGCCGGCCGCGAGTCGGGCATGAGGTCGATGTCCGCCTCGAAGGCGGTCTCCGGGCCGAGAGGTACCGACTCGAAGGGGATCTCCGTGCCGTCCGGGTCGAGCACGGCGGCCGGATGGGTCCCCGGGGCGGTCAGTACCTCGACGGTGACCGGTCCGCCGGCCTCCTGCGGGCGGGGGTTGAGGACGGCGAAGCGCAGTTCGCGCTCGGCGGGGGCGCCGTACTGGCGGGTGTCGAGGCCGGCGGCGGCCAGGGCGCGCAGCACCACGTGGCCGGCTGCCTCCCGCACCCGCTCGAAGCGGGTGACGTTCTCCCGGTGCACCTCGTCCACGCTGCACCCGCAGATGGAGTCGTGCGGGGAGTTGCGCAGCAGCAGCTCCCAGGCGTGGCCCAGGTCGGCGGCGAGCGCGGGGTCGTCCGGCGCGTGCAGGGCGACCAGCGGTTCGGCGCGCTGCTCCAGGAGCATCTGGGCCTCGGCGTTGGCCTGCTTGAGGTAGGCGCGGGCCGAGAGCGTGCCCGGCAGGATGAACGTCAGCCGGCCGGGCCGGTGCCGCAGCGCGCCCTCGACCAGCGGCAGGCCGTCCTCGCCGCCGGCCCGCGCGGCGGCGAAGAACTCCTCCAGGGTGCTGTGCCGCAGCGTCATCCGCTCGTCCGCCGCCACCCCGGCGAGGTCCCGCAGCGCGCCGACCGGGTCGGACGGCGCCAGGTGGTCGCCGCCGTTCATCAGCAGCCACGGCCCCCCGGGAAGCCGGGCGCGTTCGGTGCGCGCGAACTCCCTGAGGCGCAGAACGCGGCCCTGCGCGCCGTCCGGCTCCGGCCACAGGACCTCGGCCGCGTGGTAGCCCTGGTTCACGGCGAAGACCTCCGACCCGTCGGGGGAGCGCCACCGGAAGCGGGCCGTGCCGTCGGGCGCGCCGCGCCACACCAGGGCGGTGTCCATGCCGAAGCCGGTGAGGATGCGCGGCAGGTCGGCGGGGTGGCCGAAGGTGTCGGGGCAGTAGCCGACGGACGACAGGCCCGCGGCCGTCGCCCCCCAGCGGCGGGCGGTGAGCAGGTTGCGGATGAGGTTCTCGCCCGAGACCAGCTGGTTGTCGGCCAGGACGTGCCAGGGGCCGAGCGTGAGCCGGCCGGCGCGGGCGTGGGCGCGCAGCCGTGCCGCGAGGTCGGGGCGCAGCGCCTGCACGTCGGACAGCACGATGGTCTGTCCGTCGAGGTGGAAGGACGCCATGCGGCCGTCGTCGAGTTCGTCGCAGACCCGCTCGGCGAGTTCGGCCAGCCGGGCGCGGAACGCCTCGAAGGGGCGGTACCACTCGCGGTCCCAGTGCACATGGGTGAGGACGTGGCAGGTGACGGCGGGTGCGCCGGCGTGCTCGGCGCCGGGGCGGGTGTCGGTGGTGCTCATGCGGGGCTCTCCGTGCGAGGGGCGGTCAGCGCGGTGACGAACCGCCGGGTCAGGTCCGCGGGTCGGGTGATGGCGCCGCCGACGACGACGCAGTGGGCGCCGGCCGCGAGGACGGCGGCGGCCTGTTCGGGGGTGGTGATGCGGCCCTCGGCGGCCACCGGTGTGCCGGTCCGCGCCGCCAGCGACGCGACGAGGTCCAGGTCCGGTCCGGCGGCCGCGGAGCGGGGCGCGCCCGTCCCGGTGTAGCCGGACAGCGTCGTCGCCACCAGGTCGGCGCCCGCCGCGGCCGCCGCCAGCCCCTCGTCCAGGGTCGAGACGTCCGCCATGACCAGCACCCCGGCGGCGTGCAGTGCCGCGAACGTGGCTGCGATGTCCAGGCCGTCGCCGCGCGGGCGGCCGGTCGCGTCCAGCGCGACGATGTCGGCACCGGCCTCGGCGACGGCCAGGGCGTGGCGCAGCGTCGGGGTGATGTAGACGCCCTCCTCGCCGTCCTTCCACAGGCCGATGACCGGCACGCGCACCGCACCGCGCACCGCGGCCACGTCCTCGGGGCCGTTCACGCGCACGGCCGCCGCACCGCCCATGACCGCGGACCGGGCCATGGCCGACATGTGGACCGGGCCGTGCAGCGGCTCACCGGGCAGGGCCTGGCAGGACACCACCAGCCTGCCGGCGAGACCCGGCACCAGGGACTTGCGGTCCGGGACCGGGAGGTGGGGCGGTGATCCTTCGTTGGGGTGCACAGATTGCCTTTCTCAGCGTGTGGTGCTGACGTCGAGTGCGCGGTCGACCGCCGTACCCAGCGCGGTGACCGCGTCCGGCCACGTGCGGCCCACGGCCACCGGGGCCGGCTCGAGGCCGGGTACGAGCCGCCGGGCGGCGCCGGTCAGGGCCGCGGCGTCGGCCTCGTCCACGGGACGTGCGAGCTGGGCGTCGAGGGTCTCCAGACGCGTCCCCGCCAGGCCGCCGGCGACGGCCAGCAGATGGGCGTGCGCGAACGCGGGGTGCTCCGGCGGCACGTCCAGCAGCCAGGCCAGCGGTACCCCGGCGCGCACCAGGTCCCGCTGGACCCCGGTCACTTCGGCCGGGTCGGTGGCGGCCCGGAGCGGGGTCAGGCCGCGGCGCACGGCGTACGCGGCGAGGGTGCCCGCGGCCTCGCCGACGGCCCACTCGCCGTGGTGGACGCGGTAGGCCGAGGCGGCGACCTGGGTGGCGGCCAGGTTCTTCGCCGCCGCCACCAGGTTCACCGGCTGCTCGCCGACCAGGGCCGACAGCGGGATCTGGAAGGGCGCGGTGGGCGCGTAGGCCGAGCCGGGATGTCCGACCCGGGCGTGCAGGTCCATGTGGTAGAAGGCCGGTCCGCACGAGTCGGGCATGTTCGCCGCCCGCGCCCGGCCGGGCTCGGGCAGCAGGTCCTGCTGGCGCACCGGCCGGGGGGAGGCCAGGCGGCGCGACTCGCGCACGTACGGTTCGGCGGCCAGCCCGTCCGGGGTGCCGGCGGCCTCGGGGGACAGGCGCAGGCCCGGGTAGCCGCGGCCGCTGCCGTCGTCGCGCGGGCACTCGGTCTGCAGCCAGTGCAGGAACGCCAGCGACAGGGTGCGGGCCTCCGCCGCCGCCCGGCGCGGTTCGTGGATCAGCGAGCTGTCGGCGTAGTCGTTGCCGGACCAGTTGACCAGGGCGATGTCGGGGCCGCCGAGCACCCCGCCCTCGCGCAGCCGGCGGTAGGTCCAGAACGGGGGGTGGCCGTCCGGCCCCTCGGTGAACATCCGGTAGCGGTGCGCCCGGCCGTCCCAGCCGTCGATCTCCAGGGTGAACGGCTGGCTGTCCCGCCGGCGCAGGTACCCCTCGGGCCGTGGCACGGTGTGGTCCTCGCCGGGCCGGTGCTCGACGGTGAAGCCCACCGTGCACGACTGGACGGCGTACGGCCGCGGTCCGCCGGGCAGCGCCAGGCTCTCCCCGTGGGCGTCGCGCCCCTCGGAGCCGGCCACCCAGGCCGCTCCGGCCAGCGGCAGCAGCTCCCCGGTCTCGGTGGCGTCGCAGAACACCTCGGCGCTCACCAGGACGGAGCCCTCCGAAGGGGGCTCGCCGGAACGCGCCACCGGCTCCAGCCGGACCTCGCCGACGCGGTCAGCCTCGCGCCGTGCGGCGGCCGGGCGAAGGCCCGTCAGGACCGTCAGCCGCCCCGCCGCCACGTGCGGTGCGAGCAGGTCCGCGAGGACCGCCTCCGCGGCGGCGGGCTCGAAGCACAGCCGGCTGACCCATCCGCCGCCGGGGTTGGCGACGCCGCCGTAGCGCGCCCGCAGGGCCTCGCGGAGCCGCCGGTAGGAGGCCGAGACCCCGCCGCGCTCGACATGCGGGTGCTCGTCGAGCGCGGGGACGAGCTGGGTGGTGATCTGCCCGCCGAGCACGTCCTGGTCGGTGGTGAGGACGACGGTGCGGCCCGCCGCGCAGGCGGCCAGGGCGGCGGAGACCCCGCCGAGGCCGCCGCCGATCACGGCGACGTCGGCGGCGGTGCGCCGGGGGGAGGGAGAGGTCATCGCTGGGGCTCCTGCGGCAGGTCGCCGGGGACGAGGGAGAAGTCGACTTCGAAGGTGCGGTGCCAGGGCAGGCGCACCGAGGCCTGATCCACCGCCAGCCCGCCGAAGGCGGGCAGCCGGCCGCGCAGCGCGGCCAGTTCGGCCGCCGCGGCGCGCAGCGCCGGATGGCCGGCGGGGACGTGGTCGTGACGTGCGGGGTCGCTGCCCAGGGCGGCACGGGTGTGCCCGCGCGCCACGGACATCCAGCCCCAGTCCTCCAGCAGCCGGTGCAGCAGCAGCCGCTGGTGGGCGTACGCGTCCAGCCGCCCGGCACGCTCGGCGCAGACCGCTGCGACCAGGTGCGCGGCCACCGTGCCCAGCGTGTTCCCCGCGGTGTTCCACCCCGCGTAGGCCGTCAGGCACTCCAGCACGCCCGCCTCGGCGAGCGCAGCGATCAGGGCCGGGTCGGCGCCGTTGGGCTGGGCGCAGTCCGCGACCGCGACCCGCGCCCCGCCGTCGAGCAGCCGTACCGCGCGGTCGGCGACCGCCCGGGCGGCCCGCGCGTCCGTGGTGCCCGGCGGGTTCACGGCCCAGTCGCCGCCGGGCGCCGGGGTGTGGATCAGCAGCACGGCGTCCCGCCCGCCGGCCGGTCCGCCCGGCGGCAGCGGCACCGCGCCCGCGGCCCGGAGCTGCCCGGCAGCGGTGTCCGCGACGGGCACGTTCTCGTAGGCCGCCACCCGGGCCAGCCCCGCGGGGTCGGCCGCCTCGACCGCCACCCGCACCGGTCCGGTGCCGAGCAGGTCGCGTACGGTGCGGGCGACCAGGACCGTGCACGCCTCGTCGGCCCCCGGCCGCACGGAGACCCTGTCCGCCAGGCCCGCGACCGACGTCCAGTGCCTCAGGTGCTCCAGCTCCCATGTGGCCAGTGCGTGCGGGGCGGTGTCGTCGGCCCCGACCACCAGGGAGCGGGCGGTGCCGTCGGCGGCCAGCTCCAGGGCGGCGAGGTTGAGCGCGTGGTTGCGCAGCCTGCGGGTGAGGAAGTCGGCCCGCACCTCGCCGGGGACGTCGGTGCCGGGCCGCGGTCCGCCGTCCCGGGTGAGGCCGCGGTGGAGGGCGGCCGAGAGCCGGTGCAGGGCGGGGCCGTAAGGGTCCCAGTAGTCCGGCTCCTCCATCGCGTCGGCGGAGTCGGGGGTCCGGGTGACCAGCGTGACGGCGTGCACCGGTGTGCCGCGGCGGCTCAGGCCGCGCAGCGGCTGCCAGCGCGCGGCGACCGTCCCGGCGTCGGCCGGCGAGGTCCGCGAGGCGATCAGGCCCCCGTACCCGAGCATCTCCAGCGACACCACGGCCGCGTCCGCCGGCTGCCGGCCGAGCCACGCGCCCAGCGCTTCCGGGTCGCCCGGCCGCCGCACGCACGGCAGCGTGCCGGCGGGCGGTAGCAGGAGGTCGACGCCCGCGACGGCGGCGACCATCCGGGGCAGCGAGGTGCACGCGGGACGTTCGTCCAGCGGCAGCAATGCGATGCGCGGGCGTTCCGCGCCCGTGCCGGCGGCGACGGGGCTCATGAGCGGCCTCCCGCGGACGGGGCGAGGTGCCGGGTGACCGGCCGGCGCGCCTCGGCGGCGGCTCCGACCAGCACAGCGGCGCCGCCCAGCGAGGAAGCGGACACGCGCACCCCGGCCAGCGACGGCAGCGTGTGCGCCCGGACGCCGTCGGCGACGGCCTGCGGGAACCACGGCCCGGACGCCAGTACGCCGCCGCCCAGTACCACCACCTCGGGGTCGAGGACCGACACGACGCCGGCGACGGCGGCGCCGAGGGCGGCCCCGCCCTGGAAGAGGACCTGGCGTGCCTCCGCCACCCCCGCGCGGGCGAGGGCCGAGACGTCCGGCAGTCCGGCGATGCTCCGGTCCGGGAGGAGACCCCGGGCCCGTACGGCCATGGCGGGGCCGGAGGCGACGGCCTCCACGTGGCCGGCGGCGCCGCACGGGCAGACCAGGCCGGCCGCGGCCCCGACGCCGACGTGCCCCAGGTGGCCAGCGGCACCGTGCGCCCCGCGCACCACCGCACCGCCGACCGCGACCGCGCCGCCGATCCCGGTCCCGGCCATGACGGCGACGGCGCTGCCGCAGCCGCGGGCCGCGCCCGCCGCCAGTTCGCCGGCCAGGAAGGCCTGCACGTCGCCCAGGACGGTGGCCGGAACGCCGAACCCGCCCTCGAAGGCGTCCGCGACGGGCGTACCGGCCCAGCCGGGCAGCGCCGACGTGGCGGCGGTGACCGTCCGGCCCGCCGCGTCCACGACACCGGCGCTCCCGACGCCGACGGCGACCGGGACCGCGGCGGCTTCCGCCAGCGCCTGCCGGGCCAGCCGCAGCGCCGTGGCGAGGACGGCCGGGCCGCCGTCCTCGGCCGGGGTCGGCTCCGTCACGGCCGCGGTGACCCGGTGCCCGGCGGTGACCACGGCGGCGGTCGTCTTGGTGCCGCCGATGTCCACGGCCAGCACGGGCGCGCCACCGGGATCCTCGCCGGGGGAGGAGGGGTGAGGGGATGTCATGGATGCCGTTCCCGGGTGATGGTGAAGTGGAAGTCGTACCGGTCGGCCCGGTAGAGGCTGACGGCGCGTTCGACCGCGCGGCCGCGGGCGTCGCGCGTGAGCCGCTCGACGTGCAGGGCGGGGAACTGCGGCGGGACCTTCAGCAGCCGGGCCTGCGCCGCGTCGACGACCGTGGCCCGTACGGTCTGGTCGGCCGCCTCCGGCGCGGCGCCCACGCGGTCCAGCACGTCGTACAGCGAGTCGGGCTCGCCGGCATCCAGCAGGTCGGGCACCAGGTGCTCGGGGAGCCACACGTTCTCCAGGCACATCGGCACGCCGTCGGCGGTCCGCAGCCGTTCCAGGTGCACCAGGGGCGCCCCCGGCTCGACGAACAGGTCCCGCGCGTTGGCGACGTCGGCCGGCACCCGCTCCATGACCAGCAAGGTTCCCGCGGGCACCATGCGCCGGGCCCGGATGTCCTCGGAGAAGGACGTCAGCCGCAGCGACTTGCTGATGGTCTCCGCCTCCGCGACGAAGGTGCCCGCACCCTGCACGCGGTAGATCCGGCCTTCCTGGGTCAGGCGCTCGACGGCGCGGCGCACGGTGACGCGGCTGACCTCGTAACGCTGCATCAGCTCGCGCTCGCTCGGCAGCATCTGGTGCGCCTCCGCCGCCTCGACCAGGTCGAGCAGCCTGCGGCGCAGTACCTCGTGCTTCGGCTCGCGGACGGTACGCACCTGCGCCGGTACGGACGCGGAGGCGGTGGCAAGCTCCCGCTCGGTGTTCCCTGTCATTCCTTGACTGCTCCTTCACCCACGCCCCGGAAGAAGAACCGCTGCAGGGCGAAGAACAGCACCAGCAGCGGTACGACGGCCATCATCGTGCCTGCGGCGACCACCCGCTGGTCGTCGGTGAAGGTGCCGGACAGGTACTGGATGCCCACCGTCAGCGTGTACTTGGCCGGGTCGGACAGGACCACCAGCGGCCACAGGAAGTCGTCCCAGGCGAAGACGAAGCTGAAGATCGCCACCGCGGCCAGGCTGCCGCCGACGGAGGGGAGGGCGACGCGGAAGAACCGCTGCAGCTCGCCCGCGCCGTCCAGCAGCGCGGCCTCCTCGACCTCACGGGGGAGCCGGCTGAAGGCGTTGCGCATCAGGAGCACCGACAGGCCGGAGGCGGCCAGCGGCAGCATCACCCCGATGAGGCTGTTCGTCAGGTGGAGGTTCCTCGCCACGAGGAACTCCGAGACCATGATGCTCTCGAAGGGGATGATCATGGTGGCGAGGAAGACGCCGACGGCGATACCGCGTCCGCGGAACCGCATCCGTGCCAGCGCGTATCCGGCCATCGAGCCGAACAGGCAGTTGGTGATCACCGAACCGAGCGCCACCAGCAGCGAGTTGCCCGCGTAGTGGAGAACCGGCACGGTGTGCAGGACCTCGGTGTAGTGGTGCAGGGTGGGGTGGTGCGGCAGGAGCTGCGGCGGATAGCCGAAGACCCGTTCCCCGGCGCCCTTCAGCGACGTGGACAGCTGCCACAGGAAGGGGCCCACGGTCAGGGCGAGCACGCAGCACAGCAGCACGTAGCGCGCCGCGAGCCCGGCGGCTCGCCGCCGGCGCCGCGCGGTGTCCGCCCGGGCCGGCCGGGCGGGGGCGGTGCGGCCGGTGCCGCGCCGCGGGCCGCCCGGGGACGGGCGGGTGGTGGGGGAGTCCAGCGAGGTCATGCCCGGTCCTCCCGGGTGTTGAGCCGGGTGACGGCGACCGACAGTCCGAGGGTGCCCAGGAAGAGCACCAGGCTCATGGCCGAGGCGTACCCGGCCTCGCCGCCGAGGCCGAGGCCCGTCTCGCGGATGGTGTAGACGAGGGTGCGCGCCTGGCCGCCGGGGCCCGCGCTGCCGTCGCTCAGGGTGAAGACCTCGGCGAAGACCTTGGCGCAGGCGATCGCCGACAGCGTCGCCACCAGCACCATCGTGGGCCGGACCAGTGGAAGGGTGACGCTGCGGAAGCGCCGCACCGCGCCCGCCCCGTCGACCTGCGCGGCCTCCAGGAGCGAGGCCGGCACGTTGGCGAGGGCCGCGAGGTAGATGACCATGTAGTAGCCCAGGCCCTTCCAGACGGTCATCGCCATGGAGCTGAACAGCAGCCAGCGCGAGTCCGTGAGGAAGGGCACCGGCTCCGACACCAGGTGCAGGCCGCGCAGCGCGGCGTTGACCAGGCCGTCGCTGGACAGCAGCCACGACCAGATGAGCCCGGCGACCACCATGGACGCCACCACGGGCGAGTAGAACACCGCACGGAAGAAGCCGATGCCCGCGACCCGCCGCTGCACCAGTACCGCGAGCAGCAGCGGCAGCACCACCATGCACGGCACGACCACCACGATGTACAGCGCGGTGTTGCGCACCGACTGCCAGAACTGGGGGTCGTGCCACAGCCGGTGGTAGTTGGCGAGCCCGGTGAAACGGCCGCCGCCCAGCGTGCTGGCGTCGGTGAACGACAGCACCACGGTGTTGGCGAAGGGGACCAGGAAGAAGGCCACAGCGATGGCCAGCGCCGGGGCGAGGAAAAGCCAGGGTACGTACCAGCGGCGGCCGGTCACGCGGGCCTCCTTGTCGGGCTCGTGGGGCTTGTGCGGGCTTGGGTTGACCCGGTGGGGCTTGGGGGGACTGCGGTCCGAACCGTGCGTGCACGGTGTCGTGGGGAGGGCGCCCGTGCGCGGCGGGGGCGGTCGCGCACGGGCGGCGGGTGTCAGCGGGCGGCCGAGGTGATGGCGTCGGCGGCGGCCACTGCCTGGTCCAGCGCGTCCTTGGCGGACAGCTTGCCCTGGAGGGCGAGCTGGACCTTGCCGATGACGGCCGCGGTCACACGGGCGTCGTACTGGACGGGGACGAGGTTCTCGGCCTTGGCGATCTGGGCCGCCGAGATCTTGCGGGCCCGGGCCTCCACCGAACCGTCGCCGTCCGAGGTGAAGTACGGGTCCTTCAGGGACGACAGGGTGCTCGGCAGGATCGTCACGATCTTGCTGAAGGCCAGCTGGTTCTCGGCGTTTCCGAGGAACTCGGCGAAGTTCAGCGCTGTCGTCCGGTTCTTGCTGCTCTTGGGGACCAGCAGACCCATCACGGACATGTTGGTGGTGCCGTCGGAGCCGGTGATCTGCGGGCCGACCCCGGTCTGGGCGGCGACGGCCGGCGCGTTCTGCTTGACCACGGTCAGGAAGTTGGGACCCGAGGGGAACAGCCCGATCCGGCCGGCCTGGTAGGCCTCGGTCTCCTTGCTGTGGTCCTGGGTCAGCGAGTCCTTCGGGTAGACCCCGCCCTTGTAGGCGTCGACGAGCTTCTGCAGGTACGCGACGGCCGCGGGGGTGTTGAACGTCCACTTGGTGCCGGAGTCGTCGAGCAGCGGCACGCCCTGCTTGGCCAGGTCGGTGATGAAGCGGTTCTCCAGCGCGGGGTGCAGCCCGTAGGTCGACCCGTGCCCGGCCCCGGAGAGCTTGCGCCCGTCGGCGAGCAGTTCGTCGAACGTCGACGGCGGAGTGTCCGGGTCCAGCCCCGCCTTGCTGAACAGCTGCTTGTTGTACATGGTGACCTCGGAGGTCAGGTACCACGGGATCGCGTACGCCCCGGACCTGCCGGGCACGGTGAAGGCGCTCCACGCGCCGGGCACGTACTCGGACTTGACGCCGGCCGCGGCGGCGTCCATGTCGACGAACAGGCCCTTGGCCTCCAGCGCCTGGGCGAACTGCGGGTTGAGGTTCACCACGTCGGGCAGCGCGCCGGCCGTCGCGTCGGTCGTGAGCTTCTCCTGAGCGCCCTGGAACGGGATGTCCACCCACTTGACCTTGGTGCCCGGGTGGGACTTCTCGTAGGAGGCGATCACCTTGTTCATGTAGTCGGTGAAAGTCGGCTTCAGCTGCAGCGTCTCCAGCGTGATCGTGCCGGAGACCTTTCCGCTGCCCGCGGCGGGGCCGGAGTCCTGCGACGACGAGCCCGACCCCAGGCCACAGGCTGTGGCGGTCAGCGCCACGACGGTCCCGACGGCGGCAAGGGGCAGGCGTCTGCTGCTGGGCATGTCTCTCCTCGGACAGTGGAGACCACAAGGTCCACGGTCATGTCGCTCCAACTGGTAGCGACCACTTGCCGCACGCTCTCATCGGTAGTCCCAGCTAGTCAAGGGATCAGTGGCAATGAAGCGCGAATTGATCCCTACCACTGTCGGTGCTGCTGCGAGTCTGGTATCCAACTGGACTGACGGGCGCGCCTCTTGCCCGGACTACTCGTTCACCAGGAGCATCATGGAACCCTTGAGCAACGCCGCCCCCTCGCGCAGGGCCCTGCTGAGCCGAACGGCAGGTGTGCTGATGGCTGGTGCGGCACTTCCGCTGGTGGCTGCCGGGACCAGTGCGGCGCGAAGTGGTACGGACCACTCGTCGGCGCGGAGGGGAGGCCGGGCGGTGCAGAGCCTGGCCGGCGACCAGGAGGTCACCACCGCGATCGGTGCCGACGCCTGGACCTCCGGGGTGCCGTCCGCACCCGGGCCCACCGTTCCCCGCGACCACCTGGTGCAGCTGCCCGGCGCCGCCGGCGGCCCGCAGATGTTCGTCTCCAACAACCCGGAGACCTTCACCGGCACGGGCTGGCTGGCCCAGTGCGCCCGCACCACCGCCAACCGCGGCGGAGCCGCCCACCCGCTGACCGGCACGTTCCCGGTGTACCTCTACCACCAGAACGGGACCGGGCGGACGGCGTACGTGCACGTCCTCGTCTCCAACCCCGGACCGTCGCCGGTGACCGTGTCCGCGCGCGGCTCGGTGTGGACCAACGCCGACAAGCCGCTGGTGCAGGACCCGACCCAGCGGGCCGGGACCGGCCCCTGCTACGCGACCTCCCAGGACTGGGCGACCGGCGCGGTGCGGACCTACCTGCCCGCGACCGTCCTCGCCCCCGGTGCCATGGCGCAGGTGGCGCTCGTCCCGCTCACCTCGTCCATCGTCGACGGCCTGCTGGAGGTCACCGCGACGGGCGGTGGTGTCTACGTCTACACGGCGGCCACCGCCGACGGCGACACCGACGGCGCGATCAACTCGACCCAGCACGACGAGACGGCGGCCCCCGGGAACATCGCCCGGCAGACCGACACGACATACGGCCGCGAGGCCGGTGTCTACGCCGCCTCGACCTGGGACACCGGCCTGGTCGGCGTCGACGTCCCCGCCGCCGGCAGCTTCCTCGGCCTGGCGGTGAACACCACCCAGCGCCAGGTGGCCGCGCTCGACCAGACCGTGCCGGCGGTGGCGGCCCTGGCCGACTCCTCGCAGCGCAGCTGGGGGAACTACGGAATGCGCTACGCCGTCCGGCTCCAGCTCGCGAACCCCTCGCAGAGCACGCGCACGGTGGCCCTGACCTTCGGATCCAACGTCACCGCCGCCACCGACGTGCCCGGGGACACCTGGAACGGGGCCGCGACCCTGACCGTCGACGGCGGTACGCCGCAGCTCACCACCGTCTACGTCCGCCCCACCGCCCCCCGCTGCCCGCTGGGCACCTTCGTGCTGCCGCCGGGCTCCCGGACGCTGGTGGAACTGGACTTCGAGGTCCCCGGCCTCATCACCGCGGGCTCGCAACTGCTGCTCGAAAGCGTGTGACCCGCCGGGCCCCGTGACCTCCGACGGGGGCCGCCGGAGGTCACGCACGGTCCGGGTACGCGCCGCTTCGCCGCCCGGGCCGCCCCCGGAGGTGTTCCAGCCGCCGGTGCGGAAGAACGCGGTGAGCGGGCGGCGGGGGCGGCCGGGGGCCGTCGGCGGCCCCGGTCCCACGGCCGTCCCCGCCGGCCGGCGGGCGCGGTCAGGCGCCGCCGGTGCCGGTCGGTGCCGCCTCGCCGAGTACGGCGAGAGTCAGCACGTCGCCGGCGACGCCCCAGCCGCCGTCGGCGACCTCTTCGACCAGAACCATGGTGTTGGCGCGGGCGCGCTCGCCGTAGATCTCGACGTACAGCTCGGTGGTGCGGGCGACGATCTCCTCCTTCTGCTTCGGGGTGAGGGTCTTCTCGGGGACCTTGAAGTTCGCGAACGGCATGACTGCTTCTTCCTTCTCTCAGTGGGGTGTTGCGGAGGGCTGCGGACGCGGTGGCTGCGGGCGGTTCACACGATGCCGCCGTTGGCGCGGACCACCTGCCCGTTGATCCAGTGGCCGGCCGGGGAGGCCAGGAACGCGACGACCTCGGCGATGTCGGACGGGGTACCGAGCCGCTCCAGCGGGGGCTGCGCGGCCAGCCGGGCGACGGTCTCCTCGTCCTTGCCGTCCAGGAACAGGTCGGTGGCCGTGGGGCCGGGCGCGACGGCGTTGGCGGTGACGTCCCGGCCCCGCAGCTCCCGGGCCAGGATCGGCGTCAGCGCCTCGACCGCACCCTTGCCGGCGGAGTAGGCGCCGTAGTTCGGGAGGGCCAGCCCCACCACGGACGTGGAGAACGTCACGATCGCACCGCCGGGGCGCACCCGGCGGACGGCCTGCTGGACGACGACGAAGGTGCCGCGCACGTTGGTGCGGTGCAGGTCGTCGAGAACGGCCAGGTCCAGCTCGGCGACCGGCGCGGTGTGCAGCCGGCCGGCCGCGTGCACGACGACGTCGACACCGCCGAATTCCGCTTCGGCCGTGTCGAACAGGGCCGCGACGGCGTGCTCGTCGGCGACGTCGGCGCGCACCGCGATCGCCCGGACGCCGCCGGCGACGGCCTCCTTCACGGCGGCTTCGGCCTCGGCCCGGTTGCCGGCGTAGCCGACCACGACGCTGCAGCCGTCTGCGGCCAGCCGGCCGACGGTCCGGCGGCCGATGCCGCGCGAGCCGCCGGTGACGATCGCGACGCGGGGCGGGACGGTGGTCCCGTCGGGGGAAGGGGGGATGGACATGACCGGCTCCTGTGGTGGATGCGATGGGGCCGCGGTCTCGCCGTCGGCCTGCTGCGTCCCCGACGATCGGCCGGTTCGCCGCCCGCAGCCAGGGCTGCGTTCACCCAGGGGTTGCCACCCCCTGGCTGCGGCCCGGCGCGCGAGCGACCATGAGGGGGTGAACCTTCCCGAACTCGGCGCCTTCCTCAGAACACGCCGCGACCACATCCGCCCCGCCGAGGCCGGTCTCCCGCAGGGCCCGCGCCGGCGCGTCCCCGGGCTGCGCCGCGAGGAGGTCGCCCAGCTGGCAGGGCTGTCCGCCGACTACTACACCGAGCTGGAACGCGGCAGCACGAAGAACGGCGTGCAGCCCTCGGCCCAGACCCTGGCCGCGCTCGCCCGGGCCCTGCGCCTGAACGCCGACGAGCGTGACCACCTGTTCCACCTGGCCGAACGGCCGGTTCCCCCGCCGCAGCACGGACCGTCGGCCCATGTGCAGCCCGCACTCCTCGGACTGCTGGACCGGCTGTCCGACACGCCCGCGCGTGTGATCACCGATCTGCACGAGACCGTGGTGGAGAACGACCTGGCCCGGAACCTGCTCGGCGAGTCCCCGGCACAGCGCGGCCCGGCGGCGAGCTTCGTGTACCGGTGGTTCACCGACCCGCGGGCGCGTGAGAGGTACCCGGCCGAGGACCACCCGCACCACTCCCGGGTTTTCGTGTCCGACCTCCAGGCGGCTGCCGCCCGGCGAGGCCGGGACGCGGAGGTCGCGAGGACGGTCGCCGCGCTGCGCCGCCGCAGCCGGGAGTTCGCCGCCCTCTGGGACACCCACGACGTCGCGGTGCGCCGTGCGGACCGCAAGAAGATCGTCCATCCCGCGCTCGGCGTCATCGAACTCGACTGCTACAACCTGCTCAGCGAGGACGGACGCCACCGCCTGCTGTGGTTCACCGCGCCGCCCGGAAGCCGGGGGGCCGAGCAGCTGGAGCTGCTGTCCGTCATAGGAAGCCAGGACCTGGGCGTTCCCGAGGGCGCGGCACCGCGGGCCGCGGCGGAGTCCGGCTCGCGGAGCCGACCCGTGCCGCGGAGGGAGGGCCCGGCGGTGAAGGCGCGTTCCGCACCGGAGTGACCCCGGTGCGGAACGGGGGGCGGAGCGCCCGCCTGCGACCGGCTACGCGGACGCGCAGGCCCTGCCGTTGAGCGTGAAGGTGCTGGGCACCCCGTTCGTGCCCGGGGCCGAGGCGTTGTTGGTGACGGTCACGTCACCGTTGAAGGACGAGCCCCGGTCGGCCGGCCCGTAGTGGACGGTGCAGGTTCCTGCGGGGGTGGTGGGGGGCGCCGGCGGTGTTGTCGGCCGGGTCGCGGCCGTGTCCATGTACTGCGTCTCGGTGTCGCCCGAGCCGCTGCCGTACGTGAACAGGTCGTAGGAGTTGGCGCCGGCGAAGTAGGCGGTCCTGACGCCGACGCAGAAGTGCGTCCCGCACCGCTGCGCGAAGGCCGCGGTGGCTGCTCCGGCCAGGCCGGTGGTCGTCAGGAGGACGAGTCCGGCGGCCAGAACGGTGAGAACGGCGGCGAGGGCCGCCAGGGTCGTGCGTCGTGCGCTGTCTGTCGTGCGTGCTCCTTCTGAGGCACAAATGGACACGACGAGGAAGGTCCGGTGGTGCCCCGCGCCATCCTCGGCCGGGGGCGGCTCTTTGAGCTTTACCGGTTAAGTGTGAGAAAGGTGCCGGGGAGTTGAGGGTGTGTCAAGAGGTCGCGCAGGCATCCGTGTCAGCCGGGGCGTATTGTTCGGTTCCGTATTCTCCGCCTGACCATCTCGGTCAGTTTGTCCCGGTAAGGCGATACGCCGTGGGCCGGCCCCGCTCGTGGCCGCGCGGGAGTACGCGACTCCGCCGTGGTGGGCGCGGCAAAACTCAAGCGGTTTATGGACATTCAGGTACGTGGGGACTTATGTTTTGTCCGAGGACGGTGATCAGCCTGATTCCGGATGGGCTGGGGTCCATGCGCGCAGCGGAAGGTGCCGAGTGAACATGGGACGCAGGGTGACGATTCGCGACGTCGCACGCGAGGCGGGGGTGTCGTCAGCCGCGGTGTCGCTGGCTCTGAACAACAGGTCCGGTGTCTCCGACGCCACGCGTCAGCGGATCATGGGGGTGGCCCGGGAGCTGGGCTGGACGCCGAACACCGCGGCCGTGTCGCTGTCGGCGGCGCAGGTCCACACCGTAGGGCTGGTGCTGGCCCGGCCGGCCCCGATGCTCGGCCGTGAGCCGTTCTACATGGAATTCATCGCGGGCGTGGAGTCGGTGCTGCACAAGGAGGGCTACTCGCTGCTGCTCAGGCTCGTCGACAGCGTCGAGGACGAGGTCAAGGTGCAGCGGGAGTGGTGGCAGGGGCGCCGGGTCGACGGCAGCCTGCTGGTCGACCTGCAGGCCGACGACCCGCGTGTCGAGGCGTTGTCGGCCGTCGGGCTGCCGGCCGTGGTCGTGGGCCACCCCACGCTGGCCGGCCCCTTCCCGGCGGTGTGGACCGACGACGGCGTCGCCATAGCGGAGGCGGTCCGCTACCTCGCCGCCCTCGGGCACCGCCGCATCGCGCGGGTCGGCGGCCCGGAGGCACTGGGGCACAGTGCCATCCGGACGAGGGCGTTCCTGGGCGCGGCGGATGAACTGGGCCTCGACGACGCCAAGGTGGTGCCGACCGACTTCTCGGGTGACGACGGGTCGCGGGCCACCCGCTCGCTGCTGACGTCCGTCCGGCGGCCGACGGCGATCGTCTACGACAACGACATCATGGCCGTGGCGGGGCTCGGCGTGGCGACGGAGATGCGCCTCGCCGTTCCCGCCGACCTTTCGCTGCTGGCGTGGGACGACTCGCAGCTGTGCGAACTGGTCCGGCCCCGGCTCTCGGCGATGAGCCACGACGTGTTCCGGTTCGGCGCCCAGGCCGCGGCGCTGCTGTTCGAGGTGCTCGCCGGGGGCGACACGGCGTCCAGGCCCGCCGTCGGGCCGGTTCTGGTGCCGCGGGAGTCCACCGCTCCGCCCGCGTCCTGAACCGGCCCGCCGGACGAGCCGGCTGCCGGGCCCCCACGGCCCGGCAGCCGGCTCATTTCGTCGCGCCCTGGGTGAGCCCGTTGTAGATGAAGCGCTGGAGGAAGAGGAAGACCACCAGCGTGGGGACGATGACCAGGACCGCTCCCGCGCAGATGTCCTGCCATTCGGCGCCGAAGGGTCCCTTGAACCTGTACAGCGACGTGGAGATGGTTCCGAGTTCGTCGGAGGGCATGTAGAGGAAGGGGTAGTAGAAGTCGTTGTAGACCAGGATTCCCTTGACGATCACCACGGTCGCGACGGCCGGTTTGAGCAGCGGCATGATGACGGTCCAGTAGATCCGCAGCGGGGACGCGCCGTCGATGCGCGCCGCCTCGTCCAGCGACACCGGGATCGACCGCATGAACTGGAGGAATATGTAGATGGACACGATGTCCGTGCCGGTGTAGAGCAGGATCGGCGCCCAGCGGGTGTCGAAGAGGCCGAACGTGTTGATCACCTGGAAGGTGCCGACCTGCGTCGTCACCGAGGGAACGAGGGTGGCGACGAGGAACGCCGCCAGGATCGGCCCGCGGAAACGGAAGCGGTAGCGGTCGATGGCGTAGGCGGCCATGGAGCCGATCAGGACGCTGCCGGCGACCGAGAACACCAGGATGAAGAGGGTGTTGGCCATTCCCCGCAGCATGTGCCCCTGGACGAACGCCGTCCTGTAGTTGGAGAAGTTGAACCAGTCGTGCGGCGGTGTGAGGGCGCCGCTGCCGTTGGCGATCTCCTTGTGGGTCTTCAGTGACGTCAGGAGCACGGCCGTGAGCGGGAGCAGGACCACGAGGGACGCGAGCACGAGCGACAGGTACTTCAGTGCCGGAGCGGCGACCCGCCCGGACAGGCTGCCGCGGTCGGCGGAAAGGCGGGTGTTGCTCATGCCGGATCGGACCTCTCCTCGGGAACCAGAATGCGCTGCACCCAGGTCACCAGCAGTACGAAACCGAGCAGGACCACGGCCATCGCCGAGGCCAGACCGGTCTTGTTGAATTCGAAGTTCATCTTGATCGTCTGGATGACGAACGTCTCGCTCTTCCCCGATCCGCCGGTCATGACGTACGGGATCTCGAACACCGCGAGCGAACCGGAGATGGCGAGGATCGCGCTCAGGCCGATGAGGGGACGGAGACTCGGGGCGATGATGAAGCGGAACTGGTTCCAGCGGTTCGCGCCGTCCAGTTCGGCCGCCTCGTACAACTCGCCGGGAATCGACTGGATACCGCCGAGGAAGAGCACGAAGTTCAGGCCCGTGTAACGCCAGACGGAGACCCCGGAGAGCGAGATGTTGACGAGGTCGGGATTTCCGAGCCAGTAGTGCTTGCCGTGGACACCGAAGGCTGAGAGGACGGTGTCCAGGGTGCCGCCCGACTGGAAGAAGTAGAGGAAGACGAAACCGATGGCGACACCGTTGATGAGGTAGGGGAAGAACAGGATCCCCTTGAACAGGTTGCGCAGCCTGGTGCTGAAGCTGAGGACGGTGGCGAAGTAGATGGCCACCGCGAGCTGGAGGACCGACGCGACCAGGTAGTAGATGCTGACGTAGAAGACCTGGAAGAGCTCGGGGCGGGTGAAGATCTCGGTGTAGTTCTTCAGCCCCACCCACGCCTTGTCCGGGCTGACGCCGTCCCAGTCGGTGAAGCTGTAGCTCACCATGTTCGCGATGGGGACGTAGGTGAAGACGACCAGGAAGCCGACCGGCAGCACGAGGAACAGCCACGGGGTCAGCCGCACCGACCAGGGGCCGCGGGGCCTGCTCGGTTTCGCGCGCCGGCGGCGCGGCGGGCCGGGCGGACGGGCGGCGTCCGGGGACGCCGGGCCGGAAAGGGTACGGGTGTCGCTCATGGGCGTGGCTGCTCCTTGCTGCTTCGGACGCGTGCTGCGCGGGGGACGGCGCCCGGCCGTCCCCCGCGTGCGTGGGTCACCGCGCGGTGGCCGCCGTTCGGCGGTCACCTGCGGGCTCACAGGCCGGCGGTCTGCTGGCCCGAACGCCACTTCTCGGACAGGTCGGCAAGGATCGAGTCGAGGCTTCCGCCGCCGGCGCCGCGGGCGGCGTCGATGAGCTTCTGGCGGTAGTCCGGGGTCTGCAGTCCGACCTCGGCTGCCTTGTCGATGTCGTTGACCTGCTGCGTCTTCGCCTGGCTCTCGATGACCATCTTGGCGCCGGCCGCCTGGAAGGGCTGGAGGATCTCGGGCAGCGCGCTGCCCTTGACGGAGGAGATGCCGGAGACCGAGGTGGCGTACCCGGACTTGTTCAGGACCCAGTCGATCCAGGCCCGCGCCGCCGCCTTGTGCGAGGAGTGGATGTTGACCGCGTACTTGTAGTCCGGGGCCTCCACCGGGCAGTACCTGCCGTCGATCTGCTCGGGGAAGGGCATGTAGCCGATGTCGGCCGGGTCGGCACCGGCCTTCTCGGCGGCCTGCTGCATCTGCGGCACCGACCAGGTGCCCAGCCACATGGTGGCGGCCTTCCCGGTGGCCAGCAGGTTCTTGGAGTTCTCCCAGTTGGTGGTGGTCGGGTCGTCCTCGGACAGCTTCCGGTGCACGATGTCGTAGAGCAGCGTGTCACCGGTCCGCAGGTCGCTCCCGGCCTTCCACGGGTCCTGGATGGCGAGCTTGTCGTTGGCCTCCGGGTCGCAGCTCGCCGAGCCGACGATGTTCGTCCAGGCCGTCAGCGGCCAGCCGTCCTTGTAGTTGGTGTAGTAGGGCGTGGCGCCGGTCTTGGACTTGATCAGCTTCAGGTCGTCGAGGAACTCGTCCGGAGTGGTGGGCCACTTGGTGACGCCCGCCTGCTCCCAGACCTTCTTGTTGTAGACGAAGCCGTTGGCGGAGGCGAAGGAGACCAGGCCGTACACCTTGCCGCCCACCGTGCCGGAGTCGACGAAGTCGTACGTGCGGGTGAGGTCGGCGGAGCTGCCGAGCGGCGCGAAGAACTTCGGGTAGTCCGTACGGGCGACGGCGGCGGGGATCAGCAGGACGTCACCGTAGTTCTTGGTGTTCATCCGGATCTTGACCTCCCCCTCGTAGTCCGTCAGGCCCTGGAACTTGACGTGGACCTTCGGGTAGGCCTTCGTGAACTCCGCGGCGTACTTCTTCATCGTGCCGTCGCCGATGAGGTCCGTGCGGTTCGTCAGCACCGTGATGTCCCCGGAGACCGTCGAGGGGTCGGACGCGGCCGTCGCCGCGGCGTTCGACGTCGACCCCCCGCCCGACGACGAACACGCCGTGCCCACGACTGCGACGGAGGCCGCCAGAGCCACCGCCGACAGGACTCTTCTGCGCATGTATCTCTCCTGTTCACGCCCGCACACGGGCCCCTGACCCCAGCGCTTAAGCGCTTTAGTTGGTGGGAAGACTTGCATGAGATTTTCGGAGGGTAAAGCCCCGGAATCTTCCTCGATACCTAACCGTTACATGTCTTGTATCGACACATGGCGGTAGACCAGCGTCTACCAGCGCAGATTGTGACTGGACCGCTTTAGTCCGCGCGCGCGAGGGCGGCCGCGCCCACCAGGCCGGCGTCGGAGCCGAGGGCCGCGGTGGTGAGGGTGAGCTCGGCGAAGGGCAGCGGCGCGTAGCGCTCCATGTAGCGCCTGATGCGAGGAAGGAGCAGGTCGGAGGCCTGCATGACACCGCCGCCGAGTACGGCGACCTCCAGTTCCAGCAAGGTGGCGCAGCCGGCGATCCCGGCGGCCAGGGCGCGCGCCGCCCGGTCGAAGGCTTCCCGTGCCGGCGGGTCTCCCGCGCGCGCCGCTTCCGCGACCGCGGCCGTGGTGGGCGCCCCGCCCTCCGGCGGGCGCCAGCCCGAGTGCAGCGCGCGGCGGGTGATGGCCTCGCCGGACGCCAGCCGCTCCAGGCACCCGGACGAGCCGCACGGGCACTGCTCGCCGTCGAGGTCCACCGTGACGTGGCCGAGGTGGCCCGCGTTGCCGGTGGGTCCCAGGCGCACCTGCCCGTCGAGGACCAGGCCGGCCCCCACGCCGGTGGAGACCACCATGCACAGGGCGTTCCGGTGCCCCCTGGCGGCGCCGTACCGGTGTTCGCCCGCCGTCATCGCGACCGCGTCGCCACCGAACCGGGTGGGCAGCCCGGAGAGCTCCGGGAGCTCGGAGAGCGCGGTGAGCAGCGGATATTCCCGCCAGGCCGGGATGTTCACCGGGCTCGCGGTGCCCCGTGCGCGGTCGACCGGCCCGGCGCTGCACACCCCGAGGGCTCCGACGTGCTGCCAGTCCTCGTGGCGGGCGAGGTCGCGCAGGCAGGCGACGACCGCGGAGCGGACGTCCTCCGCCCCCGCGGTGCGCGGGGTGGGCCGCTGGGCGCGGGCGGTGAGCGTCCCGCCGGGGTCGACCAGTGCCGCGGAGATCTTGGTGCCGCCTATGTCCAGGGCGGCGGTCAGCGGACCGCCGCGGTGCGTGTCCGGGGGGTGTCCGAGCATGGCGAGGCCTTTCCGGGATGCGGGTGCGGTGTGCCGGGGCGGCGTACGGGCAGGCGGCCGGCCCGGCGCACCGGCATGTCCGCGGCTGGTGTGTCTAGACCGCTTCACTTGCCGGGACAGCATAACTAGACCGGTTAATAGACATCCATGAATCGCCCGATTACATTGGCGCGCAGCCAGCCGGTGCGGCGCCGTTTCGGCCGCCCCTCCGGAGGGCTGTCGCCTGCCCAGGCCCTGGAGCCGCGCGACGCCACGGACCGGCGGAACCCGGCCCCGCGGCGGGACGGACACCGGGCCCTTCGTCGCCCTGTCGTTTCCCTTGGAGTCCTCATGCTGGTCGAATCAGCCCTGCCGCATCCCTGGTCGGTGCGGATGCACACCCCGCCCGCGGACGGCGGCCTGCCGGTGGCGGCGGTACGGGACACGGTGTTCGCCGCGCAGGTGCCGGGCTGCGTGCACACCGACCTGCTGGCGGCGGGTGTGCTGCCCGACCCGTACCTGGACGCCAACGAGCACGCCGTGGCGTGGGTGGGGCGGAGCGCGTGGCAGTACGCCACCCGCCTCGACGGCTCGGACGGCTCCCACGAGCGCACGGACCTGGTGTTCGAAGGCCTGGACACCTTCGCCGAGGTCCGCCTGGGCGGCAGGACCCTCGGGCGCACGGCGAACATGCACCGCTCCTACCGCTTCGACGTCACCGCCGACCTCGCGGCCGGGCCGTCCGACCTCGTCGTCACCTTCGACTCCGCCTACACCGCGGCCGAGACCCTGCGCGACGAACTGGGACCCCGCCCCAACGCCTATCCCGAGCCGTTCAACTACGTGCGCAAGATGGCGTCGAGTTTCGGCTGGGACTGGGGGCCGACCCTGGTGACCGCCGGTGTGTGGCGGCCCGTACGCGTGGAGAGCTGGAGCACCGCCCGGCTCGCGGTGGTCCGGCCGCAGGTGACGGTGCGTGACGGCGACGGACGGGTGACGGTCGGCGTCACGCTGGAACGCACCGGCGCGGGCGAAGGGCGTCCCCTGCGCCTGGTCACCGCCGTCGGGGACCACTGCGCCGAGATCGCCGTCCCGGCGGGGGAGTCCACCGCCGCCGGCACGCTGCACGTGCCCGGCCCGGAGCTGTGGTGGCCGCACACCCTCGGCGCTCCCCGCCTCCACGACCTGGAGGTCAGGCTGGAGGACGCCGGCACCGGAGAGGTCCTGGACCGCTGGCGGCGCAGGGTGGGCTTCCGGACCGTCGAACTCGACACGTCCGAGGACGAGGCGGGGAGCGCCTTCACGCTGCGGGTCAACGGGATCCCCGTCTTCGCCCGCGGTGTGAACTGGATCCCCGACGACGCCCTGCCCGCCCGGATCACCCCGGAGCGCTACCGGACCCGCCTGGAGCAGGCCAGGAAAGCGAACGTCGACCTGGTCCGGGTGTGGGGCGGCGGGATCTACGAGGACGCGGCCTTCTACGCCGCCTGCGACGAACTGGGACTGATGGTCTGGCAGGACTTCCTCTTCGCCTGCGCCGCCTACCCGGAGGAAGGGCCGCTGCCCGCCGAGATCGAGGCGGAGGCGCGCGAGAACGTCGTCCGGCTCATGCCGCACGCCTCCCTGGTCCTGTGGAACGGCAACAACGAGAACCTGTGGGGCCACGAGGACTGGGACTGGAAGGAGCCGCTGGCCGGTGCCACCTGGGGGCGCGGCTACTACCTCGACCTGCTCCCGCGCATCGTCGCCGAACTCGACCCCACCCGGCCGTACTGGGCCGGGTCGCCGTGGTCGGGCAGCGAGGACATCCACCCCAACGACCCCGCGCACGGCACCACCCACCTGTGGGAGGAGTGGAACCGCCGCCCCTACACCGACTACCTCACCGTGGTACCGCGCTTCGTCGCCGAGTTCGGCTGGCAGGCCCCGCCCGCCTACGAGACCGTGCTCCGCTCCGTCAGCGACCGGCCGCTCACCCCGGACTCGCCCGGCATGCTGCACCACCAGAAGGCCGAGGACGGCAACGGCAAGCTCGCCCGGGGCGTCGCCCCGTACTTCGGCGAACCGGCCTCCTTCGACGCATGGCACTACCTCACCCAGCTCAACCAGGCCCGGGCCGTCGCCGCCGGCATCGAGCACTGGCGGTCGCACTGGCCGCTGTGCGCGGGCAGCGTCGTCTGGCAGCTCAACGACTGCTGGCCGGTGACGTCCTGGGCGGCCGTCGACGGCGACGGCCGGCCGAAGCCCCTCTACTACGAGCTGCAGCGCCTCTACGCCGACCGCCTGACCGTCCTGCGCGACACCGCGGACGGCGCGGTGCTCACGGTCGTCAACCAGGGCGCGCGGCCGTGGGCGGCGCGGGCCGAGGTCGCACGGGTGCGCGCCGACGGCACGGTCACCGCGCGTGCCACGCTGCCGTTCGAGGCGGCGGCGCGGTCGGTGGTGCACCTGCCCCTTCCCGGACGGCTCACCCAGGACGCCGACGCGGGCAAGGAGTTCTGGGTCGCGGACTGCGAGGGCCTCAGGGCCGTCCGGTTCACCGCCGCGGACAAGGACTTCGCCTACCCCGAGGCGCGCTTCGCCGTCGAGATCTCCGCGGCGGACGCCGCCGGCGGGGAGGACGGCGCCGTGCGGATCACCGTGACCGCCGCGACCGTCCTGCGCGATCTCGTCCTCCAGGCCGACCGGCTCGCTCCCGGCGCCGTGGCCGACCGCGGGCGGGTCACGCTGCTCCCCGGCGAGGAGGCCGTCTTCCGGGTCACGGGGTGGGACCGGCCCGGCGAGGCCGCGGCGCGGGCGGCACTGTTCTGCGTCAACGCGGGGCCGGACCGGCGGGCGCGGTGAGCGTCCCACCGGGCCGTCGCTCCGTCACGATCCAGGACGTCGCGCGGCGGGCGGAAGTCTCCAGGAGCGCGGTGTCGCTCAGCGTCAACGGCAGGCCCGGGGTCTCCGCGGCCACGCGGGCGCGGGTGCTGGCGGCGGCCGCGGAGCTCGGGTGGAGTCCGAACCACTCCGCCCGCGCTCTGCGCGGGGTCCGCGACACGGCCGTCGGCCTCGTGCTCACCCGGTCGCCACGGGAGCTGGGCCACGAGCCGTTCTGGACGCACTTCATCGCCGGGATCGGCGAGGGGCTCGCGACGACCGGCCACGCGCTCGAACTGTGCCTGGCCACCGGCGTCCGGCACGAGATGCAGGTGTACCGGCGGTGGTGGCTCCAGCAACGCGTGTCCGGCGCGATCGTGGTGGACGTGCGGCACGACGACGAGCGCCTGCCGCTCCTGCGCGAACTGTCCCTGCCCGTCGTCGTCGCCGGGCCCCCGCACCTCACCGGCGGACTGCCGGCGGTGTGGAGCGGCGACGACGCCTGCATGGACACCCTCGTGCGCCACCTCGCCGCGCTGGGCCACCGGCACATCGCCTGGGCCGCGGACGACTCCCTCCTCCTCGGCCACACGACGGTGCGCACGGAGGCCTTCTCCGGAATCTGCGCGGAGCTGGGCGTGGAGGCCGTCACGGTGGCCCAGGGCGCGGGCGGCGACCTGGCGCGGGTCACCCGGACGCTGCTCCTGGGAGCGAAGGCCCCCACCGCCGTGATCTACGAGAGCACGATGGCCGCGATCGCCGCTCTCGGCGTCGCGAAGGAGCTGGGAGTCCACGTACCGGACGGGCTGAGCATCGTCGCCTGGGACGACTCCGCCCTGTGCCGGATCACCCGGCCGCCGCTGGCCGTGGCGCGTCACCACCTGCACGACTACGGGGTACGGGCCGCCCGGAGCCTGCTGCGGGTCATCGGGGGCGCCGGCCCGGAGCCCGTCCCGCCCGCCGCCGCGACCGTACGGCCGCGCGGGTCGACGGCCGTGCCCCGGCGCCCCGGCCCCCTCTTCCGGCCCGGAACGCGGGACGGAGCCTGACCGGGGCACCTGCGCGGGGACGCCGCCGTGCCCTGTTCCCGGGGCTCCCGCCCGCTCCGGTACCGCCGGAGCGCGCAGGGGTCAGAATGGAGGGGGGCAGCCCTACCGGAGGGAGGCGTAGGCGATGGGCCGGACGACCGGACGACCCTCCGCGCCCGAGGCGCTGCCCGGTCACTCCCGGAAAGCGCCCCGGGACGGCCGGCCGCGCAGCGGGGCGGTGGCCCTGATCGCGCCGGAGCCGCACGCGCGGCTGTTCGCCGAACCCTACTTCGCCGCGATCACCGAGGGTGCGGTGGAGGGGCTCTCGGCCACCGACCTCCAGGTGCTGCTGGTCGTGGTGCGTACGGAGCGTGAACGTGCGCGGCTCCTGCGTTATCTCGAAGGCTGTCCGCTGGACGGGGCGCTGCTGCTGTCCGTCCAGGCCCGTGACCCCCTTCCGGGGATGCTGGAGCGGCTGGGGATCCCGGCGGTCCTGGGCGGCCGCCGCGCGGACGGCGAGACGCTCAGCTGCGTCTACGCGGAGAACGTCGGGGGCGCCCACAACGCCGTCGATCTCCTGCTCTCCCGCGGGTGCCACACCGTCGCCACCATCACGGGGGATCTGGGCCAGCAGGGTGCCCAGGCCCGGCTGGAGGGCTACCGGCGAGCGCTGGAGGAGGCCGGATTCGCCGCCGAGGACGACCTCGTGGAGGAGGGCGACTTCGGCGAGGAGTCCGGGACGGCCGCCATGACCGCGCTGCTGGGCCGCAGGCCGGACGTGGACGGTGTCTTCGCGGCCTCGGACGTGATGGCGGCCGGGGCACTGCGCGTACTGCGCGAGACCGGCCGTGCCGTCCCGGACGACGTGGCGGTCATCGGCTGGGACGATTCGGAGGTGGCCAGGGGCACCGATCCGCCGCTGACCAGCGTGCGGCAGCCCACGGAGGAGCTGGGGCGCGCCATGGCCCGGCTGCTGCTGGACGAGATCGCCGACCCGGACCGCGCGCGCCGCGAGGTCGTCCTCGGCACGGAACTGGTGCGCCGGGCCTCGGCGTGACGCCGCGCGCCCGCCGGTCCGTCACTGGACGGCGCCCGCCGTGAGCCCCTGGGCGAAGAAGCGCTGGAGCGCCAGGAAACCGATCACCACCGGGGCGCTGACCAGCAGGGACGCGGCCATGACCTGGTTCCAGAAGACGTCGGACTGGCCCGCGTACGCGCGCAGGCCCACCGCGAGCGTACGGGTGTGCTCGTCGGTCAGGACGGACGCGAAGAGGACCTCCCCCCAGGCGGTCATGAAGGTGTAGACGCTCACCGCCGCCACGCCAGGCGCCGCCACCGGCACGATCACCCGCAGCAGCACGCCGAGCGGTCCGGCCCCGTCGACCATCGCGGCCTCGTCCAGCTCCCGCGGGATCGAGTCCAGGTAGCCGGCGAGCAGCCACACGGCGAAGGGCAGCGAGAAGGTGAGGTAGGTGATGACGAGCCCGGTGCGGGTGGCGAAGAGCTGGAGTCCGAACCTGCGGTGGATGTTGACGTAGATCAGATAGAGCGGCAGCAGGAACAGGATGCCCGGCAGGATCTGGGTGAACAGCATCGCCCCGAGGAAGGTGCGGCGTCCGGCGAAGCGGTAGCGGCTGATCGCGTACGCCGCGAACAGCGCGACCACCACGGAGGCGGCCGCGGCGCCGACCGACACCACGAGGCTGTTCACGAAGTAGTCGGCCAGCGGCACCGTCCGCCACATGTCGGCGTAGGGCTGCACCGTCAGGTGCGAGGGCCACCAGGTGAAGGGGCCCTCGACGTCGCCCAGCGGCTTCAGCGACGACACGGCCATCACGTACAGCGGGAAGAGGACGGCCGCCGCGAGCACCGCGAGGCCGGCGCGCCGCACCCAGCGGAACCACGGGGGGGTGATCACGACGGCTGCCGGTGCCCCGCCGCGAACGGGCGGGCCGCGCGCACGCGCCGGGTGGCGAGCAGGGCGAGCGCGCCCAGGCCCGCGACGGCCGCCAGGAACACCATGACGAGGACGGACATCGCTGATCCCAGACCGAAGTTGAAGGTGATGAAAGACGCCTGGTAGATGTGCACCGGCAGCAGGTCGGCCGACTGCGGCGGCGAGGCGCCGAAGAGGGTGAAAGGCGTCGTGAAGTCGTTGAAGCTCCACAGCGCCAGCACCACGAGCAGCACCCCGTTGACCGGTGCGAGCCAGGGCAGCGTGACCGACCGGATCTGCCGCAGCATCCCCGCGCCGTCCAGGGCGGCGGCCTCGTACAGCTCGCGGGGGATGGGCTGGAGCCCGGCCGTGACGACGAGGAAGACGAACGGCCACGTCCGCCAGACCGCGACGGCGGACACGGACCAGAAGGCGTGGCTGCCGATGAGCCAGAACGGCCGGCTGCCGGTGAGGTGCAGGCCGTCCACGAGGACGGCGTTCACCGCGCCGGAGTCCCGCTGCAGCATGAACGACCAGGTGATGACGGCCGCGTAGACCGGCAGCGCGTACGGCACGAGGAACAGCGCGCGGATCACCCCGCGGCCGCGGCGGGCGTCCTGCGCGAGCACGGCGGCGGCGAAGCCGACGCCCCACGACCCGGCCACCACGACCAGCGTGTAGAGCAGCGTCGTCCCGAGCGACCGCAGCAGGGCCGCACCCACCGGACCGTGGAAGTCCAGCGCGAGGCGGTAGTGCGCCAGGCCCGCGAAGGGGGCCCTGGTCCAGTCGCGGATGTAGAACTGCGTCAGCCGCAGCAGGCTCATGCCGATGCCGGCCAGCATCGGCACCACGTGGACGAGCAGCTCCAGCAGCAGCGCCGGCAGGAGGAAGAGGTACGGTACGGCGGCCTGCCGCCGGGCGCGCGCGGCGGTGGTGGGGGAGCGCCGGGCGCCCGTCATCCGAGGCCCTCCATCTGGCTCTGGGCCTCGGACAGTTTCGCCTTCACCTGCGCCCGCCCGACCGCCTTGCCGGAGCCGGCGTCCGCGAGCAGCGCGGCGACCGCGTTGCCCACCAGCGTCTCGAACTGCGCCTCCTCCGGGACCATCGGCATGGGGGCCGACGTGTGCGCGAGGACGCTCCTGAAGGTCCTGGCGGCGGGGGTGTTGAAGGCGGGGTCGGAGTAGTCGTCCGTCGTGATCGGCAGCGTGCCGAAGGCCTTGTTGAGGATGCGCTGCTCCGGCACGGAGGTCAGGAACCTCACGAGGCTCAGCGAGCCGTCGCGGTTGCCGGTACCGGCGAAGACGGCGATGTTGATCCCCGCCACGTGGCTGTTGATGCGCTGCCCGCCGGCCGGCAGCGGGTCGGGCAGCGGGATCGGCTCGACACCGAAGTCCGCCGGCTTCATGCCGTTCGCCCGGATGGCGGTGTCCACGTTCGACTGCGCCATGATCATCGCAGCCTTGCCGGAGGTGAAATCGGCGACGAAGGGCGTGTCGATCGCGAACTCGACACTGGAGGGGTCGACGATCCGGTCCCGTGCGACCAGGTCGGTGTACTGCTGGACGCCGGCCACCATCCCCGGGCTGTCGAACCGCGGCTCGCCGTGCACGAACGGTTCCGCCCCGTGTTGCCTGCCGAAGATGAAGGCGAAGTGCGAGCCCTCGGTGTAGCTGGCCCCGACCACCGCGAGCCCGTAGCGCCCGCGGCCGGCGTCGGTGAGCCGCCGGCCGTCGTCGACCAGCTCCTGCCAGGTGGCGGGGGGCCGCAGGCCGGCCCCGGCGAAGAGCCGCTTGTTGTAGTACAGGCCGTACGCCTGCCCGTACAGCGGCACGGCCGCGGGCGGCCGGCCGGGGGCCCCGGTGGAGGACATCGACGTGGCCAGGAAGTGGCCGCGGCCGCCCACCGCCGCCAGGGTGGCCCGGTCGAAGGGCACCAGGGCCTCGGTGGCCTGCAGCGAGGCGGACCAGGTGTTGCCGATGTTGACCACGTCGGGGCCGTGCCCGGAGACGGCGGCGGCGATGATGCGGTTGAGCAGGTCAGCCCACGGGATGACCTCCAGCACCACGTGCAGCCCCGTCTGCCGCTGGAACTTGTCGAGCTCGGGCCGCAGCACCTTCCGGTCGAGCTCCGGGCTCGGCGCCTGGTTGCTCGCCCAGTAGGTGAGGGTGTGCGCGGCGGACGGCGACCGCGCTGTGCAGCCGGTGAGACCGGACGCGGCCAGGACGGCCGCCGCCCAGACGACCAGGGCACGGCGCATGATCAGGGACATGGGGTGGTCGGTCGCCCTCCGTGAGATCGGACCGCGGATCCGGTTACGGAACATACCGCACGAATTCGTCTCCATTGCTCCCGGAAGGGAACGTGGTGAAAATGGACCTTACGCGGACGAAGGGGTGGTCATGGCGCGTGACGCTGAGAACGAGCCCGGGCCGGGCCCGGGCCCCCCGGCGCTGGACCGCCTCGTCGCGCACGCCCCGGTGGGCCTGGCCGTCGTGGACCGCGGGCTGCGGTGCACCTGGATGAACGCCGCGATGGCGGAACTCGGCGCCGGGCCTGCGCAGGAGCAGATCGGCCGGCGGCCCGCGGAGATCGACCCCGGCCCGGACGCGCGCGCCCTGGAGGCGAGGATGCGCCAGGTGCTGGAGACGGGCGTGCCGGTGACCGGCTACGAGCACCTCGGCCGCACGCGCTCGGACCCGGCGCGCCGGCGGGCCTTCTCCCTGTCCTTCGTGCGCCTCGACGACGACGAGGGGCGCCCCGAGGGCGTGCTCTGGACCGCCACCGACGTCACCCCCCGGCACCGGGCACGGCTCCGCCTGGCCCTGCTCGACCGCGCCGGCCGCTACATCGGCCGCACCCTCGACGCCCTGCGGACCGCGCAGGAGCTCGCCGACGTCGCCGTGCCCGAGCTCGCCGACCTCGTCACCGTCGACCTGCTGGAAACCGCGATCGAGGGCGGTGAGACCACGTCCGGCAGGCTCGCGGAGGGCGACGCCGCCACGCTGCGCCGCGCCGGCCACCGCGCCGTGGACGACGACCGCCGCGCGGGGTCCGAACGGACCGGCGGCCCCGCTGCCTACCGGCCCGGGTCGCCGCCGCTGCAGAGCCTGACCAGCGGGATGTCCTGGCGCGAGGCCCGGCTGGACCGGGACTCCCCGGCGTGGGCCACGGACCTCGCGGGTGACGGCGAAGCGCGTTTCGCCGACCTCGGGCTGCACACCGGCATGGTGGTCCCGGTGCGCGCACGGGGGGCGACGCTCGGCATCGCCTGCTTCTACCGCAGCCGCCGCGACGAGCCGTTCGGCGACGACGACATGCGGCTCGCCGTGGAACTCGTCGACCGGGCCGCGGTCTCGATCGACAACGCCCGCCGCTACACCCGCGAGCGCAACGCGGCCCTCACGCTCCAGCGCAACCTGCTGCCGGCGGGCACCCCGCAGCAGCAGGCCGTGGACGTCGCCTCGCACTACCGCCCGGCCGAGAAGCTCACCGACGTCGGCGGGGACTGGTTCGACGTCATCCCGCTGTCCGGGACCCGCGTCGGGCTGGTCGTCGGCGACGTCCGCGGGCACGGCATCGACGCGGTGGCGGCCATGGGACGGCTGCGCACCACCGTGCAGGCGCTCGCCGACCTCGACCTGTCGCCCGAGGAGCTGCTGGCCCGCCTCGACGACTCGGTCGGCCGGGACGCCCGCGAGGGACGCGCCGACACCTCGGGCGCCACCTGCCTGTACGTGGTCTACGACCCGGTGACCCGGCAGTGCGCCATGGCCGGCGCCGGCCATCCGCCGCCCGCGGTGGTCGGCCCGGACGGAACGGTCGACTTCCCCGACATGCCGACGGGGCCCGCTCTGGGGGTGGGCGGGCTGCCGTTCGAGTGCACGGGGCGGGAACTGGCGGAGGGCAGTGTCCTCGTGCTCTACACCGACGGCCTGCTCGCCCTGCGGCCTGCGCACGACAGCACGGAGGCCCGGCGCGAGCAGCTCCGCCGGGCGCTGGGGGTGCGGACGCGGTCCCTCGACGAGCTGTGCCGGCGGACGGTGGACGCGATGCTGCCCGCCCGGCCCGTCGACGACGCGACCCTGCTGCTGGTGCGGACCCGCGTCCTGGGCGCCGACCGGTGCGCCTCGTGGGACATCCCCGCCGACCCGGCGGCCGTCGCGCAGGCCCGCGGGAAGGTCGCCGCGCAACTGGAGGACTGGCAGCTCGGGGAGCTGGCCTGCACCACGGAGCTGGTGACCAGCGAGCTGGTCACCAACGCCATCCGCCACGCCTCCGGCCCGATCGGGCTGCGGCTGCTGCGCGGCACCTCGCTGATCTGCGAGGTGTCCGACGCCAGCAGCACCTACCCGCACCTGCGCCACGCGCGCACCACCGACGAGGGCGGACGCGGTCTCTTCCTGGTCTCGCAGATGACCGACCGCTGGGGCACCCGCCACACACCCCGGGGAAAGGTCATCTGGACCGAACAGCGCTACGAGGAGGAGCCCACGGCAACTTAAGCGGTTCATTCACGGGCGGGTTCCCGGGTGCCGCCACGGCTCGCGGCGGCACCCGGACGTCCTCGCCGCCGTCGCCGTCAGGCGCGGGCGGCCATGGCCTTCGCGTGCGCGGCGAAAGAGCGGCGGAGGCACGGGCGGGGTTCCCTGGATCGGCGTTCCACGTGATCCGGTAGCCGTCGTAGTCGGGGTAGAAGGAACCGTCGTCCACGCGGGACGTGAGGATCCAGAACTGGTCCCCGGCGCCTCCGCCGTCGAGCACCGCGTCGGTCCACGCCGTGTACCCCGCGAGCCTGGCCGCCTCGTCGGCCACGCCCCGTGCCGGGTCCACGGACAGGCCGAACTCCTCCAGGACGACGGGCTTGCGCAGCGCCCGCCCGTCCGCGAGGTGGTCGGTGATCCACTTCGTGCCCCACTGCACCGGGTCCGTGCCCGGCCTGCTGCCGGGGTTCTCGCCCCAGCCCTGCGGATACAGGTGCACCGTGCCGTAGTCCACCGCCGGCAGGGCGACCAGCTGCTCCCACCGGACGCCCTCGTAGTCGGAGTAGGGGTAGTCGGCGTTGCCGGCCTCGCCGTAGAAGCCCTCGTCCCCGACGGCCACGAGCTGGCGCGGGGCCAGCCGTTTGACGTGCGCGCTCATCTCCGCGGCCCACGCCAGCAGGGTCCGGCCGGACGTGTCGCTGCGGCACCGGGGCTCGTTCGCGAGCTCGAAGGCCATGATCGTCGGGTCGTCGCGGTAGCGCACCCCGGTGTACCGGTTGACGTGCCGGGTCACGTGCTCGGCGTAGGCCATGTAGCACTCCCGGATCCGGGCGTCGGTGTAGAAGCGGTCGTGGTTCGTCCCGTCGCCGTACGAGTCGTCGGGGAGGCCGAGGAACCACTGCACGTACTGCTGCATGCCGCCGTAGTCGGGCCAGTTGTTGACGAGCGGGAGCACGAGCCGGATGCCGAGCCGGCCCGCGCGGTGGACGGCGTAGTCCAGCGAGTCGAAGGCGGCGTCGTCGTACACGTGCGGCGCGGACTGGAGCGGCTTGTACGAGCCGCCGGAGCCGTCCGCGAACGCCCATGCGCGGACCACGGTCAGCCCCATGACGGCGGCGTCGCCGAGTACCGCGTCGATCATGTAGTGCGACTGCTGGTGCAGGTAGTAGCAGTTGGTCCCGCCGAAGCGGAAGGGGCGGCCGGCGACCTCGAAGCGCCCGTCCCGGGCGGCCACGAATCCGCGCGGCGCCTTCCGCGACACGGCCGGCGACTGGGCGGCGGCGGGCGTCGCGCCCGCGGCCGCCAGGACGGTGGCGCCCGCCGCGGTGCCGAGCACGGCCCGCCTGGACACCCGGGAGGCGGTCCCCTCGGGCGGGGGACGATGGGACGCGGACATGGGCGGCTCCTGCGGCTGGAGTGAACGGTGACGGCACGCCGACGCGTGCGCAGCGCTGAACGGCCGGCGGTACGCCGGTGAACCGAGCGCAGCCGATCGAAGCACTTATCCGGTTAAGTCGTCAATGGTTTCGACCGGCCCGCCCCGTGGCGGCGGCCGGGCACGCGCCCTCCGGCCGGTCACGGCTCGGTCCCCGCCCGGCCCGAGGCGGCATCAGGGTGCGGTAGCGTGTGCCGCCGTCACAGGGGAGGGGTGACCCGGGAGTGCACGTGGCCGTGGTGGGCGGTGGGACGAGCGGCCTGGCCGCAGCCCTCTTCCTGGCCCGGCGGGGGCGGCGGGTGACCGTCCTGGAGCGGGAGCCGCGCAGCGCGGGCACCGACCTCGACGCGGACTTCCTCCACTGGCGGCGCCCCAGGAGCCCGCAGGCCCTCCAGCCCCATTCCCTCCTCGGGCCGGTGCGCGCCGTCCTGCGCGACGTCGCCCCCGACGTCTACGCGGAGATGCTCCGGCGCGGCGCGGTGGAGCGGCACGAACTCGCCCGGTTCGGGCCCTTCCCGGCCGCAGCGGGCGACGAGGACCTGGTCACCCTGAGGGCGCGGCGCATCGTGCTGGAGGCGGCGCTCGGGCAGGCCGTCCGCGCGGAACCGGCGGTCCGGCTGCGCACGGGCGCCGCCGCCGAAGGGCTGCTCGTCGCGCCGGGAGTGGTTCCCCGCGTCACCGGGGTCCGCACGGCGGCCGGGGACATCCGCGCCGACCTGGTGATCGACGCCGCGGGCCGCCGCTCGCCCGTCCCGCGCTGGCTGGCGCGTGCCGGAGCCCGGCCCGCGCACCGCGAGAGCCAGGAGACCGGCATCGCGTACTTCTGCCGCTGGTACCGGCTGCCGCCCGGCGCCCGGGACGCGGAACCCCTCGTTCTCGGGACGGCGGCCCCCTACGCGAACTGCGGGGTCTTCCCCTCCGACAACGGCTACTTCGCCCTGGCGCTCACCGTGTCGGTCGCGGACCCCACGCGCGGCGCGCTGCGGGATCCGCGGGTGTTCGACTCGGCGGCGAAGGTCTTCCCCGCCGGACGGGAGTGGCTGTCCCGGGACCACCGGCCGGTGAGCCCCGTGCACGTCATGGCGGGGCTGAACAACCAGTGGACGGCGCTCGTCGACGGGCACGGCCCGCAGGTCACCGGCCTGATCGGCATCGGCGACAGCGCCGTCCACACCAACCCCACCCTCGGCCAGGGCATCCCTCTCGCCCTGCGGGCCGCCCGCTGGGTCGCCCACCACGACCCGGGCGATCCCGACCTGCCCACCTCCTATCACCGGTGGCGGCTCGGCCGTCTGCGGCCGTGGTTCGACGCCCAGGTGGCGGCCGACCGGGCCGGCCGGGAACGGCTCAGGGCCGGCGTCCGGGGTGCACCCCCGCCCGTGGTGACCGGTGACGCCCTCCTCGGCGCGGCCATGCCCGCCTGTGCCCGTGACGACCTGGACGTCGCCCGCGCCCGCGCACAGGTGCGCCACCTGGTCCGCACTCCGGACGAGGTGCTGGCCGACCCCCGGATACGCGCCCGGCTGCAGGAGTGGCTGCGCGGTCACCCGCACTTCGACGGCGCCCCGGACGGCCCTGACCGCTCCCTCTGGGACGAGGCCACACGCGTCCGTCCGCCGGCCGCGGCCGCGCCCCCGTAGCGAGCACCTCCCGGCCGGGCCGGCGTACCCGCCTCCGGGACCGGTGCGGGAAGGGCGTCAGGAGCGGTGGTACGGCTGGGGCACGTACGGCCCGGCGCCGAGTTCCTCCGCTGCGTGGCGCGCCCAGTACGGGTCGCGCAGGAGCTGCCGGCCCAGCAGCACCGCGTCCGCGCGGCCGGAGGCCACGATCTCCTCGGCCTGGGCGGGTTCGGTGATCAGGCCGACCGCGGCGACGGGCATGCCCGTCTCCTCGCGGACACGCTCGGCGAACGGGACCTGGAAGCCGGGGGCCGCCGGGACACGGGCGTCGGGGGCGTTGCCGCCGGTGGAGACGTCCAGGAGGTCCACCCCGCGGGCGTGCAGTTCCTTGGCGAGGGCCACGGTGTCGTCGGCCGTCCAGCCCTCGCGGCCGTCCTCCGCGTTCTCGCTGAGCCAGTCCGTCGCCGAGACCCGGAAGAGGACCGGCAGGTCCTGCGGCCACACGGCACGCACCGCCTCGACGACCTCCAGCGGGAAGCGGAGCCGGTTCTCGAAGGAGCCGCCGTAGGCGTCGGTGCGGCGGTTGCTGTACGGCGAGAGGAACTGGTGGAGCAGGTAACCGTGCGCGCCGTGGATCTCCACGGCCTCGAAGCCGGCGGCGAGCGCCCTGCGCGCCGCGTCGGCGAACTCCCCGGTGATCCGGCGTATGCCGTCCTCGGTCAGTTCCTCCGGCACGGTCGACGCCGGCGAGAAGGGCAGGGGGCTCGGGCCGACCGGCGTCCATCCGAGCGGCGCGTCAGCCGGGATCGGGGCGCCGCGGTCCACCCAGGGCCGCTCGGTGGACGCCTTGCGGCCGGCGTGGGCGAGCTGGATGCCGGCCACGGCGCCCTGCTCCTTGAGGAACGCGGTCACCCGCCTGAAGGCGTCGGCCTGGGTGTCGTTCCAGAGGCCGAGGTCGTACGGGGTGATCCGGCCCTCGGGGCTGACGGCCGTGGCCTCGGCGAGGATCAGGCCGGTGCCTCCGGCCGCCCGTGCGGCGAGGTGGGTGACGTGCCAGTCGTTCACGGTGCCGGTGCCCGCTCCCGTGGGCGCGGCGCTGTACTGGCACATGGGGGCCATCCAGGCGCGGTTGCGCACGGTCAGCGACCGCAGGGTGAAGGGCTTGAACAGCTTGGACATCGGGTCTCCGGGGGTGCGGCAGTGCCGGACGTGGCGCGGGGCGGAGGGCCGCCCCGTCGCGGGCTGACGCCATAATACTTGCACGAGCGGGTATATGTTCACGCATTGACATGACGTGCGTCACCGCGGGGCGCGGCCGGCGGGGCGGGGGCGCCGATGCCGGGGCCCGTCCGCGCAGGCCGGTGCCCCGCGCGGCCGTCCGCGAGGGGGTCAGGGACGCGAGGAGGCAGAGGTGTCGTCGTAGACGAGCAGGCCGTCGTCGCGCACGCGCGCCCCCGGGGTCGGGCGGTGCCCGGCGAGGCGTCCGTCCGGCATCAGGTGCAGCACCGGGACGCCCCTGACCAGGACGGCGAAGTCCGCGATGAGCCGGCGGTGGCAGCGCCACCACACCGCCTCGCTGCACATGACCGCAGTCCGCCGCTCGGCGGCCTGCGGCAGCAGGCGGTCCACGGCGGCGAGGAAGAGCGGATCGCGCGTGTATCCGGCGTAGCCCCGGAAGGAGTCGTTGCGCCACACGACGTCGGGGGAGTCGGCCGCGGGCCGCCGGAAACCTCCGAGGTCCTTCTCCCAGCGGTAGCCGATGCCGCGCTCGGGCAGCCACTGCGCGAGCTGCTCCCTGCCCATGTCCGGATTGCGCCGGCTGCCCGGCGCGGTACGGACGTCCACCACGCTGGTGACCTGCGCGCCGAGCAGCAGGCCGGCCAGCCGGGTACGGTCCGCGCTGCTGTGGCCTACGGTGATCAGCGGTTGAGCGGGCACGCCTCCATGGTCCCTCGCCCGCGCGGGCGCCCGCGCGACCGGGACCCCCGCCCGTAGCCGCCCCCCGCCCGGCCCGGGCTGCTGCGGGGGGGGGGGCCCCCCGCGCACCCCCGGGGCGGCCCCCCCCCGCGCCGGGGGGGGCGCGGGCGGGGACGCGGGTGCGGGGGCGCGGGGGACCCCCGGCCCCGCC
>NZ_JBIRRA010000009.1:0-100375 GCF_044333485.1 Streptomyces sp. NPDC020983 | reverse complement strand
CTCCTGATTCCCTGCCTCCTTCGCTGCGGGGGGCCGTACCGCCGGAGCTCCGGCGGTACGGCCCCCCGCAGCGAAGGAGGCAGGGAATCAGGAGCAGGCGGCGCCGTTCAGGGTGAAGGCGGACGGCGGGGAGTCGTCGGAGGTGTAGGTGCCCTGGAAGCCGAAGGACACCGTTCCGCCGGGGGAGATGGCGGCGTTGTACGCGACGTTGGCCGCCGTCACGGATCGGCCCGACTGCGTCACGGTGGCGTTCCAGCCGCTGGTGACCTTCTGGTCGCCGGGGAAGGAGAAGGTGAGGGACCAGCCGTTGACGGGGACGGAGCCCGTGTTGCCGAGGGAGACGTCGGCGGTGAAGCCCCCGGGCCATTCACTCGACCTGGTGTAGGTGACGTGGCACGCGGCGCCGGTGGAACCCCCGCCCGTGACGGTCCACGGGAACGACGCCGTGCCCTTGGCCCCCGTGGTGTCGGTGGCGGTCACGGTCACCGTGTAGCTTCCGGCCGTGGTGGGTGTTCCCGTGATGCGTCCGGAGGAGCTGATCGACAGGCCGGCCGGCAGGCCGCTCGCGGTGAAGCCGAGGGACTGGCCCGGGGCGGAGTCGGCGGCCTGGACCTGCAGGGCGTCGACGGGGGTGCCGACGGTCGCGTTCTGCGGGCCGGGGCTGGTCACGGTGACGGTGTTCCCCGGGGTGGCGTTCGACCCGTAGCCGGTCGCGGCGATGTTGGCCTGGACGGCGTTGTCGGTCGCGTCCGACGGGTAGCCCGCGACGATCGCGCCTTCGTAGAAGGTGCCCTGGGACTGGTTGGTGTTGCCGTTGCAGCAGTCGCCGCCGCTGCCGAGGATGATGGCCCCCTGCTTCTTCATGGGGCTGTACCCCGGCGGCAGACCGCCGTCCCACAAGGTGGTGAGACCGCCTGCCTGGGCGTCGGCGCCCTTGATCGCGAACCTGCTGGTGCCGTTGTTCTTCAGCATGGCGGTGACGTAGCTGCTGGTGAACGGGCGCTGGCCGGAATTCCAGCTCTGGCTTCCGCCGGAGTAGAGCCCGTACTCCAGGTCGGCCTGCACCCAGGGGCCGTTGCCGGAGCAGCCGCCGAACCAGCAGCTGGTGCCGAAGTAGATGGCGTCCATGGCGCCCGCGCCGTCGGCCCTGCGGTCGGTCTCGCTGTTGCCGTAGTCGAAGCAGCAGCCGCTGTTGACGTGCGTGCCGCTGGTCACCATGTACGCGCCTTCGGGCGCGCTTCCGGTCGGGACGCCGGTGAGGTGGCCGTCGCGCCAGTAGCTGTTGCCGGGTTTGATGTAGAGGGAGTAGGCCTTGCCGCCGGCGACGGTCAGGGCCTCGGACGTCGCGACGGCCGGGGTGTCGGATCCGCCCGCGCCGCCCGGGCCCTGGTACTTCAGGTCGTTCCCGTGGCCGGACTGGTCGTAGACGGTCGTGATCACGCACGAGGTGCCCGCGCAGAACGAGTCCTGCGCCGCGGCGTTCGCGCGGCCCCCGGCACTGGCGACGCCGATGTCGCGGGTGCTGCTGTCGGAGGAGCGCCGTACCTGGTAGAGACTGCCGCTGTAGGAGCCGTACAGGGCGCGGACCGTGCTGTGCGCGGCGACGCAGGGTGTGCCGCCCGCCGCGTAGATGTCGCACGGCTGCTGCGTCGCCGCCTGCGACGGTGGTGCCGTGCCCGCCAGGACACCCGCGGCGACCGTCACCGCCAGCCCCGCGCCGAGAGCGCCGCGCCGCAACCGGCGCCACCATGTCTGGAGCATCGTTCGGGTTCTCCTCTGCTCGGAGGTGCGTGGGCCGTGCCGGGCTCAGACGGCCGTGGTGCAGGTGCCGCCGTTGAGGGTGAAGGAGGTGGGCGCGGGGTTGCTGCTGCCCTGGTTCGCCAGGAAGCCGACCGTGACGGAGCCGCCGGCGGGGATGGTGCGGGTGTAGTCCACCGGGGTCACGGTCACCGCGCCCCCGTTCTGTGTGGGGACGCCGCCCCACATCTGGGTGACGGCCTGGCCCGCGGTGAAGGAGAAGGCGAGGGTCCAGCCGGAGAGGGCGGTGGTGCCGGTGTTGCGGATGACCAGTTCGCCCTGGAAGCCGCCGCTCCAGCTGTTCGTCACCTGATAGGTGATCCCGCAGCCGCCCGTCGCGCTGCCCGTGCTCGTGGTGGCGGTGACGGTGGTGCTGCGGGTGGAGCGGTTGCCGGCGGCGTCGCGGGCGTAGACGGCGAAGGTGTAGGCGGTGCCCGCGGTCAGGCCGGTGACGGTGGCACCGGCCGTGGCCGAGGTCGCGGCCACGGTTTCGGTGCCGCCGTCCACCTGGACCACGTCGTAGCCGGTCACACCGGTGTTGTCGGTGGAGGCCGGCCAGCTCAGGGTGACGGAGGTGGAAGTGACCGCGCTGACGGTGGGTGTGCCGGGCGCGGTGGGCGGCGTGGTGTCGGTCCCCCCGGAGGAGCCCACGGTGATGACGAAGGTGGTGACGCTCTGGGCGGGAAGCGTGGCGGTGAGGGTGCCGTTCGACAGGCCGGCCCCGCTCAGGGACGCCACGTTCCGGCTCGCGTCCGTCACGTAGGACGCCACGCTGGTGGGTGTGGTGCCGGCCAGGGTGAACTGCTGGCTCACGGAGCTGGTCGCCTTGTTGACCGCCACGACGACCACCGTGGTGCCGCCGGTGTACGCGGAGGTGTAGACGTTCGTCTGCGGGTTCGAGGCCGCGTCGATCCGCACGTACCCGGGGCGGACGAACTTCGCGAAGTGCGCCATGATCGCGCCGCGCTTGCTGATCTGCCCGTCCTCGCGCATGGGTCCGTAGGAGCGCCGGATGTACCACCACACGTACGCCTGGAACTCGGCCTCGACCATGGCGTGGTGCATGTGCTCGCCGACGCCGAGGGCGGCGGGCCACAGGTCGGCGGAGTCGGTGCTGTTGGGGTAGTAGACCTCGGTCATCCACAGCTCCTTGCCCTGCCCCTTCTGCTGGAAGAGGGGGTAGGGGAAGTCGGAGTAGGACGTGCCGTAGAGGTGGGCGCCCAGGATGTCGAGGTTGGCCAGGGCCGTGGCGTCGTTGAGGATCGGGTCGGACATGCTCTTGACGTACTGGAAGGACTCCGGCGCGATGACCCGGGTGCTGATCGAACCGGCGTTGTTGCGCAGGAAGGTGACGATCTCGCTCGCCGTCCACCACGTCCAGGTCGAGGCGTAGTCGGGCTCGTTCTGGATCGAGATGGCGTACAGGTCCACCCCGTTGCTCTTCATGAACTGGACGAAGTCGTTCAGGTGCTGGGCGTAGGCCCCGTACATGTCGTGCCGCAGGCGCCTGGCGTCGGTCTGGCTGCCGTGGGTGAACGTCTCCGTCATGCTCGCGGGCGGATTCCACGGCGACGCGAAGACGATCGCCCCGTGGGCGACCGCCGCCTGCGCCGTCGCCACCTCGTTGCTCCACTTGGTGCGGTCCTCGTCGACGTGGATGCGCAGGACGGAGAACCCGAGCTGGCCCGCCCCGTTCCCGAACGCCGTCTCGCGCTGGGCGGCCGTCAGGTCACCCGCCCAGGCGGGGTGGTTCATGCCGCCGAAGCCGCGGATCGTCTGCCGCCGCTTCGACGGGTCGATGACCACGGCGGCCGTCGCCGCGGTCGCTCGGGAAGGCGGCAGTGCGACGGCGAGGACGGGCACGGCTCCCAACGCCGCCAGCACCGCTCTGCGGCTGGGGGACGGGGGAGTTGCCGCTGTCGCGTCGTCTCGTCGTGAGGTCATGGTCTCTCCTGGGCTCGACGGTGTGCGGGGGGTGAAGAGGGGGCGGCCGCTCACCCGGTGGTCCGGGCCAGGCGTGAGCCGCCGGTGTTCTTGACGGTGCGCCGCGGTGCCGCCCGGGCCGGTGGACGCCGCAGGACGGCGCACCCGCCGCTTGCGCGGGGCCGCCGCGCCGGCGGTCGGTCCGGCCGGGGGCACCGTGGCCGCGCCGGGGGCGGGGACCCGCCTTCCGGCACGGTGCCGGGAACCGGGCGGTCGCCGATACCGGCATCAGCGACCTCCCCGGGGTACGGGCGGTTGCCGCACGGAGCAGTCCTCGCCCGGGCGTGCCGCGGAGGCCGCAGGGCGGCTCCGGGACCGGAGAGCACGGCCCGGGCGGGAAGACGGACGGCGAGGAGGAGTGCTGCCGCCGCCGGAGCTGCGGTCGGGCCCGCCCGGTGTGTGGAATGCGCCGCGGCGCGGTGGAGCGCCGGTGCGGCCCGGGTGGCTGCCCGGACTTGTCGCGTGGTGCGGGGCGCGCCGGCGGCCGTCCCGGTCCCCTGGGTCCGCGGCTCCCGTTCCGGAGGCGCTCACCGCCCGGCTCGCTGCCGAGGGTGCGGGGGACCGTGGCCGTGGCGCCGCGGCCGCTGGTGCTACTCGGGTGCCCTGGAGCGGATCAGTGGTGACCGGGGCACGACAGCACGGTGCGTCTTGTACGCGGACATGGGATGCCAAGCTCCTTGCGTGGGGGGAAGGATCCGCTGCCGGTGTCCGCGCGCTGCCGGACACCCCGCAGCGGCGACGGCCGGCAACGGGTGGATCGCGGTGAAGTGAGCGCTAACATAATGCCCGCATACGAAGCTGGCCCATCGGCGCGCTCCTGTCAAGCTTCCGTGTGCGCACCGGTGTCCGGAGCGCGTCCGGGGACGGGGTGCCCGCCGCGGCGCGCACCGGGGCGTCCCGCAGGCAGCCGGGTCCGGACCGCGCCGCGCGGCAAACACCCTCCGCGCCCTGCATCTTGACGCCGTTACGAGCACCCCCGAACATTTCGTGGGAGCGCTCCCATGTCCTTGTCCCCCCGGAAGGAACATCCGTGATCCCCCACTCACCCCGTTCCCACGTCCCCAGACCTCCCGGAGCAGGCCGTCAGGCCCGCTCCCGTGTCATGGGCGGCCTGACCGTCGCCGGTCTCCTCTGCGCGGCCCTGGTCGCCCCGGTGGGAGCGGCCACCGCCGCCGGCGACGACGCGCCGGAGCAGATCGTCAACGGCGACTTCTCCAACGGCTCCACCGCGCCGTGGTGGTGGACGGCGAACAACCCGGCCACCGTGGTGGACGGCCGGCTGTGCGCCGACATCCCCGGGGACACCGCCAATCCGTGGGACGCCATCATCGGGCAGAGCGACCTGCCGCTCATCGCCGGCGAGAGCTACGAGCTGAGCTACACCGCCACCGCGTCGGTGCCGGTCACCATCACCACCAACGTGCAGATGGCCGTCGACCCCTACACGACGGAGCTGTCCGAGCACGACCAGATCGGCACCACCGCGGTGCCCGTCACCCACGTCTTCACCGCCAAGGCGGACAACGACGCCGCCCAGCTCGCCTTCCAGGTGGGCGGCAGCTCCAAGCCGTTCACCCTGTGCCTGGACGACATCTCGCTGCGCGGTGGGGCCGAGCCGCCGGTCTACACCCCCGACACCGGCTCACCGGTCCGCGTGAACCAGGTCGGCTACCTGCCCGACGGGCCGAAGGACGGCACCGTCGTCACCGACGCGGCCGACCCGCAGACCTGGACGCTGAAGAACGCCGCCGGATCCGCCGTCGCCACCGGAACCACCGTGCCCGGCGGCACCGACCCCACCTCCGGCCAGAACGTCCAGACCTTCGACTTCAGCAGCTACACCACCGCCGGGGACGGCTACACCGTCACCGTCGGCGACGACACCAGCGAGCCGTTCACCATCGCCAAGGACGTCTACTCCGCGCTGCGGACCGGCTCACTCGCCTACTACTACAACCAGCGCAGCGGCATCGCCATCGACGGCTCGATCGCCGGCGCCGCCTACGCGCGCCCCGCCGGGCACCTCAACGTCGCCCCCAACACCGGTGACAACGACGTGCCCTGCCAGCCGGGCGTGTGCGACTACACCCTGGACGCGGCCGGCGGCTGGTACGACGCCGGCGACCAGGGCAAATACGTCGTCAACGGCGGCATATCGGTCTCCGAGCTGATGAACGCCTACGAGCGCACGCTGACCGCCCGCGGCGCGGACGGGGCCCCGCTCGGCGACGGCAAGCTGAAGGTGCCCGAGAAGGGCAACGGCGTGCCCGACATCCTGGACGAGGCCCGCTGGGAACTGAACTTCCTGATGGAGATGCAGGTGCCCGACGGCCAGCCGCTGGAGGGCATGGCCCACCACAAGCTGCACGACCAGGCGTGGACCGGTCTGCCGCAGGCACCCGACAAGGACGCCCAGCCCCGGCAGCTGCACCCGCCGTCCACCGCCGCCACGCTCAACCTGGCCGCGGCCGCCGCGCAGTGCGCCCGGCTCTTCCGGCCCTACGACGCGGCCTTCGCCGACCGCTGCCTGACCGCGTCGAAGAAGGCGTGGACCGCGGCCCGGGCTCACCCCGCCGTCTACGCCGACCCCAACGACTCCACCGGCGGCGGCTCCTACAGCGACAACAACGTCACCGACGAGTTCTACTGGGCCGCGGCCGAGCTGTTCATCACCACCGGCGACGACACCTACCGCCAGGCGGTCCTCGACTCACCGCTGAACGGCGACACCGCCGCCGTCTTCCCGCCCGACGGCTTCTCGTGGGGCTCCACCGCCGCCCTCGGCGCCCTCGACCTGGCGACGGTGCCGAACAAGCTGACCGGCGACGAACTGACCGCGGTGCGCTCGATGGTGACCGAGGCCGCCGACGGCTACGCCCAGGACTCCCGGGACACCCGCTACGGCCTGCCCTACGCGCCGGCCGGCAACCACTACGTCTGGGGCTCCAACAGCCAGGTGCTCAACAACGCCGTCGTGCTGGGCGTGGCCGGCGACCTGACCGGCGACACCACCTACCGGGACGCGGCGCTGCACGCCCTGGACTACATCCTGGGCCGCAACCCGCTGAACCAGTCCTACGTCACCGGGTTCGGCGAGCGGAACTCGCACAACCAGCACAGCCGCATCTGGGCGCACCAGCTCAACGCCGACCTGCCCAGCCCGCCCGCGGGCACCCTGGCCGGCGGCCCGGACAACCAGCTGGAGGACCCGACCGCGCAGAGCAAGCTCACCGGCTGCGCCCCGGCGATGTGCTACATCGACGACATCGAGTCCTACTCCACCAACGAGAGCGCCATCAACTGGAACGCGCCGCTGGCCTGGGTCGCCTCGTACGCGGACGACCTCGGCAGGGGCGGGAGCCACGCGGCGTCCTGCCAGGTCAGTTACACCTCCTACCGGTGGAGCGGCGGCTTCACGACGCTGGTGACGCTGAAGAACACCGGCAGCAGCGCGATCTCCCCCTGGGAGCTGGCGTGGTCCTTCGCCGACGACCAGAAGATCACCGACCGCTGGCAGGCCGAGATCACCCAGAGCGGCCGGAACGTCAGCGCGAAGCCGGCCGGCTGGAATGCCTCCATCGCGCCCGGGGCGTCGGTCGGCTTCGGGTTCAACGGCACGTCGAGCGGCCAGGTGAGCGATCCGCACGCCTTCACCATGAACGGCGGCACCTGCGCGACGGCCTCCTGACGGCCCACGGCGGCTGAACGCACGAACGGCTGGAACGGTCCCGCAGGACCGTTCCAGCCGCTTCGCCGCCCCGGTGCCCGGTGCCCTACCCGGCCCGCGCGTCCCGGTGCGGCCGTGGCGTACGCCTCCCGCCGCCGTGCGTCAGGCGGCGGCGCACGTCAGGGTGGGGCTGGGCGCGGAGCCGCTGCCGGTGAAGCCGAAGGTGGTGGCCGCTCCCGCGCCGAGGGCGCCGTTGTAGGAGACGTTGGTGGCCGTGACCGCGCCGGAGGTGCCGCTGCCGGTCGCGTTCCACATCTGGGTGATCGCGCTCCCGGAGGGCTCGGTCCAGGAGACCTTCCAGCCGGAGATCGCCGAGCTGCCGGAGTTGGTCACGGTGACCTCGGACTGGAAGCCGCCCTGCCACGAGTTGACCGTCCTGTACGTGGCCGTGCAGCCCTTGCCGGTGCTCCCCCCGGTCGTGCCGGTCGTGGTGCCCGTGCTCGTACCCGAGGTCGTCCCGGTCGTGGTGCCCGTGCTCGTCCCGGTCGTGGTGCCGGTCGTCGTGCCCGACGTGGTGCCCGTGCTCGTCCCGGTCGTGGTGCCGGTGCTCGTCCCGGTCGTGGTGCCGGTCGTGGTGCCCGAGGTCGTGCCGGTCGTGGTGCCGGTCGACGTGCCGCCGGTCGTGCCGCTCGTGCCGTCGAGGCCGAAGAAGTGGATGGCGTAGGCGGCCATGCCGGTCTGGGGCAGGACGTGGCCGGCGCCCTGGATGCTGTACGCCTCGACGTCGACCCTGCCCGAGGAGTCGGTGAAACGGCTGCGGTTCCAGCCGGACTGCGGGGTGTCGGTGGAGGTGGGGGTCTGGCTCAGCCCGAAGACGTTGGTCCACTGCTTGATGTCCTCTTGCAGCAGCTGGTACGGCACGAGGGTGTCCGCGGTGCCGTGCCACAACTGAATCGGCGGGCGCGCGCCGCTGTAGCCGGGGTAGGCCGCCCGGACCGCGTCACCCCACTGCTGCGGGGTGCGGACCATGGTGCCGCTGGTGCACTTGCTGGTGCCCGGCGGGTAGTCGGCCGCGTCGGCGAAGCAGTTGAACGGCACGCCCATGTAGGCCGCCCCTGCCTTGAAGACGTCCGGGTACAGCGTGAGCATCTCGTCGGTCATCATGCCGCCCGACGACGAGCCGGTGACGTACACCCGGTTGGCGTCGCCGTGGTAGGTCTGCTCGGCATAGGTGATCATCGACACGAGCGAGACCGGGTCGCTCCCGCCGCCGCGCACCTTGGCCGCGGCCGACCAGGTGTCCCAGCACTTGCCGAACCCGGCCTCCTGCTGGGCGCTGGGGTAGATGACGATGAAGCCGTAGCGGTCGGCCAGCGACGCGAACTCGCTGCCCGAGTAGAAGCCCGGTCCCGAGCCGCCGCAGCCGTGCAGGGCGAGCAGGATCGCCGGGTTGGCCGGATGTGTGTCGGGCACGTAGACGTACATCTGCGCGCCGCCGGGGTTGTTGCCGAAGTTGGTCACCTGGGTCAGGCTCGCCGCGGAGGCGGGGGAGGTGAGCCCGAGGAACAGGGTCAGGGCGGTGAACGCGGCTGCTGCGCAGACGGCGGCCAGCGCCTTAGAGATCCGTCTCATCGTTTCTCCTGTGTGGGGGGACCGGGATGCCGGGGGTGGGTCCGAGCACATCGGCATCCGTCATGGGAAGGATGCTGTCCGGCTGACGTGGCGTCAACGTCCTTGCGCCGGGGAGAAGATGATCAGCCGGATGGAGAGGCGTTTTGCGCCACGTTGTCAATCTACTTGTTATCAAGCTGCTTGTTATCAACGACCTTGATACGTACTCGGCGGGCGGGTGCCCACCGCCGGGCGGGCGGCGGGCGGGTATCGTTCGGCCGTGACCACATCACGCGCCGGCGCGGCCGCTCGCCCCGGGGCGGCGACGCCGCGCCTGAGCTATCTGGTGTTCCGGCTGGAGCGGCGCATCCGGGGGCGCCTGGACGACGCGCTGGCCCGGCACGGTGTCACCACCACCGAGTACATGGCCCTGAGCGAACTGCGCCTGCGCGACGGGCCGTCCTCGGCGCAGCTGGCGCGTATCGCCTTCGTCAGCGCACAGGCCATGAACCTGGTCGTCCGCGATCTCGAACGGCGCGGCCTGGTGCTCCGCCGGCCGGACCCCCGGGGCGGCCGCGTCCTGCGGGTGCGCCTCACCCGCGCGGGCCTGGCGACGCTGCGCCGCTGCGACCGGGCACTCGACGAGATCGAGCAGGTGATGCTCGCCGCGCTGGAGGAGCAGAACCGCCAGGCGCTCGCCGACCACCTGGCCGAATGCGCACGGGCCCTGCACCCCGAGCCGGAGACGGAACGCACGGCGGATCTGCCGTAGCCGGTCCGGCGCGGGTGCCCGGCCCGCTGTCAGCCGAGGCTCTCCGCCTCCTCCCCGTCGGCCGACCGGCCCCGCAGGGCGACCACTGCCAGCAGGGCGGAGAAGAGCGCCGCCGAGCCGCAGACCACGAAGCCGATCGCGTACCCGTGGCCCAGGGCGTCCAGGGCCATCGGGTGCAGGCCGGACAGCTTCGGACTGGCCGCGGAGGCACCGTTGACCGCGAGCGGGCCGCCCTCCGCCAGCACTTCGGATCCCGCGCCCTTGAGCGCCTCGGGGAGCGCGGAGTCGTGGAGCGACGAGGAGAAGGTGTGCGACGCCCGGCTCAGGGCGACCGCGCCGATGACGGCGGGCCCGAGGGTGAATCCGAAGTCGCGCAGCAGGTTCGTCGTCGCGCTCGCCATGCCCGCCAGGTGCGCCGGCACCGTGGTGACGGCGGTGGCCGTGATCGACGAGACGGTGACCGCGAAGCCCAGGCCGACCAGCCCCAGCGGCACGATCAGCGAGAGGAAGGCCCGGTCGGTGGCCGGCAGGGTAGCCGCCCAGTAGTCGCCCGCCGCCATCAGGGCCAGGCCCGACACCAGCAGCAGCCGCGGAGCCACGGTCCTCAGCAGCCGCTCCGTCAGCGGCAGCATGACCAGGGCGATGCCGTTGAGCAGCAGGAACGCCATGGCGGTGCGCATCGGCTTCTGGTCCTGGACGGGGCCCAGCCGGATGCTGACCGCGTAGGCGGTGCCGAGGAAGGCGAACATGCCGACCACGGCCACCACGGAGGCGACTGCGAAGGACCGGTTGCGGAACAGGTCCAGTCGCAGCAGGGGGGAGGCGGCGCGCAGTTCGGCGAGGACGAAGGCGGCCAGGAAGACGGCCGCCAGCACGAAGGCGACGACGATCGACGGCGAACCCCAGCCGTCCTCCGGGCCCTGGATGATCGCGTAGAGCAGTGCGAACAGACCGAGGCCGATGGTGACCTGGCCGGCGAGGTCCAGCGAACGGCCCTCCGGGGCACGGGAGGTGACCGCGAACCGGGCGCTGACCGCCGCGCTGACCGCCCCGAGCGCCGTGACGACGGCGAAGGACCAGCGCCACGACCCGTACGTCGCGGTGATGCCGCCGAGCAGCGGAGCGAGGAAACCGCCGGTGGACAGCAGTGCCGCCCACATGGCGATCACCCGGGCCCGCTGGGTGCGGGAGGTGGCGCCCGCGGCGAGGACCGCCAGCGAGGTCGGGAAGAGCGCCGCGGCGCCGAGCCCGGCGAGCGCCTGCCCGACCCACAGCTGGTGGATGCCGCCGGACGTGGTGCTGACCAGCTCGCCCACGGCGAGCAGCGCGGCGCCGCCGACCAGCAGCCGCTTGCGCCCGAACAGGTCGCCCAGCAGGCCGAAGGTGAGCTCCAGCACGGCGACGGGGAGCAGGAAGGCGTCCGATATCCAGGTCAGCTGGGAGCCGACCGGATGCAGGTCGCTCTGGAAGAGCCCGTTGAGGGTGGCCGGTATGGCCAGGCCGATCTGGGCCAGGCAGACCGCCAGCAGCCCGGCGACCAGCGTGCCCGTGCTCAGTCCGGGGCCCGAGGTGGAGGTCTTGGATGCGGCGTCGGTCGTCGTCGACACGTGGGCTCCCGGGATCAGCGCCGGACGCCGGAGAGGGCGTCGGGGCGGTAACGGACGAAGGCGGCGCCGTCGAGGTCCAGCCCGGTGGCGGTGCGCTGGAGGCGTTCGGGCGTGGCCGCGGTGCCCCAGCGGCCGGTGTCCAGCCGCTGCTCCAGCGCGTGCAGGGAGGCGACCGTCTCGGCGGTGGTGATGTTGCAGTGGCCCTGCCGGGCGACGTAGGCCTGGCGCAGCAGGTGCGAGTCGCCGGCCGCGCGCACCCGCTGGGCGAAGGCGGCCTCCTGCTCGACGGGGACGAGCTGGTCCGCGGTGGTGTGCACGTCGAGCAGCGGAACGGCCAGTCCCTGGCCGGCGGTCGAGGTCCGCTCCAGGGCCGCGACGGCGGCCGGGTCGGCGGTGGTGTGCGCACCCCGGGTCAGCGCGGCGAGGTCGGCGTGCAGGTCGAGGCCGGCCGCCCGGTACAGCGCCGCGACCTGCGGGGCGTGGGCCGACCGGTGCAGCAGCGCGGCGTAGTCGACGCCCTTGTTCCAGGAGGTGTTGCCGCCGGCCGACTGCTCCACCGACAGGCGGGCCGGGACGAGGAAGTACAGCAGGCCCTGGGCGATCCACTCGTACTGCTGCTCCTCCTGGCCGGCGTAGTCGGTGGCGCGCGGGGCGGACTCGCCCGGCGCCCAGTCGGCGAGGTTGAGGTAGGCCGCGGCCAGGGCGATCCGGGCGCGTCCCGAGGCGGTCTGCTGGGCGGCGGTGACGGCGGCGGTGAGCCGGCCGGCGAGGGCGTTGGCGTCGTCGGCGCTGCCGAAGCCGACCAGGCGGTCGGCGTCGGCGGGGTCGAAGAGGGTGGCCAGCGTGTACTCGGCGTCCAGCTGGTAGTTGTCGAGGTCGACGCCGCCCGCGACAAGACCGCACAGGTTCAGCGCGCCGTCGATCCTGCCCGCACCGTCCCTCGCCAGCTGGGCGTTGACCAGGCCACCCATCGACTGGCCGACGGAGACGACCCTGTCCGGTTCGCCGACCTGCGTCCTGAACGCGTCGAGCGTCGCGAGCTGGTCCCGCTCGGCGGAGTCCAGGGCCCACAGCGAGCCGTGCGGGTCGTAGGAGGAGCCGGCCAGGGCGTAGCCCTCGGCGAGCAGTTCCGCCCCGGCCGCGTCGCTCGGCGCGTCGGCGGGGGCGAGCGAGCCGAAGCCGTGGCTGAAGAGCAGGACGGTGCCGTTCCACCGGGCGGGGACGTCCGCGGTCCAGGTGGCGCCGTCGGCGAGGGTGCCCGACAGCCGGCCGCCGGAGGTGTGGGTCCCGCTCGCCGCGCGGGCTGCGGCGGCCGGGACGGCGAGCGAGAGCAGGAGGGCCGCGCACCCCGCGGCGAGCGCGCGGGAGGGCAGACGAGGCATGGGTACTCCGCATTTCGGGTGGGGGAGCGTGCCGAAGTGCGACGAATGTAGGTCTGCTCCGTGACTGCCGTCAATGCAGTGACGAGGATTGGTCAGTCGAGGTCGAGCGTGTCGAGCAACTGCGCGGCGGCCTGCGCGGCCGGGCGTTCCCAGCGCCGGGCGAGGCCCCGGAAGACGGCCTCGGCCCGCGCGGCGGGCCAGTCCGCCGGCAGGTGCTCGGCGGGCAGGTGCGGGTCCTGGCGCACCAACCCCAGCCAGTCGGTGTGCAGGAGCAGTTGCCCGGCCAGCTCGCTCGGGGAGCCCGGCACGGGGTCGGTGCGGTCCCAGCGGTCGAGGAAGGAGCGGTAACGGGCGCCGATCGCGGCGATGTCGAAGGCCTGCTCCAGCACTTCGCGGACCTCGGTCGGCGACGCCACGGTGGCCCGGAACACCCGCAGGTACGCGTCGAGACCCAGCCCCGACACCGCCTCGCGCACGTCGACCGGCGCCGCGGCCACCCACAGCCCGTTCTGCAGCGGGCCGAAGCCGGCCCAGATCAGCCGGGAGCGCAGGTCGTGGCGCTCCCGGCGCCAGGCCTCGGGGAGCGAGAAGCCGACCATGGTCCACTGCCCGTCCCAGTCGCGGTTGACCGCGCCGGTGCGCCACACCCGGTCCCGGCCGTCCGCCAGCACCTGGGCCGCGTGCGCGGTGAGGCCGAAGTACGTCCTGCGGCCCTGCCGGTGCCGCTCCAGCAGGCCCCGCTTGACCATGCGGTTGAGCGTCGTGCGCACGGCCTCCTCGCTGACGCCGGTCTCCTCGAGCACGGCGATGACGCTGCCGGAGGAGACCGCCAGCGGCCGCCCGAGCAGGTGGATGCCGAAGAAGGACAGCATGAGGGACTGGGTGCGCGGCTCGGGCGCGTCGAGAGGGGCGTCGGCACTGGTCACGGGCACAGCGTAGAGCCGTGGGAGGACGCGCGCAGTGATGTACGGCGCTTCTGTGACGGTCGTCTCGAATTGGACGGTCGTCAGAGGCGGCCGGGCCCGTCCCCGGCCACCACCGCGAGATCGGCGCCGATCCGTGCGGCTGCCCGGCGCAGTGCGGGCAGGACGACCGCCCGGGCCTCCTCGGCGGAGGTGCGCCCGGCGTGCAGGGAGACGTTCGCCGCGGCGACCACGCGTCCCTCCCGGTCCCGCACCGGCACGGCCACCGAGCGCAGCCCCTCCTCCAGTTCCTGGTCCACCAGCGCGTACCCGTCCTCGGCGGTGCGGTCGAGCACCGCCGCCAGGCGGCCGCGATCGGTCAGCGTGAAGCGGGTGAGCTGCGGGAGGTCCGCCCCCGAGAGCCACCGCGCCCTCTCGGCGGGCGCCAGCCCGGCCAGCAGCACCCGGCCCATCGAGGTCGCGTGCGCGGGGAAGCGGGTCCCCGGCGCGATGCTGACGCTCATGATCCGGTGCGACGCCACCCGGCCGACGTAGCGGATGTCCGTCCCGTCGAGGACCGCCACGGAGGCGGACTCGTGCACCTGCTGCACCAGCGCCGCCAGGTGCGGGGCGGCGATCTCACCGAGGGAGAGGCCGGACAGCAGCCGGTAGCCGAGGTCGAGCACCCGGGGCAGGGGCGTGAACACTCCCTCGTCGAAGGCCACGTAGCCGAGTTGCTGGAGCGTCAGCAGCGAGCGGCGCGCGGTGGCCCTGGCCAGTCCTGCGGACCGGGCCACCGCGGCGAGCGGCATGCCCCCGGGGACGTCGCCGAGGCAGCCCAGCACGGCGAGCCCGCGGGCGAGGGACTGGAGGTACTCCGGGCCCAGCTCCCGCTTGGCGTCGGCGGTGCCGTCCGGCGCGGCCGTCCCGGGCAGGGCGGCGGGCGCCGACCCGAGGGCGGCCGTCATCCGGCCGGCCGTGCGGCGCATCGCGTCCAGCGCGAACGTCCGCAGGCCCTCGGCCGAGTGCCGGCTCGTGTGGCTGACGACGCTCAGCGCGCACAGGACCCTGCCGCCCGGATCGCGGACCGGCACGGCCACCGCCACCAGGCCGGGCTCGATGAGCTGGTCGTCCACCGCCCAGCCCTGCGCGGCGGCGGTCGCGGCCAGCGCGGAGAACCGGTCCTCTCCGGGGTGGGCCCCGTACAGCCGCGGAGCGGCGGGAAAGCCCTCGTCCCGGGGATCGGCCGCCGACCGCTCCCGCCAGGCCGCCCACTGCTGCGGAGGCCAGCCCGCGGCGAAGAGCGGGCCGGGCGCGCACCGTTCGGCGGGCAGCACGTCCCCGACCCGGAAGGAGACCGAGAGCGCCCGGCGCCGGGTGTGCTGCGCCACGAAGCGCACGGCGTCACCGTCCGGCACGGCGAGGGAGACCGACTCGTCCAGCTCCTCCGCCAACTCGGCGGCGGGCGGGCCGAGCGCGTCCGGGACCCGGCGGGACCGCAGATAGGCCGCGCCGAGGGTCATCAGCCGCGGTGCGAGGACGAGTTCGCGTCCCTCCGTACGGAGGTGGCCCAGCCGGGCCAGGGTGGTGGCGACGCGGTCCACGGGGGAGCGGGCCAGCCCCGTCGCCCTGGCCACCTCGCTCGCGCGCAGCCGTCCGCCCGGCGCCCGTGCCAGCACGCGGAGCACGGCGAGTCCGCGCTCCAGGGGGCCGACGGGCGCCTCGGCGCGGCCGGTGGACGGCATCTGACCTCCTGGGACGGGCGGGTGCGGCACACCGTACCCGTTCGCCGCGCCCGGCCCGCTGTTGACAGCCGGCGGCGGCCGGGCGGAAACTCCCCCCACTCGTTGCGAACAAAAGTTCATCAGGCGAACACTATTGAGTGGATGAGCGCATGGACAAAGTGGTTCGTTCGGCCGAGGAGGCGGTGGCCGACGTCGCCGACGGCTCCTCGCTGGCCGTGGGCGGCTTCGGACTCAGCGGCGTGCCCGACGTGCTGATCGAGGCGCTCTTCCGGCAGGGGGCCCGCCGGCTCAGCGTGGTGTCCAACAACTGCGGGGTGGACGGCGGCGGGCTCGGGATCCTGCTCGCGGCGCGCCGGATCGTCCGGGTCACCGGCTCCTACGTCGGCCGGAACGAGGAGTTCGCCCGCCAGTACCTCTCCGGCGAGCTGGAGCTGGAGCTGACCCCGCAGGGCAGCCTCGCCGAGCGGCTGCGTGCGGGGGGCGCCGGCATCCCCGCCTTCTTCACCCCGGCCGGCGTCGGCACCCTGGTGGCCGACGGCGGGCTGCCGTGGCGCTACGCCGCCGACGGGTCCGTGGCCGTGGCCTCGCCCGCCAAGGAGGTACGGGCCTACGACGGCCGCGAGTACGTGCTCGAACGCGCGATCACCACCGACTTCGCCCTCGTCAGGGCCGCCAGGGGCGACCGGCACGGCAACCTCGTCTTCGGCAAGGCCGGCCGCAACTTCAACCCCCTCGCCGCCATGGCGGGGCGGATCACCGTCGCCGAGGTCGAACAGCTCGTGGAACCCGGGGAGATCGACCCCGACCAGGTGCACGTGCCCGGGGTCTTCGTGCAGCGCGTGGTCGCGCTGACCCCCGCCCAGGCCGCCGACAAGCGGGTCGAGCGGCGCACGGTGAGCGCCTGATGCCCTGGACCCGCGCCGACATGGCCGCGCGCGCGGCACGCGAACTCCCCGACGGCTCCTACGTCAACCTCGGTATCGGCCTGCCGACGCTGATACCCAACTTCCTTCCCGAGGGCGTCGACGTCGTGCTCCAGTCGGAGAACGGCATACTCGGCGTCGGCCCCTACCCGTCCGAGGACCGGGTCGATCCCGACCTGATCAACGCGGGCAAGGAGACCGTCACCGTCCTCCCCGGCGCGTCCTTCTTCGACTCCGCGCTCTCCTTCGGCATGATCCGCGGCGGCCACATCGACGTCGCCGTCCTCGGGGCCATGCAGGTCTCCGAGCGCGGCGACCTGGCGAACTGGGCCGTCCCCGGAAAGACGGTCAAGGGCATGGGCGGGGCCATGGACCTCGTGCACGGCGCCCGCAGGGTCGTCGTGGTGATGGAGCACAACGCCCGGGACGGCAGCCCGAAGATCGTCACCGACTGCACCCTGCCGCTCACCGGCAGGGCCTGCGTCCAGCGCGTCATCACCGATCTCGGTGTCCTCGACGTCACAGCCGGCGGGCTGCTCCTCGTCGAACGCGCCCCGGGCGTCGGCCTGGAGGAGCTGCGCGAACGCACCGGAGCGCGGCTCACCGTCCCCGAGGGCACGCGGGCCGCCCTGTGAGCGGCACCGTCCGGGGCGCGCACGGGCGCCGGCCACGGAGCGTCCCCCTTCCCGGAGCGCCGACACCCATGGAGCCAGGCATGACACCCGACCAGAAGGCCGTCGACGCGGAGATGGCCGCCCTCTCCGGCAGCGGCGGCCCCCACCCCTCCCGTGACTACGCCCCCTACCGCAGCAGCGTGCTGCGCCACCCCACGCAGCCGCTCGTCGCCGTCCGGGACCCGGAGGCCGTGGAACTGACCGGCCCGGTCTTCGGCGTCAGCGACGTCATCGACCTGGACGCCGACCTGACCCGCCACCACGCGGGCGAGCCGCTGGGCGAGCGCATCACCGTGAGCGGGCGCGTACTCGACCGCCGGGGCCGTCCCGTACGCGGGCAGCTGGTCGAGATATGGCAGGCCAACGCCTCCGGCCGCTACGCCCACCGGCGCGACCGGCACCCGGCCCCGCTGGACCCGAATTTCACCGGAGTCGGACGGTGCCTCACCGACGACCGGGGCGGCTACCGGTTCACCACCGTCAAGCCCGGGGCCTACCCGTGGCGCAACCACCTCAACGCCTGGCGTCCGGCGCACATCCACTTCTCCGTGTTCGGCACGGCCTTCGCACAGCGCCTGGTCACCCAGATGTACTTCCCCGGCGACCCGCTCTTCCGCCACGACCCGATCCTGCGGTCCGTCACGGACGCGGCCGCGCGGGACCGGCTCGTCGCCGAGTACGTCCACGAGCTGTCCGAGCCCGAGTTCTCGCTCGGCTACCGGTGGGACATCGTGCTCGACGGGCCGTCGGCAACCTGGACGGAAGGGGACGAAGAGCAGTGATCACGCCCTCCCAGACCGTGGGCCCCTTCTACGGCTACGCGCTGCCCTTCGCCAGGGGCGGTGAGATCGCCCCCGCGGGCGACCCCCGCACCGTCACCGTCCACGGCGTCGTCCGGGACGGGGCGGGGGAGCCGGTCCCCGACGCGCTGCTGGAGTTCTGGCAGGCCGGACCGGACGGCCGGCGGACGGGAGCCCCCGGCTCCCTGCGCCGCGATCCCGCCGGCGGCGCCGTCGTCGGCCGCGACGGACTCGTCTTCACCGGCTTCGGACGGGTGCCCACCGACGCCGACGGGCACTACGTCGTGCGCACGCTCCCCCCGCCGCCGGACGCCCCCTACCTCTCGGTCGCCGTCTTCGCCCGCGGCCTGCTGCACCACCTCCACACCCGCGCCTACTTCCCCGGCCACGAGGACGACGCGCTGCTCGCCGCCCTGCCCGCGCGGCGGCGCGCGACGCTGGTCGCCCGCGAGGAGAGCGCGGGCGTCCACCGTTTCGACATCAGGATCCAGGGGAGCGACGCGGAGGAGACGGTCTTCCTTGACTTCGACCGATCCCGCTGACCCCCGGCGCGGCGCCCCGGCGGACGACGACGGCGCCGACACCGGGCTGCTGGCCCCCGGGTGGGCGGACTCCCCGGTGGAGGCCGCGACCGGCGACCGCGCCGTGCTCCAGGCCGTGCTCGACGCCGAGGCCGCGCTCACCCGCGCGCTCGGCGCCCCTCCGGCGGTCTGCGCCGAGGTCGACGCGGCGGCCAGGGCGGAGCGGTTCGACGCGCGCAGCCTCGCCGTCCGCGCACGTGAGGGCGGAAACCCGGTGATCCCCCTCGTCGCCGACCTCACCGCGGCGGTCGGCGAGGAGGCGGCCCGGTGGGTCCACCGGGGCGCCACCAGCCAGGACATCCTCGACACCGCTCTGATGCTGGTCGCCGGCCGGGCCCGCGCGCTCGTCCTGGCCGACCTCGACGCCACCGCGGCCGCCCTGGCCCGGCTCGCGGCCGAGCACCGCGGCACGGTGATGCCCGGCCGTACGCTCACCCAGCACGCCGTGCCGACCACCTTCGGCCTCAAGGCCGCGGGCTGGCTCAGCCTGGTCCTGGCCGCCCGCGACCGCCTCGCCGCCCTCGCGCTGCCCGTCCAACTCGGCGGCGCCGCGGGCACGCTGGCCGCGCTCGACGGCCGGGTCGGGCTCCTGGCCGGGTACGCGGCACAGACCCGCCTCGACGAGCCGCTGCTGCCCTGGCACGTCCTGCGCACCCCGGTCGCGGAACTGGGGGCCGCCCTGGCCCTCGTCGGCGGCGCGCTGGCGAAGATCGCCGCCGATGTGCTGGTGCTCTCCCGTACCGAGATCGGCGAACTCGCGGAGAGCGGCGGCGGGGGCTCCTCCGCCATGCCGCACAAGGCCAATCCGGTACGGGCCGCGCTCGTCGCCGCGGCGGGGCGCCGGCTCCCGCAGCACGCCGCGGTGCTGTTCGCCGCCATGGCGGCCGAGGACGAACGGCCCGCCGGCGCCTGGCACGCCGAGTGGCAGACCCTGCGCGAGGCACTGCGACTGGCCGGCGGCGCCGCCCGGGACACCGCGCGGATGGCGGCGGGGCTGCGGGTCCACGAGCGCCGGATGCGCGAGAACCTCGACCTGACGGGGGGCCTGGTGGTGTCCGAACGCCTCGTCGCGGCCTTCGGGCCCTCCTTGGGCCGCGGCCCCGCCCGCCGCCTTCTCACCCGCGCCTGCGCCACGGCCGCCGCCGGCGGCAGGCCGCTCCGGGAGGTGCTCGCGGAGCAGCCGGAGCTGCGCGGCGTGGTCGGACGGGAGGAACTGGGCCGGCTCCTCGACCCCGCCCGGTACGTGGGGGCGGCAGCCGAACTGACCGACCGCGCCCTGCGCGCCGCGCGGGCCCAGCACCCCCGGGGGGACCGATGACGCCCGTGCACCACACCACCGACGGCCCCGCGGACGCCCCCGTCCTCGTCCTCGGCCCCTCCCTCGGCACCAGCCTGCGGCTGTGGGACGCGCAGGTGCCCGCGCTCGCCCGTGGACGCCGCGTGGTCCGCTACGACCTCCCCGGTCACGGCGGCACCCCCGCCGCGGTGCTGCGGGAGCCGACCGTGGCGGGCCTCGCCGCTCTCGTGCTCGAACTCGCCGACTCCCTCGGCGTGCGGCGCTTCGACTACGCCGGGGTCTCGCTCGGCGGTGCGGTCGGCACCTGGCTCGCCGTCCACCGGCCCGAGCGGGTCGCGTCGCTCGCCGTCGTCTGCTCCTCGGCGCGGTTCGGCGAACCCGAGGGCTGGCGGGAGCGCGCCCGGCGGGTACGCGAGGAAGGGGTGGAAGGTCTCGCCGCCACCGCTCCCGGCCGCTGGTTCACCCCCGGATTCGAGTCCGCTGACGCCGCCCGCGCCCTGGTCGCGGACCACCGGGCCGTCGACCCGCAGGGCTACGCCGCCTGCTGCGAGGCCCTGGCCGCCTTCGACCTGCGGGCCGAGCTCTCCCGTGTCGAGGCGCCGACCCTCGTCGTCGCCGGGCGCCAGGACACCGCCACACCGCCGGTCCACGCCCGCGAGCTGGCCGACGGCATCAGCGGGGCCGGCCTCGTCGAGATCAGCGGCGCCGCCCACCTCGCCCCCGTGCAGCAGCCGCAGCGGGTGCTGCACGCGCTGCTCGGCCACCTCGGCCCGGGCGCCGAGACCGGCGGCGCCGCCGTCCGCCGCGCGGTGCTGGGGGACGCCCACGTCGACCGCGCGGCCGCCGCCACCACGTCCTTCACCGCCCCCTTCCAGGACCTGATCACCCGTTACGCCTGGGGCGAGATCTGGACCCGCCCCGGCCTGGACCGGCGGACCCGCAGCTGCATCACCATCACCGCGCTGATCGCCCGCGGCCACCACGAGGAACTCGCGATGCACATCCGAGCCGCGCGCACCAACGGGCTCAGCCGCGAGGAGATCCAGGAGGTCCTGCTCCAGTCCGCCGTCTACTGCGGCGTGCCCGCCGCCAACACGGCCTTCGCCATCGCCGACCGCATCCTCGAGGAGGAGGCCTCCGCATGACCGTGACCCCCGGACCGCCCCCCGCCCGCACCACCGTCGGCATCGTGGGCGCCGGCCCCGCGGGACTCCTGCTCGCGCGCCTGCTCCACCTGGCGGGTGTCGACTGCGTGGTGCTGGAGTCCCGCAGCCGCGGCTACGTCGAACGGCGCCAGCGCGCCGGCATCCTGGAGCAGGGCACCGTCGACGCGCTGCGTGCCGCCGGCGCCGGTGAACGTCTCGACCGCGAGGGCATGCCCCACGACGGCGTGGAACTGCGCTGGGGCGGGCGCCGCCACCGCGTGGACTTCCCCTCGCTCACCGGCGGGCGCAGGGTCTGGGTCTACGCGCAGACCGAGGTCGTCAAGGACCTCGTCGCGCTCCAGCTGAACGAGGGGCCACCCCTGCTGTTCGACTCCCCGGTCTCCGCGGTGACGGGCGCCGGCACCGGCCGGCCGCTCGTGCGCTACACCCGCGGCGGAAGGGAGCACACCCTCGCCTGCGACTGGGTCGTCGGCTGCGACGGCTTCCACGGCGTCACCCGCAGGGGCGTACCGGACGGCGCGCTGAGCACCTTCGAACGGACCTACCCCTACTCGTGGCTGGGCGTACTCGCCGACGTCGCACCCTCCCACCACGAGCTGGTCTACGCGCACTCGCCCCGCGGCTTCGCGCTGCTCAGCATGCGCTCCCCGGCCGTCAGCCGGCTCTACCTCCAGGTGCCCGACGGCACCGATCCCTCCGCCTGGACGGACGGGCGGATCTGGGACGAGCTCGACGCCCGCCTCGCCGTCGACGGGGACTGGAGCCTCGCCAGGGGCCCGATCACGCAGAGGTCCGTGCTCCCGATGCGCAGCGTCGTCACCGAGCCGATGCGCTGGGGCCGGGTGCTGCTCGCGGGGGACGCCGCGCACATCGTTCCGCCCACGGGGGCCAAGGGGCTGAACCTCGCCGCCTCCGACGTCGTCGTGCTGGCCCGCGCCTTCGGGCAGCTGGCGAGGACCGGTTCCACCGCGGGCCTGGACGCCTACTCCGACACCTGCCTGCGGCGGGTGTGGCGTGCCGAGCACTTCTCCTGGTTCATGACGACCACCCTGCACACCGCGCCCGGCCAGTCCGCGTTCGACACCCGGCTGCAGCTCTCCCAGCTGGAGCGCATCGCGGCCTCCCCGCACGCCGCGGCCGAGCTGGCCGAGAACTACGCGGGCGGGCCGGTGGGCTGACCGTTGCTCACAGGTCCAGGACCAGCCGCCCGCCCGGTGTGCGGCAGCGCGAGACGCAGATCATCAGCGTCTCGCCGGCGGCGCGTTCCGCCTCGGTGAGCACGCTGTCGCGGTGGTCGGCCTCACCGGCCAGGAGGTCGGTCTCGCAGGTGCCGCAGGTGCCCTCCGTGCAGGAGTAGAGGACGTCGAGGCCCGCCTGCCGCACCGCCTGCAGGATGCTCAAGCCGGGCGGGACCGTCAGCACCCGTCCCGACCGCGCCAGTTCCACCTCGAACGGCGCGCCGTCCGGTGGGGCGGCAGGTGCCGCGGTGAAGCGCTCCAGACGCAGGACGGACGCCGGGACACGGGACCGGACGGCTTCGAGCAGCGACGCCGGGCCGCACGCGTAGACGAGTTCGCCCGGCCGCAGGTTCGCGAGGTGGCCGTCCAGGTCGAGCCGGCCCGTGGTGAGGGTGACGCGCTCTGCGGGGTGGCGTGCGGCCAGCTCCTCCGCGAAGGCCATCGAGGCCCTGGAACGCCCCCCGTACAGCAGGGACCAGTCGGAGGAGGAGGCACCGGCGGCGTCCAGCATGGGGAGGATCGGGGTGATGCCGATACCGCCCGCGACGAAGCGGTGGGCCGGGGCGGGCTCCAGCGGGAAGTGGTTCCGCGGGCCGCGCACCCGGACCGGGGTGCCGGGGGTGAGCGAGCGGTGCACGAAGTCCGAGCCGCCGCGGCCGTCCGCCTCGCGCAGGACGGCGATCCGCCAGTGTTCGGCGCCGGGCGGGCCGCACAGCGAGTACTGCCGCTCCAGCCCCTCGGCCAGCAGCAGGTCCACGTGGGCGCCGGGCCGCCAGTCCGGCAGCGCCCCGCCGCCGGGGCGGCGCAGCGTCAGGGACACCACGCCGGCCGCCTCCGCGCGGCGGCCGGCGACGACGAGGTCAAGCGTGTCGTTCACCGGCGTGGTCCTCTGGTGCGGGGTGGTCGGGGTGGGCGAGCAGCCAGTCCCACATCTCGGCGGGACCCCGGCACTCGTTCCGGGCGCCGCAGTGGCAGGTGCCCTGCAGGACGTCGGTGCCGGGCAGCCAGCGGACGCGCAGGACCGCGGCGCCCGCGGAAGGCCGCTGCGTACTCATCGCGCGGCCAGCCGGGCCAGGATGCGCCGCGCGGCCAGACCGCCGGTGTCGATGTTGATGCTGAGCTCCTGGTAGCCCTCCGGCTCGGTGTCCAGGCAGCGCTGCAGCAGGTTGAGGGCGTCCACGTCCTGCATCACCACGGTGTGGTTGAAGTCGCGCAGGAAGGTGGTCACCTCGTCGTCGCCGACCGCGAAGTTCCGCGAGACGGCCCAGAAGTCGTAGACCCTGCCGGGTGCCGAGGGCGTGATCGCGTACGTGATCTCGGTGCGGAACCGGGGGGCGTCCTGCCCCGTGGGGCTGATCGTGCTGTGCAGCAGGTAGAGGCAGGGGGCGAAGTACTCGATGTCCTGGAGCCGCTGGATGCGGCCCTCGATGCCGGTCGACCGCGCGTAGAAGGGCGGGCACTCGGCGTCGGGCATGTGCCGGGAGACGCGGACGACGCCCGCCTCCTCGTCCACCTCGGTGGTGATGGGGGTCTCGGCGACCTCCGGGGTGCCGATGTAGCCGCCGTGCAGGTACGTCTCGTGCGAGAGGTCCATCAGGTTGTCGACGAGCAGGCCGTAGTCGCAGTCGACGGGTTCCATGCCGGTGACGGTGACCCAGCCCCCGTCCGCCAGGTGCGGGGCGCGCGGGATCGTGGCGGGGTCGGCCGCCTCCGGGTCGCCGATCCAGACCCAGACGAGGGAATCGACCTCCGCCACCGGGTAGGAAGCGACCCTCGCGGTGCGCGGGACGCGCTTCTGACCGGGCACGAAGACGCAGGTCCCCGTGGTGTCGTAGGTGAAGCCGTGGTAGCCGCAGACCACCCTGTCGCCGTCGAGGCGGCTCGCGGACAGCGGGAACCGGCGGTGCACGCAGCGGTCCGCGAGGGCGACGGGTTCGCCCTCCTGCGTGCGGTACAGGGCGAGCGGTTCGCCCAGGACGGTGCGCGCCAGCAGGCCGCGGCCGACCTCGGAGGCCCAGGCGGCGACGTACCACTGGTCGCGGGCGAAAGCCGAGTGCGTGGTCATGGCAGGAGTCCCCTCCTTCTGCGGCGGAGCGCCGGTGCTCCTCCGCGTGGGGGACAGGTTCCTGACACCGCCCGGCCGCGGGCAACGGGACTTCCGCGGGGTGGAAGCCGGGCTCACTCCGCCTCCGGCTGCCAGCCCAGCGCCCGGGAGATGCCCCGGCCGGCGACCCGGACGACGGGGACCAGCGCGGGGGCCCGCGTGCCCGCGACCGGTACGACGACCGAGACGGCGGCGACCACCCGGCCGCGGGCACCGCGTACCGGCGCGGCCACCGACAGCGCGTCCTCGGTGATCTGCCGGTCGCTCACCGCGCACCCGGTGCGCCGTACGTCGGCCAGCATCCGGCGCAGGCGCACGGGGTCGGTGACGGTGTAGGGGGTGAACGCGGCCAGCTCGCCCGCGCAGTAGCGGTCCTGCAGGGCGGCGTCCGCGTGGGCGAGGAGCACCAGCCCCACGCCGGTGGCGTGCAGCGGCCAGCGGGCGCCGACCCGGCTGTGGACACCGACGGCCGAGCGGCCCGATATGCGCTCGGTGTAGACGACCTCCATGCCGTCGCGCACCGCGAGCTGCACGTTCTCGTGGGTGGCCTCGTACAGGTCCTCCAGGAAGGGCATCGCCGCCTGCCACAGGCCCACCCCGCGGGGAGCCAGCGCGGCGACCTCCCACAACCGCAGGCCCACCTGGTAGCGGCCGTCCTCCGCGCGTTCGAGCGCGCCCCAGCCGGTGAGCACGCCGACCAGCCGGTGCGCGGTGGGCAGCGGGAGGCCGGCGCGCCGGGCGATCTGGGTCAGCGTCAGGACGGGGTGCGCCTGCCCGAAGGCGCCGAGCACGTCGAGCAGGCGGTCTGCCGCCGAGCGGGCGGCGGGGGAGCCGGGCACGGGCCGGGCGGCCCGTCAGTCACCGGCGGCCGCGGGCTCCGCCGGCTCGGCGATCCGCAGCAGCAGGGTGTGCAGGGTCCGGCGCTCCTCCGCGTCCAGAGGGGCCAGCAGGTCGTCGGTGACCCGGGCGCCGTCCTGCTCGCTCTGCGGCAGCAACTGCTGCCCGGCCGCCGTGAGCACGACGATCCGGTTGCGCCGGTCGGCCGGGTCCGGACGGCGCTCGGCCAGGCCGAGCCGCTGCAGGTCGTCGACGAGGCTGACGATGGCACTCGGGTCGTACCCGAGCTGGTCGCTCAGCTCCCGCTGCCGGGCGCCCTCGACGATCGAGAGGTAGCGCAGCACGGCGTAGTGCCGCAGCCGGAGCCCGTACTGCCCCAGGCGGGCGTTGAACAGGCTGCCGGACCGCAGGCCCAGTCGGTACAGCAGGTATCCGGTATCGGCGTGCAGGCCGCGCATCCAGGGTGCGTCGCTCATGCCTGCATCATCTCCCAGAACGACGGTCGAGAACAATCATTGACAGTAACAATGATTGCTCCTAGCTTCTGTCTCCATGAGCGCTGAACCCACTTCCCACGCGTTCCCCGACCTCACCGGCAAGGTTGCCGTCGTCACCGGCAGCGGACGGGGCCTCGGCCTCGCCTACGCCACCGCACTCGCCGCCGCGGGCGCCGCCGTCGTCGTCAACGACCTCGACGAGGAGGTCGCCGAGCAGGCCGCCGGGACCATCACCCGGGCCGGCGGCAGAGCCGTCGCCGAGGCCGTCGCCGTCGGCGGCAGCGAGGCCGCCGACCGGCTCGTCGGCCGCGCCGTCGGCGAGTTCGGCCGCCTCGACGTCATGGTCACCAACGCCGGCATCCTGCGCGACCGGGTGCTGTGGAAGATGACCGACGACGACTTCGACGCGGTGATCGGCACCCACCTGCGCGGCACCTTCACATGCGCCCGCGCCGCGGCGGTCCGGATGCGCGAGCAGGGCGACGGCGGCACCCTCGTCCTGGTCGGCTCCCCGGCAGGACAGCGCGGGAACTTCGGCCAGACCAACTACGCCGCCGCCAAGGCGGGGATCGCCGCGATGGTCCGCACCTGGTCCATGGAGCTGGCCCGCTCCGCCGTCACCGTCAACGCGATCGTGCCGGTGGCCGCCACCGCCATGACCGAGACCATCCCCGCCTTCGCGCCCTACGTCGCTCGGCTGCGGCAGGGACAGCCGCTGCCCGACTTCCTGCGCAAGGGGGAGGGCTTCGGCACCCCCGAGGACTGCGCCGCACTGCTGCCCTTCCTCGCCTCCGACGCCGCCCGTGACATCACCGGCCAGTGCATAGGCATCGGCGGCGACCGGCTCACGCTGTGGTCGCACCCGCAGGAGGTCGCCGTCGCCTACGCGGAGGGCGGCTGGACCCCGCGGACACTCGCCGACGGCTGGCACGGCTCCGTCGGCCGCGAGCCGCAGTCGGTGGGTATCCCCGCGCCGCGCATCCCCGAGGGGGAGGACGCGTGAAGGGCGCCCTTCCCATCGACCCCGAGAAGCTGACGGCCATCGACGTCCACACCCACGCCGAGGTCTCCTCGCGGGGGGATGCGTCACTGTCCGCCGAACTCGGCGCCGCCTCCGAGGCCTACTTCAAGGTCGAGGGCAACCGCAAGCCGACCCTCCCCGAGATGGCCGCCTACTACCGCGCGCGGAACATGGCCGCCGTCGTCTTCACCGTCGACGCCGAACACGCCACGGGCACCCCGCCCGTCCCCAACGAGGAGGTGGCCGAGGCGGCCGCCGCCAACCCCGACGTCCTCATCCCCTTCGCCTCCGTCGACCCCTTCCGGGGCAGGGCGGGTGTCGCGCGGGCACGACGGCTGGTCGAGGAGTACGGGGTGCGCGGGTTCAAGTTCCATCCCAGCATCCAGGGCTTCCACCCCAACGACCGGATGGCGTACGGACTCTACGAGGTCATCGAGGAGACCGGCACCGTCGCCCTCTTCCACACCGGCCAGACCGGCATCGGCGCGGGCGTCCCCGGCGGTGGCGGCATCCGGCTGAAGTACTCCAACCCGATGGACGTGGACGACGTCGCCGCCGACTTCCCGCACCTGAAGATCATCCTCGCGCACCCGTCCTTCCCCTGGCAGGACGAGGCGCTCGCGGTCGCCACCCACAAACCCGGCGTGCACATCGACCTCTCGGGCTGGTCGCCCAAGTACTTCCCGCCGCAACTCGTCCACTACGCCAACACGCTGCTCCAGGACAAGGTCCTCTTCGGGTCGGACTACCCGGTACTGACCCCGGACCGCTGGCTCGCCGACTTCGACAAGCTGCCCGTCAAGGAGAGCGTGAAGCCCAAGATCCTCAAGTCCAACGCCGCTCGGCTGCTGGGACTCACTTCCTGACATCCTGAAGGAGCCTCACATGCGCAACGAGGGCATCGGTTCCTGGCCCGCCCGCAGGGCACGCAAGACCCCGCACCGTGCCGCACTCGTGCACGGCGACCGCAGTCTCAGCTATGCGGACCTGCACGAACGCACCACCCGCCTGGCGCACGCGCTGCGCGCCGCGGGAGTCCGGCGCGGCGACCGTGTCGCCTATCTGGGACCCAACCACCCCGCCTACCTGGAGACGCTCTTCGCCACCGGTGTCCTCGGCGCGGTCTTCGTCCCCCTCAACACACGCCTGGCCTCCGCCGAGATCGCCTCCCAGCTCCAGGACAGCGGCGCGCGCGTCCTGCTCCACAGTCCCTCGTGCGCCGGGCTCGTCCCCGCGGGCTTCCCGACTTCCGTCGACGTCGGCCCGGCCTACGAGGACCTGCTCGCCGCCTCGTCCGCCGAGCCGATCGACGAGACCGTCACGCCCGACGAGCTCTGCCTCATCATGTACACCTCGGGGACCACCGGCCGCCCCAAGGGCGCCGTGCTCGCGCACGGCAACCTCGTCTGGAACGCCGTCAACGTCCTGATCGACCACGACCTCACCGCCGACGAGCGGGCGCTGGTCTGCGCGCCGCTCTTCCACATGGCCGGGCTCAACATGCTCACCCTCCCCGTCCTGCTCAAGGGCGGCACCTGCGTCCTGGCCGAGTCCTTCGACCCGGCGGCCACCCTGGAACTGATCGAGAGGCACCGGATCAGCTTCATGTTCGGTGTCCCCACCATGTTCGACCGCATCGCGCGCCAACCCGGCTGGGCGCGCGCGGACCTCTCCTCGGTCCGCCTGCTCACCTGCGGCGGAGCACCGGTGCCGACCTCGCTGATCCACACGTACCAGCGGCGCGGCCTCACCTTCCTCCAGGGGTACGGCATGACCGAGGCGGCCCCCGGCGCCCTCTTCCTCGACGCCGAGCACGCCGTCAGCAAGGCCGGCTCGGCCGGTGTCCCGCACTTCTTCAGCGACGTCCGTGTCCTCGGACCCGACGGGGCGCCGGTCGCGGTCGGCGAGCTGGGGGAGGTGGCCGTCCGCGGTCCGCACGTCGGGCCCGGCTACTGGGGCCTGCCGGAGGAGACCGCCGCCGCCTTCCGCGACGGCTGGTTCCGCACCGGCGACGCGGCCCGGGTGGACGCGGACGGGTACGTCACGATCGCCGACCGGATCAAGGACATGTACATATCGGGCGGGGAGAACGTCTACCCGGCGGAGGTCGAGGACGTCCTGTGCACCCTGCCCGGCGTCGCCGAGTGCGCGGTCGTCGGCGTCCCCGACCCGCGCTGGGGGGAGGTCGGGCGGGCCTTCGTCGTCCCGGCGGAGGACGTCGCGCTCGTCCCCGGCGACCTGCTGGCCGCGCTGAGCGGCAGGCTCGCCAAGTACAAGATCCCCGCATCCGTGGAGCTGGTCGACAGCCTCCCGCGCACCGCCTCGGGAAAGATCCTCAAGCGCCGGCTGCGCGAGGAGCAGCAGCCGCACGGCGCATGACCCCCACCACCGAAAGGCAGGGACCGCCCCTCATGACCACGGCCTCCACCATCACCGTCCGGGGACTGGACGAACTCAAGGCGCTCGCCGGCACCGATCTGGGAACCAGCGACTGGATCGAGGTCACCCAGGAGCGGATCAACGGCTTCGCCGACGCGACCGGCGACCACCAGTGGATCCACACGGACACCGAGCGCGCCGCCGCGGGCCCCTTCGGTGCCCCGATCGCCCACGGGTACCTGACGTTGTCCCTGTTCATCCCGCTGTTCACGGCTCTGCTGGAGGTCGAGGGCGTCAGTACGAAGGTCAACTACGGCCTCAACAAGGTCCGTTTCCCCGCGCCGGTCCGCGTCGGATCCCGTCTTCGGCTGGCCGCGCGCCTGTCGGAGGCCGTGGACGTCCCCGGGGGGCTCCAGATCACCGTGGACGGCACCGTCGAGATCGAGGGCGGCGCCAAGCCCGCGGCGGTACTGCAGAGCCTGTCCAGGTTCTACGCCTGACCCCCGGCCGGCCCGGCGCGCGGGGAACGGCGAGTGGGCGCACCCCGGCGGGGTGCGCCCACTCGTTGCTGTGGTGGGTCAGTGCTGGAGGGTGAGGACGCCGGGTCGCCAGGGGAGCTGGTCGTAGGCTCCGCCTGCGCTGGGGTTCTTGCCCTGGTAGAGGAACTGGAGGTTGCAGGGGTCGATGGTCATGGTCTGGTCGGGGTTGTTGCGGACGAGGTCGCCGTGGCTGATGTCGTTGGTCCAGGTGGCGCCGCTGTTGGCCTTGCCGGCGAAGGGGTTGCTCTCGCTGGCGGCCTGGGGGGTCCAGGTGCCGCTGAGGCTGGAGGCTGTGAAGGACCGGAAGTAGCGTCCGTTGGCGCCCATGGCCTCGACGATCATGAGGTACTGGTTCTGGTTCTGGACCTTGTAGACCTGGACGGCCTCGAAGAGGTTGGCCTGGGTGTCGCTCATGACGGTGGTGTAGTTCGAGCCGAAGCTGCCGGGGAAGTTCCCGATGGGCATGCTGGCCCGGTAGATCTTGCCGTTGTCGCCGGCGAAGAACAGGTACATGTTCTGGCCGTCACCGATGAGGGTCTGGTCGATGGGGCCGGTCCCGGAGCCGGAGATGCTGCCGGTGAACAGCGGCTGCGGCGAGGACCAGCCGTTGGGGTTGGTCGGGTCGCTGCTGGTGCGGTAGATGAAGGGCCAGGCGCCCCACTGGTAGGCCAGCACCCAGATGTTCTTGGGTGCGAAGTAGAACAGGGTGGGGGCCACCGCCGACTGGCTCATCCCGGTCTGCCCGGCCGAGGCCATGTCCGACCAGTTCGTGAACGGGCTGAAGGCCATCGACCCGTAGGACGAGCCGTTCACGTTCGACGCGTACACCAGGTGCTTGCCGTTGTAGACGACGTTGGTGAAGTCCTTCAGCGACACCCACCCGTTCGCCGGCTGCGCCAGCGCACCCGTCGACGACCACCGGTACGACGACGGCAGCGAACACGTCCCACCCGACGTCGGCGGCGTGGTCGTCGACCCCGAGAGGCCGGACCACTTCTGGTTGCTGCCGCCGTTGCACGTCCAGATCTCCACCGCGGTGCCGTTGGCGGTCGCCGCGCCGGTGACGTCCAGGCACAGTCCGGACTCGACCCCGACGATCGTGCCGTCCGAGTTCACCCGCCACTGCTGGTTCGCGCCGCCGCTGCAGCTCCAGATCTGCACCCGGGTGCCGGCCGTGGTGGCGTGGCCCGGGACGTCCAGACACTTGTTGCCGTAGACCATCAGCTGGTTGCTGGCCGTCAGCGTCCACTGCTGGTTGGTACCGCCGGAGCAGTCCCAGATCTGCAGGTACGTGCCGTCGGTCTGGCTGGCGTTCGGCACGTCCAGGCAGCGGCCGGACTGGGTAGCGCGCAGGGCCCCGCTGGTGGCGGCCTGCGCCGGGTTGGCGACGAGCATGGCCACCACCACGCCCACGGCCGCGAGCATCGAGGTGAGCGCCACGAACAGACGCCTGTGGCGGAATCTTCCTCTGTGCATGAGGGAACTCCTCATCCTTCGGTAAGCGGTTCCGGCAGGGCCTGGTGCGGCCGTCCGGACTGTCGGTGCGGTGCGTCCGGCAGCGGCCCGCGGACGGGTGCCGGCGCCGGCGCCGTGCGGACCCTGGGGGGCCGCTGGTCCACCGGGGAGGATGCGTGAACAGCCGTTGCTGTTAGCGCTAACATGCGAAGACGGGCAGACGCCGGTCACCGGGTGGGCAACACCCGGTGCGGCGCGGCGGGTTGGGGGCGCGGCAGTTCTCCGGCGCCATGTCGACCTCATTTCTTGGCGCTCCGGCCGGGTGCGGGAAAGGGGCGCACCGGCCCGGATGCTGTGGGGGGACCAATCACGAGGGTCTGGCCGCCACGGCGTCAGGGACAGCGTGTCCCGACGTGGCGAGCAGGCGAAACGGTGGCAAGTGTGGACCCGTCCGCCCCGGAAGGTCAACGGCTCGCGGCGCGAAAATTTCGGCGTTCCGTCCGTGCCACCGCCCGTGCCGCACGCCGGGGAACACCCCGGGCGGCCGTCCTGAGGGCCGCCCGGCGGCCGGGGCGCCAGGATTCGCCGGGGCCCCCGGACCATCGGTCGTGCGTGGTCGGCGCGGGTGCGTCCGGCCGGCGCGTCCGGCCCGTGGCCGGCGTGCGAAACATTCGTGGCACGCGTGGAACTGCCGGTCGGCGGGCGGCCGCCCGCCGACCGTGAGCGGTCCGCGGGACGGGGCGGCCGGCCCCGCTCCCGGCGCCGACGTGGCGGGATGTGTGCGTGCGGACTGTGCGCGGGCTGTGCGATCTATTGACGTCCCCCTGTGGGCGCCCTATGGTGCCGCGAAATGTCCGTACGGCATCCGAGCGCCTCGCGCGATCGTGCCGCGGGCAGGTGTGGGTGACGGAACGACAGAGATCGCGTTGTTCGCGAAGTGCGAGAGGGAACCATGGTGTTAGCGCTCACCGCAGGGGGGGCCGCTCCGGGCCGGGTGGTGGCGGAGGAGCTGCGGATCTCGGTGACGAAGGGGTGGCGCCCGGCGTCTCCAGCGGATATGTTAGCGCTCACCCAGTGGACGGATCCCCAGCCAGCCGCACACGGCCACGCTTTGCCGCAGCCGGTGTCTCCCCCGCATGCCGCAGGAGCACCGGCGCTCTGCCAGTCATCGCACGCCACCCCCAGGTGAGCGCACACATCCATGCTCTGGTGTCGCGACCCTGACCCGTGGTGTCCCGGGAAGCACGTCACGTCGTTCAGCCTGTCAGACACCTGCCGCAACGGAGCCCCCGGACGGAGCTCCCGCGCGGGTCACCTGCGACACCACCGCGCTCATCTGTGCCCGGACCTTCCGCGCCACCTGCTGACCACTCACCAGCTGCACCCGCGGCAGTGCTGCTGTGCGCCCGCAAGGGGTGCGTCAGCAACCTGCACCAGTGCACCAGCCGCAATTCCCTCGAAGGAGCAGACATGATCGACAGACGCGGATTCCTCACCGCGGGCGCCGCGGTCTCGGCCGCCGGCATCCTCGCGGCGTGCGCGAAGAAGAATCCCGCCAAGTCCACCGGGTCGGACGGCAGCAGCGGCAGCAAGCAGATCACCCTGGGCTTCTCCCAGGTGGGATCGGAGAGCGGCTGGCGCGCGGCCAACACCCAGTCGGTGAAGGACGCCGCGAAGGCGGCCGGGATCAACCTCAAGTTCTCCGACGCGCAGCAGAAGCAGGAGAACCAGATCTCGGCGATCCGCAGCTACATCGCCCAGAAGGTCGACGTCATCTCGTTCTCGCCGGTCGTCGTCACCGGCTGGGACACGGTGCTGAAGGAGGCGAAGGCGGCCGGCATCCCGGTGATCCTCACCGACCGCTCCGTCGAGACCTCCGACCCGTCGCTCTACGTCACCCTGGTGGGCTCGGACTTCGAGATCGAGGGGGAGCGTGCGGCGCACATGCTGGAGAAGGTCCTCGCCGGCAACAAGGGCCCGGTGAAGATCGCCCAGCTGGAAGGCACCACCGGTGCCGCCCCCGCGATCGAGCGCGCCAAGGGCTTCGCCAAGATCATGAAGGCGAGCCACCCGGAGTGGAAGATCATCGCGAGCCAGACCGGTGACTTCACCAGGGCCGGCGGCAAGCAGGTGATGGCCGCCTTCCTGCAGGCGCACTCGGACATCGACGTGCTGTTCTCCCACAACGACGACATGGCCATCGGTGCCATCCAGTCGATCCAGGCCGCCGGCAAGACCCCCGGCAAGGACATCAAGATCGTGTCCGTCGACGGTGTGCACGACGGGTTCGTGGCGATGTCGAAGGGGCAGATCAACGGGATCGTGGAGTGCAACCCGCTGCTCGGCCCCCAGCTGATGGACGCGGTCAAGACGGTCCACGCGGGCAAGGGGTCGACGCTTCCCCGCTGGATCAAGACCAAGGAGAGCGACTACACGGCGGACCAGGCCGCGGCAGCACTGCCGAGCCGCAAGTACTGACACCCCGCCGACGAGGGGCCCCCGGGCGCGGGGGACCCCCGCCACGTCGCGACGATTCCAGCTAGGAGCGCTGCCATGGCAGAGCCTCGGCCCGTCCTCGAAATGACGGGCATAGTCAAAGAGTTCGCCGGCACACGGGCTCTGTCGGACGTCGACTTCCGCCTGTTCCCCGGCGAGATCCACGCACTCCTCGGGGAGAACGGGGCCGGGAAGTCCACCCTCATCAAGGTGCTGACCGGGGTGCACCCGCTCGACGGCGGAACGGTCGTCCTGGACGGGCGGCCGGTCCGCATCACCAGTCCGCTGCAGGCCCAGCAGGCCGGAATCAGCACGGTCTACCAGGAGGTCAACCTCTGCCCGAACCTCTCGGTGGCGGAGAACATCCTGATCGGCCGTGAACCGGTCGGGGTCGGCCGGATCCGGTGGAAGGAACTCCGCAGGCGGGCCGCGCAGCTGGTGACCCGGCTCGGCCTCGACCTCGATGTGTCCGCCCCGCTGGGCTCCTACCCGCTGGCCGTGCAGCAGCTGGTCGCCATCATCCGCGCCATCGGCTCCGGTGACCCCGCGGCCGGCGGCGTGACCGGGACCCGGGTGCTGATCCTCGACGAGCCGACGTCGAGCCTCGACCGCGACGAGGTGGAGCAGCTGTTCGCCCTCATGCGGCGGCTGAAGGACGAGGGCGTGGCGATCCTGTTCGTCTCGCACTTCCTCGACCAGATCTACGAGGTCTGCGACCGGATGACCGTCCTGCGCAACGGGACGCTGGTCGGCGAGCACCTGGTCGCCGACCTCGACCAGGTGAACCTGGTCAAGCTGATGATCGGCAAGGATCTGGACGAGCTGGAGGAACTCAGCGAGCACCACGCCGAGACGGACACCAGCGAGCCATGGCTGAAAGCGCAGGGCCTCTCCCGGGCCGGCGGCATCGCCCCCTTCGACCTGGAGGTCCGCGCCGGGGAGGTTCTCGGGCTCGCCGGGCTCCTCGGATCGGGCCGTACGGAACTGGCCCGGCTGCTGTTCGGTGCGGACACCTCCGACGGCGGCAAGGTGTACATCGGCGGCGAGCAGGCCGTGTTGCGGGAGCCGAACGACGCGATCGGCAGGGGGGTCGCCTTCCTGTCGGAGAACCGCAGGACCGAGGGCCTGGTCCCGGACCTGACGGTGCGGGAGAACATCATCCTCGCCCTTCAGGCCGCACGCGGGTGGACCCGTCCGGTACCGGCGTCGCAGCGGGACGAACTGGTCGCCAAGTACATCGCGGCGCTGGACATCCGCCCGGCCGACCCCGAGGCGAAGACCGGTTCGCTCAGCGGTGGCAACCAGCAGAAGGTCCTCCTCGCCCGCTGGCTGATCACGCAGCCGAAGCTGCTCATCCTCGACGAGCCCACCCGGGGCATCGACGTGGGGGCGAAGGCGGAGATCCAGAAGCTTGTCGTGTCACTGTCCGAAGAGGGTATGGCCGTGGTCTACATATCGGCCGAGCTGGAGGAGGTCCTCCGGCTCAGCCACACCATGGGCGTGCTCCGCGACCGCCGGCTCGTGGCCCGGCTGGCCAACGGGCCCGATGTCACTGCCGGGCGGGTCCTGGAGATCATTGCGAGCGGAGAGCATCAGTGAGCTTCACATCCCTGTGGCGCGCGGCGACACAGCACCGGCTGTTCTGGCCGGTGGCTGCCCTGGTCGCGCTGCTTGTGATCAACGTCCCCTTCACGCCGGGGTTCTTCGAGATCCATCTGAAGAACGGGCACCTGTACGGGAGCCTGGTCTCCATCGTGCTGTTCGGCTCCCCGCTCATCCTCGTGGCGATCGGTATGACCCTGGTGATCGCCACTGGGGGCATCGACCTCTCGGTCGGCGCCGTCGTGGCGATCTCCGGTGCCCTGGCGTGCCTGGTCGTCAGCAAGCAGGCGGACCAGGGCAGCGTGGCCGGAGTGCTGATGGCCTTCGCGCTGGCACTCGCCGTGGCCCTGGTGTGCGGCGCCTGGAACGGCCTGCTGGTCGCCCGGCTCGGCATCCAGCCGATCATCGCCACGCTGATCCTGATGGTCGCGGGCCGCGGTATCGCCCAGCTGATCACCAGCGGTCAGATCATCACCGTCAACAGTGACGCGTACTCGCTCATCGGCGGGGGTTACTGGCTGGCCCTGCCGTTCTCCCTCTTCGTGGTCGCACTGGTGGTCGTGCTGAGCATGGCGCTCACCCGCCGCACCGCCCTGGGACTGCTGGTCGAGGCGGTGGGCGGCAACGCCGAGGCGAGCCGGCTGGTGGGTATCCGGTCACGGCGCATCAAGATCATGGCCTACATGTTCTGCGGCCTGTGCGCGGGTATCGCCGGTCTGATGATCAGCTCCAACGTCTCCGCCGCGGACGGCAACAACGCGGGCCTGTGGATCGAACTCGACGCCATCCTCGCCGTCGTGATCGGCGGCACCTCGCTCACCGGTGGCAGGTTCCACCTCGGCGGCACGATCATCGGAGCGCTCATCATCCAGACCCTGACCACCACCATCTACACGATCGGTGTGCCCACCCAGACCAACCTGGTCTTCAAGGCCGCCGTCGTCATCGTCGTCTGCCTCATGCAGTCGCCCGTCTTCCGGGCCAAGGTGTTCGGCGCTCGCGCCAAGCGGCTCGGCCCCGGCCGGAAAACCCCGGGCGCGTCCGCCGAGGCGGCCCCGCGGATGGAGGTGTCGTCGTGAGCGTGATCGACGGTTTCCGGACACGTGCGGAGGGACGCCGGCTGCTGCAGGACCGCCGCCTGCCCGTCCTGGTGACAGCCGCGCTGTTCCTGCTCATGTTCGGCTTCGGCGCCTTCCGGTACCAGTCCTACGGGTTCCTGGACGCCCAGGTCTTCATGAACCTCTTCATCGACAACGGCTACCTGCTCGTCGCCGCGGTCGGTGCGACCTTCGTCATCCTCACCGGTGGGATCGACCTCTCGGTGGGCTCGGTCATCGGTTTCACGACGATGCTGACCGCCTGGCTCGTGGAGAAGCAGGGTCTGCCCCTCCTCCTCGTCGCTCCCATCGCCCTGGGGGTCGGCGCCTTCGGCGGCTACCTGATGGGCTACGTGATCCACCACTTCGAGATCGAGCCCTTCATCGTCACCCTGGCGGGGCTGTTCTTCTTCCGGGGGCTGTGCCTGGTCATCAGCAAGGAGTCGATCTCCATCACCGACCCCACGGTGGACCGGCTCGCCCAGACACATGTCGCACTGCCCGGCGGGTCGTTCCTCTCGATCGCCGCCGTCATCTCACTGGCGGTGCTCGCCCTCGCGTTCTACGTGCTGCACTACACACGGTTCGGCAGGCGGGTGTACGCCATCGGCGGGAACGAGCAGTCCGCGCTGCTGATGGGCCTGCCGGTGGCGGCCACGAAGATCGCCGTCTACACCGTCAGCGGTTTCTGCTCCGCGCTGTCCGGGCTGCTGTTCACCCTGTACATCCAGTCGGGTGACCCCCTGCACGCGGTGGGCCTGGAACTCGACGCCATCGCGGCGGTCGTGGTCGGCGGCACGCTGCTGACGGGCGGATCGGGCTACGTGGTGGGGACGTTGTTCGGCGTGCTGGTGCTGGGTCTGATCAAGACGCTCATCCAGTTCGAGGGCACGCTGAGTTCCTGGTGGACGAAGATCGCCACCGGGGTGCTGCTCTTCGCGTTCATCCTGATCCAGCGCGCCATGACGGCACGGAGCCGGACGTGAGCCGTCCGGCCCGCGGACCGGGGGGCGGGCACAGCGCCGCCCCCCGGGGGTGACGTTCCCGGGAGGACCCTACGCGGCCGCCTCCGCGGGGGCGGCCGGCGCGGCCGCGACGGCGGCGGGCGCCGAGTCCGCGGCGGTCGAGTAGTACACGGACCGGCCCTGCTTGGAACGCTGCACCTGCCCCCTGGCGACCAGGGCTTCGAGAGCGTTGCGCACCACGGTGGACTGGATCTTCCGGCCGGGGTGGGCCTGGGCGAGGGCGGTGGTCACCTCGGCGGCAGAACGGGGCTCGCTGCTCCCGGCGAGGTCGGCGACGACCAGTTCGACCAGCGTCGGCGCAGCCGCGGAAGCCTTCGCCGCGGCGCCGTCCCCGTCCTTCGCGGCCGGCTTGCGGGCCGCCTTCCCGGGAGCGCGCGGGGCCGCCTTGGGCTTGCGGGGCCGGGGTACCGCCGCCCGCGGGGGCTCGGGGGCCTCCGCGGGGGCCGGGGCCGGACCGGGGTCCTGCGCGGCGGCGGAGGAGGACCCGGCCAGGGCCTGCTGCACTCCGACGAGAAGAGCGTGGTCCTGTTCGAGATTCGTCAGCTTTTGCTGCAGCGACGCCAGTTCACCGGCGATGCGTTCCTTCTCCTTGGCCGTGCGTTCCAGGTCGGCCTGGATCTGGGCAAGGTACTGGGATTTCAACGTGGCATTGTCCGCCATGGCTGATCAGCTCGCTTTCCTGAGCACGTGCGGGCGGCGCCGGCTGCTGTCCGCTGCCGCCGTTCAGTGCTGGTACGCAGGGTGCGTCGCACCTGAGGGCACTTGGTACATCGCACCTTAGAGTAATCGGCGGTGTCTTCCGGCCACTTCCCCGGCACCGGCGCCGCCCGCGCCCGAGGACGGCCGGTGCCGTCCGCGCCACGCCGTCGTCCCCCGTCCGCACGAAAAAGGCCGTGCGGCCCGGGCGGGGAGGCCCGGGCCGCACGGCTTCGCCGGTGCTGCCGTGGTGCGGCGGTCGTCAGCCGACGGCGATGGAGAAGATGTGCAGCGCCACCTGGTTGGTGGCGGCGCCGGGTCCGACGTCGGGCAGGGTCAGGTAGGCGATGGTCTTGCCGGCCTTGAGCGGAACGGTCGCGGCGTACACGCTCACCTTCTGCTGGACCTTGCCGCCGCCGTTGTTGAAGTAGTCGGTCGTCGCGAGGACGTCGTTGCCCGCGGAGGGGGCGTTGGTCCACCAGTCGGGGAAGGACAGGGTGAAGTCCTGGGTGGTCCCGTCGGTGTACGTGATCGTTCCACTGCCCGAGGCGCTGCCGTAGTCCGCGGTGCCGAGGAAGCCGATCGTCGTGCCCTTCGCGGCGAAGGGGAAGGTCTGCCCGCCGGCCACGATGTTGTCGGGCGCGCCCGTCCCCGTGGTGGGCCAGGTGAACGTGAGGCCGTCGTGGGTGACGGTGCCGCCGGAGGCGATCCCCTGGGCCGCGAGGGCCTGCTGGGACAGGCTCTGGCCTCCGCCGTCGAGGTTGCCGCTGCCGGGGTCGGCGTCGTCACTGATGCCGACGTTGGTGACGACGTCGTGGATCGAGGAGTAGGGCACGAGCAGCTGCCCCGCGGCGGCGTCGCCGGCCTCGGCACCCTGGTAGGTGGCGGACGCGGCCAGTGCGTAGCTGCCCGGCGCGGCGTCCGGCGGGGGAGTGACGGTCCAGGTGGTGGTGACCGACGCACCGGCCGGGATGCGGGCGAAGACGGCGGGGGAGGTGGGCGTGGCGGTCCAGCCGTCGGGCACGGACAGCGTGACCGTGGCGTTCGGCAGCGCCGTGGGCCCGGTGTTGGTGTACGTGGTGGTTGCGGTGACGGGCGTTCCCGGGGTGACGATGCGCGCCGAGGAGACGGTGAGGGTGTGGTGGACGCGGATCACCGCGGAGCCGGTCACCCCGTGGACGGTCGCGCTGATGGTCGCGACACCGTTGCCCACCGTCGTGACCAGGCCGTCGCGGCTCACGGTGGCGACGGACGGGTCACTGCTGCGGTAACGGACCGCCGCACCGGACAGGTCCAGGAACGATCCGTCGTCGTTGACCGCCTGCACGACGTGGTCGGCGGTCACGCTCATGTTGCGGCCGGGCTGGGACGCGGGGTCGGTGTCGTCCTTGATCCACCGGTTGCGGCCGGTGAGGTCGATGGTGTCGCCGGCGTCGTAGACCACCGCCTCGGGCTGCACGGTCACGTAGCGGACGTGCGGGGTGAGGCTGCCGTGCACGGTCACGTCGGCCGATCCTGCGACGGTGGCCGCGTCGGGTCCGACCTCGAAGCGGTACCGGCCGTCGTAGACGACCTGCCTGGCCTTCCGGCCGTCGTGGAAGGCCAGGTCGGGGACCCGGACGTGCAGGGTGACGTGCTGGGTGGCGCCGGGCCGCAGGACCCGGGTCTTCTGGAAGCCGACCAGGCGCTTGGCCGGCAGCTCCCGGCCCTCGACGGTGAAGCCGGCCGCAGCGTAGAGCTGTGCGACCGTGGTCCCGGGTACGGAGCCGGTGTTGGTCACGTCGAAACTGATCGCGACGGTGCCGTCGGCGTCGGCGGAGCGGCGGTCGGCGCGGATGTGGGAGTAGGCGAAGGTGCTGTAGCTCAGGCCGTAGCCGAAGGGGTAGGTCGGGGTGCCGGTGAAGTACTGGTAGGTGCGGCCCAGGCCGCCGGTGCCACTCGGGGCGAGGTCGTAGTCGGAGATGTCCGGCAGCTGGGAGTCGTCCTTGTACCAGGTGAAGTTGAGGTGGCCGCCCGGGTTCTGCCTGCCGAACAGGACGTCGGCCAGCGCGTCGCCCTGGCTCTCGCCGTTGTAGCCGGCGAAGACGATCGCGGCGACCTGCGAACGGTAGGCCTCGATGGCCACCGGCCCGTCGGACTGGATGTCCAGGACGGTCCTGGGATTGCCGAGGGCGGCGACCTGGTCGATGAGGCTGCCGTAGTTGCCGGGCAGGGCCAGGCCGCTGCGGTCGTGACCCTCACCCGCGGTGGCCTCGTCGGTGCCCACCGCGACGACCACCAGGTCCGCGCTGCGGATGTCGGCCTTCGTCCCGTCGCCGAGCACAGCGGCGCCGGTCGCGGTGGTGGACGTTCCCGCGGCGTCGTAGACGACCTGCGCGTCCGGGTTGGCGGCCTTGACCTGCGCCGTGATGCCCTGCACGGCGTCCACCTTCTTGGTGGGGTCGCCCGAGTACCCGCCGAGGGTGACCTTGCCGGCCTGGTCGCCGACGATCACGACCTTGTCCAACGCGGCCGGGTCCTGCGGCAGCAGGGGTGTGCGGGCACCATCGGGCCTGTCGTTCTGCAGCAGGACGAGGGCGTTGTCGGCCACCGTCCGCGCGAGGTCCTGGTGGGCCGGTGACTCGATCGCGGCCTTGGTGATCTTCGTGTACGGCTGCTGGTCCACCGGGTCGAACTCCCCGGTCCGCATCCGTACGGTGAACAGGTGCACCAGCGCGTTGTCGATGACCCCCTCGCTCAGGATTCCCGCGGAGATCGCCTGTTCGAGGTTGAGTGACGTCGCCTCGGCACCGGTGCAGTTGACGTCGGTCCCGGCGCGCAGCGCGTACGCCTGGCCGCCGGCCGCGCCCGGGACCTGCTGCCCGGTGGCGGTGTCGGTCCAGGTGGCACTCGCGCCCTTGCGGTCGGTGGTCCAGCCGGGAGGTGCCCAGTCGTGGCCGGCGGGGAAGCTCTGGTAGGTGGTGCCGACCGCGCCGCAGTCGGAGGTGATGTACCCGCCGAATCCGAACGTGCGCCGGGCGATCTGGTCGGTGGTGTAGGTGTTGGCGACCGACGGGGTGCCGTTGATCGCGTTGTAGGACGTCATCAGTCCGGAGACGTGCGCCTTCTCGATCAGGCTCTTGAACTGGGCGGTGTAGTAGTCGTACAGGTCGTCGTCCGAGACGTTCGAGCTGATGCCGGTGCGGTCCTGCTCCACGTCGTTGAGCGCGTAGTGCTTCGCCGTGGCCGCGACCTTGAGGTACTTGCCCTGCGGGGTGCCGTCCGGGTTCTGCCCCTGGTAGCCGTTGACGTACGCGCCGGCTATCTGCGCCGCGAAGTAGGGGTCCTCACCGAACGCCTCGTCGGTGCGGCCCCATCGCGGGTCGCGGTCGAGGTTCACCGTCGGCGCCCAGTAGGTGAGCATGCCGTAGTCGTCCTTGGAGGGCCCGAGGTTGTTCTGGCCCGTTCCCCACAGCGACTTGTCGAGCAGGCCGCGGGCCTCGTCCGAGACGGCGGTGGTCTCCTTGTAGATCAGGCCCTTGTCCCAGCTCATGGAGGCCGCGAAGTTCGTGGGGAAACTGGTGGCGTGGACGCCGCCGGTCACCGGTCCGGGGTTGTTGTTCGCGAACAGCGTGTTGATGCCGTGCTGGCCCTCGCTCCAGTACGTGTACTGCTGGACGCCGAGGCGCGGGATGGCCGGTGCGCTGTTGGTCCGCAACTGCTGGACCTTCTCGTCGAGCGACATGCGGGAGACCAGGTCCGCGGCGCGTTCCTGGAACGAGTAGCCGGTGTCCAGGTAGATCGGCACCGAGGGGGCGGCTGCGGCTGGGGGTCTGGCGTGCGCCGGGGTGGTGGTGCACAGCAGGCCGACGGTGCACAGGGCCGCGGTGACCGCGTGCGTCGCAGTGTTTCGCAGTAAGCGCATGGCGCCTCCTCGTGTCTCGGGATCGTGCGGCTCCCACGCCGGTGGCCCGCCGGGAGCGCCGGCGGGCCGTGGGGCGGGGTGGTGCGGCTCTCGGAGCGCGGCTGCTGTCAGCCGAGCGTCCATTGCTGGTTGCTGCCGCCGTTGCAGGTCCACAGTTCGGCGAGGGCGCCGTTGGCGGTGGAGGCTCCGGTGACGTCGAGGCACAGGCCGGACTGGGTGCTGGTGACGGTGCCGTTGGAGTTGACGCTCCACTGCTGGTTGGCTCCGCCGTTGCAGGTCCAGGTCTCGACCTTGGTGCCGGCCGTGGTCTGGTTGTTGTACGCGTCCAGGCACAGCTGGCTGCCGCCGGAGAAGACCGTCAGCTGACCCGAGGACGTACGCGTCCAGCTCTGGTTGGCCTGCCCGTTGCAGTCCCAGATCTGCACCTGCGTGCCGGGTGTCGTCGAGGAGTTCGGCACGTCCAGGCACTTGCCCGCACCCACCGCGTGCAGCGCCCCGGTCGTACCGGTGCCGGAGGCGTTGGCGTATCCGGCGGCGGTGATGTTGGCCTGGACGGCGTTCTCGGTGTCGTCCGAGGGGTAGCCCGACGTCATGACGCCCTCGTAGAAGGTGCCCTGGGCGCCCTTGCTGTTGTCGCCGCCGGTGCCCAGGATGATGGCGCCCTGCTTGCGCATCGGGTTGTAGCCCGAGACGTTGGGCCGCGGACCGCTGTAGAAGGTGGACAGGCCGCCGGACTGGGCGTTGCCGCCGCGGATCGCCCACTGGTTGTGCGTGCCCTTGATGATGGCCGTGGTGTAGCGGTAGTTGATGGTCGGGTCGCCCGCGTTGTAGTGCTGGTTGACCCCGGAGAAGAGGCCGTTCTCCAGGTCGGCCATGATCCACGGCCCGTTGCCGGCGCCGTAGCCCCACACCTTGATGTTGCCGAAGTAGATGGCCTCCATCGTGCCGTTGCCGTCGTCGTTGCTGTCGGTCTCGGCGTTGCCGTAGTCGAAGCAGCAGCCGCCGTTGTAGTGGGTGCCGTCGAAGATGGCGTACATGCCCTCGGGGTTGTCGCCGGTGGCGATCCCGTTGGTGTGGTTGTTGCGGTAGCCGGTGCCGGGGGCGACGAAGACGCCGTAGGCCTTGTGCCCGCCGACCGTGGTGGGCGCGGCGGTGGCGCTGGCGAGGTTGTCGGGGCCGCCGGCCGCGCCGCCCCCGGGTGCCTGGGTCAGGTTGTTGTTGCGCCCCGACTGGTCGTAGATGACCGTGATCAGGCAGCTCGTGCCGGCGCAGAAGGAGTCCTGCGCGGCGGCGTCCGCGTACCCCCCGGCGCTCAGCAGCCCGATGTCCTTCGTCGCGTTGTCCGAGGCGCGCCGGACCTGGTAGAGCGGTCCGTTGTACGCCGAGTACAGCGCCCGCGTCGTACTGTGCGCCGCCACGCACGGCGTACCGCCGGTCGCGTAGATGTCACACGGCTCCGGGGTGGCGGCCCGTGCCGTACCGGCTCCCACGGCGCCCCCGGCCAGACCGCCGACGACGAGCAGAGCCGCTGCTGCCAGCTTGGCCGGAAGACCGGCGCGCCGGCGAGGTGGGGTGGGGGCCGGGGTGCCGCCGGCCTCCGGCCGGCGCCGGTGCAGGGCCGCTTCCCGGATGCGGCGGATGCCGCGCAGGGGAGGCGTACCCCCTCGTGTCGGTCTGTCGTCCATCGGATCTCCCTCCTGGAGCGCCGCCCCGCGGGGCGGCGCGTGCTGGCGCTGTCACGGGTGAGCGGGCGGCGGGTTCCGCGAGACCGGCCGGGCAACGGCAGGGGACGGGCCGGGCGCATCGGTGGACGGTGCGCGCACGGGCCGGCGCCTCGGGGCCGGCACGGCGGCAACGGGTCTGACGTTCACGCAGGTCTCCTGGCAGGTGGGGGCAGCCAAGGGCGAGCGTGCACCAGGTATTGTGAGCGCTAACAAACTCGCCGGTGGCACACCCGTTTTTCGGGACAGCGTCTGTCGTCGGAACGACGGCAGCGTGCTGCATGGGGCACGTGGTGTCAAGACCTCCCGCTCGTTCGGCCCGATCCGGCGGACCCGGGGGTCGCTGTCGTATACATCGGGGCCGGCCGGGGCCGCCGGGTCCCGGGTGAGCGGTCGCGGTAGGTCAGGGCGGTCGGGCCCGGCCGGGTGGCGGAGGCCGGGGGAGTGGGCCGCCGGCCTCCGGTGTGTGGCCAGTTGCGCGCCTGTGGCCTGCGCATTTCGGGGGCGGATGCCGGGGGCCGGTGGGATGTCCGTGGGTGCGGGGACCGGATGCGCAGACGGTCCGGGACCGGTCCGCTGCAGGACTCTTGAGTTCCGCCGCCGGTATGTGTCAGTCTCATCTCGTCCCACTGCTGCGGTCACCCCGGCCGTGGGTATGCAACTCGTCTCCGTGCAGTCCCCCCACGCGAGGGTTGTGAGCGCTCACATCGAAGGCGCCGCGGGCCCTCAATGCAGGAGTCCCCGTGAGCACAGCAGCGCACCCACCACCGAGGCCCACGCCCGCGCGCCGAGGCGGCGTGTCGCACCCCGGTACCGCCGGCCGAGGGCCGCGCACGGTCGCCGGCGCCACCTGACCCCTGCTCGGCGGCCTCCCGCCGCCCGTGCGCGGGTCCCCAGGGGCGGGGCCCGCGCTCCCGGGGCCGGCCCCGGTCACCGCCTGCGGAGCACGCGGTACGGGCCGGCGCCGCCGTGGCGGCCGCTGCCGGCCGCACGCCCTGACCCGACCCGGGGCCGTCCGCCCTCCTCACCAGACGGGGAACCTGATGAAAAGACCCTTCACCGCGCTCCTGCTCGCCCTGGCCGCGGCACTCTGCTTACCGGGCGTCACCGCGACGGCCCCGGCGGCCGCCGCCACCGCGGCTTCCACGACACCGCTGACCCTCATGCCGCTGGGTGACTCGATCACCTGGGGCGTGGGAAGCAGCACCGGCAACGGATACCGTGCCGCGCTGTACAACGGGCTCGCCGCCGACGGCCATCCGCTCGACTTCGTCGGATCGCTGCGCGGCGGGACGATGTCGGACCCCGACAACGAGGGGCACTCCGGCTACCGCATCGACCAGGTGGCCGCCCTCACGGACGCGGCCCTGTCCCGCTACCAGCCCAACGTGGTCACCCTGGAGATCGGCACCAACGACCTGAACGGCAACTACCAGGTCTCCACCGCCACCACCCGGCTGAAGTCGCTCGTCGACCAGATCACCCGCGACGTCCCCTCCGCGACCGTGCTGGTGGCCTCGCTCGTGGTCTCCACCAGCGGTACCGAGGAGCAGTACCGCGGCGCGTACAACCAGGCCATCCCCGGCATCGTGCAGAGCGAGCAGGCCGCGGGCAAGCACGTCGGGTACGTGGACATGAGCGCGGTGACCACCGCGGACCTCTCCGACTACCTGCACCCGAACGACAACGGCTACCAGAAGATGGCCGACGCCTTCCGGCGGGGTGTCCAGGCGGCCGACAGCGCCGGCTGGCTGGGCGGCTCCGGCTCCGGCACCGCTTCGGGACCGGTCCGCTCCGGCATCGCGGGCAAGTGCCTCGACGTCAGGAACGGCAGCGGCACCGACGGCACCCCGGTCCAGATCTACACCTGCAACAACGCCGCCGCCCAGAACTGGACGGCCTACGCCGACGGCACCCTGCGCGCGGTCGGGAAGTGCCTGGACGCCACCGGCCGCGGCACGGCGAACGGGACGAAGATCGAGATCTGGACCTGCAACGGCGGCGCCAACCAGGTCTGGCAGGCGGTGAACGGGTCGTACCGCAATCCGGTGTCCGGCCGCTGCCTGGACGACCCCGCCTCCTCCACGACCGACGGCACGCAGCTCCAGTTGTGGGACTGCAACGGCCAGGCCAACCAGAAGTGGAGCGCCCTGGTCCCCGGCTGAGCCACGCCGACGACGAACGCCGGGCCGGCGTCCCCCCCGGTGGGCGCGACGCACGGGCCCGACACAGCGGGAGCCCCCTCCCACATCCGAAGGAGAGCCGATGCACAGCTCCGCACTGTCCCGATCCACCGGCGTACGACGGGCAAGACCCCTGCTCATCCTCCTGCTCGCACTGGCGATGGCCGCGGCCGTCTTCGGCGGCCGGGCCGCCGCGAGCGACCCGGGCGCCCGGACGGCGTCCGCCAACGCCGGTACGGCGGCCGCCGCGGCCTCGTCCCTGCCCTGCGACATCTACGCCGCCGGCGGCACACCCTGTATCGCGGCGCACTCCACGACCCGGGCGCTGTTCGCCGCCTACAGCGGGCCGCTCTACCAGGTCCAGCGCGCCTCCGACCACACGTACCACGACGTGGGCCTGCTGGCCGCGGGCGGGTACGCCGACGCCTCGTCCCAGACGTCGTTCTGCGCGGGCACGTCGTGCATCATCAGCAAGATCTACGACCAGACCACCCGCCACAACGACATGCCCATCTCCTGGGGCGGCTACTGGAAGGGCCCGGGCGCGAACGGGGCGGACGTCGGCGCCGACGCCGCGGCGCTGCCGGTCACCGCGGGCGGCCACCCCGTCTTCGGAGTCAAGGTCAAGCCGGGCGTGGGCTACCGGATCGACCACGCCAGCGGGGCCCCCACCGGCTCCCAGCCCGAGGGCATCTACATGGTGACCTCGTCGAACTACACCAACCAGTGGTGCTGCTTCGACTACGGCAGCGGTGAGAACACGCACACCGACACCGGCAACGCCACCATGAACTCGATCTACTGGGGCAACGCCTGCTGGTTCGGCGGCTGCACCGGCACCGGTCCCTGGGTCGAGGCCGACCTGGAGAACGGCATGTTCCACACCGGCAGCGGGTCCAACCACGACGCCAACAACCAGGGCGTGCACTTCCCGTTCGTGAGCGCCTGGGAGAAGAACAACGGAACCAGCAACTTCACGCTGAAGTACGGGAACGCCGCCAGCGGAAGCCTCACCACGACCTACTCGGGAGGGCTGCCGAACGGCTACTCGCCGATGAAGACGGACAGTTCCCTGCTGCTGGGGACCGGCGGCGACAACAGCGTGTCCGGCCAGGGCGAGTTCTTCGAGGGCGCGATCACCGCCGGCTTCCCGTCGGACGCCACGGAGAACGCCGTGCAGGCCAGCATCACCGCTGCCGGCTACGGCGGCACCTCCGGCGGTGACGGCACGGGCGGCGTGGTGCGCGGCAACGCCTCCGGACGCTGCCTGGACGTGCCCAACCTGAGCCAGACCAACGGCACGCAGACCGAGCTGTGGGACTGCAACGGCGGCTCGAACCAGCAGTGGACCCTCACCGCCGCCAAGGAGCTGCAGGTCTACGGCAGCAAGTGCCTCGACGACGAGGGCAGCGGAACGGCCAACGGCACCAAGGCGATCATCTGGGACTGCAACGGCCAGAACAACCAGAAGTGGAACATCAACTCGGACGGCAGCATCACCAACGTCCAGACGGGCCTGTGCCTCGACGCGAGCGCGTACGGCACCGCCAACGGCACCCTGGTGCAGCTGTGGACGTGCACCGGAGCCACCAACCAGAAGTGGGCACGCAGCTGACGTGACCCGCGAGCGCGACAGCCGCCCCCGGCCGTGACGGCCGGGGGCGGTCTGCCGGGCACGGGCCGGGCGCCGCGGGCCGGGCGGCCCGAGGGAGCCCTCGGCTCCGCTCAGCGGCCGAGCCAGCCCCCGTCGACGGGGATGAGCGCGCCGTGGACGTAGTCGGAGGCGGCCGAGGACAGGAACACCACGGCTCCGCCGATGTCCTCCGGTGCGGCCCACCGTCCGGCGGGGATCCGGTCGAGGATGGCGGAGTAGCGGGCGGGGTCGTCCCTGAGGGCCTGCGTGTTGTCGGTCGCCACGTACCCGGGCACCACGGCGTTGACGTTCACCCCGCGCCCGGCCCATTCGTTGGCCAGGGCCCGGGTCAGGCCGGCGACACCGGACTTCGCGGCCGTGTAGCCGGGGACGTTGATGCCGCCCTGGAAGCTGAGCAGGGAGGCGGTGAAGACGACCTTGCCCTGCCCCCGGTCGATCATGCGCCTGCCGACCTCGCGGGTCAGGGTGAACTGGCTGCTGAGGTTCACCGTGAGGACGTGGTCCCAGTCGTCGTCGGAATGCTCGGCGGCCGGGGCCCGGGCGATGGTTCCGGCGTTGTTGACCAGGATGTCGACCGGCCGGTCCAGCTCCCCGAGGTCCGCCGCGAGACGCGCGACGGCGGCACGGTCGGCGAAGTCCGCCTGCAGGGCGGTGCAGCTGCGCCCGAGCGCCGTCACCCGCTTCTCGACCTCGCTGCCGGACGGCTCCAGGTGGGCGCTCACGGCCACGATGTCGGCCCCCGCGGCCGCCAGCGCCTCGGCGACGGCGAGCCCGATGCCCCTGCGGGCGCCGGTGACGACGGCGAGCCTGCCCGTCAGGTCGAACGGCGTACGGATCGTCGTCATCGTGCGTGCGCTCCCGTGTCGGACTGGCAGTCGATCAGGACCTTCATGACTCCGCCTCCGCCTTCGAGGGCCTCGAAGGCCTGCGCGGCCCGCTCGATGGGCTCGACGCGCGAGATGAGCGACCCGGCCGGGATGTGCCCCTCGGCGATCAGGCCCACCGCCGTCTCGAAGTCCTCGCGGTCGTAGAGCCGCGCCCCGAGAAGGGTGAGCTCGCGCCAGAAGAAGCGGTGCAGGCTGATCTCGCGCGGTGCCGGATGGATGGCCACCTGCACCAGCCGGCCGCGCGTGGCCAGCGCGTCGACGGCGGTGCTCACCCCCGCCGCGGCGCCCGAGACCTCGAAGGCCACGTCCGCCCCGGCGCCGCCCGTCCAGTCGGCCACCGCCTGGACGGCGTCGGTCGCCAGGGGGTCGAGGGCCGTCAGGCCGAGGGACTCGGCGATACCGCGCCGGTAGGGGTCCGGTTCGGCCAGGAGCAGGTCGGCCCCGCCGCGGCGGGCCACGATCGCGATGAGCAGGCCGATGGGCCCGCCGCCGACGACGAGGGCCTTCTCGCCGTCCCGCAGCCCGGCGCGCCGCACGTCGTGCACCGCCACCGCGGTGGGCTCGGTGAGTGCCGCGCGGTCCAGGGGCAGGCCCTCGGGGAGCCGGACGAGCGTCTCGGCCGGAACCGTCCAGCGTGACTGCAGGGACCCGGCCGCGTCGATGCCGAGGAAGACCAGGTGGTGGCAGATGTGGCGGTGGCCGGCGTGGCACGCGGGACACCGTCCGCACGGCACCAGCGGCATGACCGTGACGCTGTCGCCCGCCTCCCACCCGGTGACGTCGGCGGCGGCCTCGGCCACCCGTCCGGACATCTCGTGCCCGATGACCTGGGGCGGGCCCACCCGGGCGTCCATGGAGCCGTGGAAGATGTGCAGGTCGGTACCGCAGATGCCGGTGTAGGCCACGTCGATCGCCACGTGTCCCGGCGGAGGGGGCGCGGCTGCGGTGCCGTTCTCCAGCGCCAGCGTGCGGGGCGCGGTGTAGGCCACTCGTCGTGCGTTCACGCGGGGGACTCCTCTCCCAGGTGCCAGATCTCCTGCAGGTCGGACCAGTTCCCGCCGGCCCCGCTGTCGGGCCACGGTTCCTGGCACGGGTCGGTCAGCTGCCACCAGCGCCGGGTGTCCGGGTCGGCGGCGATCGAGGCGAGATCGGCCTCGAAGTCGTCCCCGTGGTATTCGAAGTAGCCGAACAGGACGTCGTCGCGGAGGAAGATCGTGTAGTTGCGGATGTGCGCCGCGCGCAGCGCGGCCTCCACCCCCGGCCACACGGAGCGGTGCAACTCCAGGTACTCCTCGCGGCGTTCGGGGCGCAGCCGGATGGTCTGGGCGAGGCGTCTCATGCGGATTCCTTTCTCATGCGGGCCGGTCGGGCCCCTCGGGGACGGGCGCCGGTCCCCGGTCCCGCAGCCGGTAGGTCCGGAGCGCGTTGGTGCGCATCACCGCGTCGGCCCCGGCCGCCGGCAGATCGGCGACCGCTTCGCGGACCAGGTCCAGCCAGGAGCCGTACGAGGTGGCGAGCGTCATCACCGGCCAGTCGCCGCCGTACAGGCACCGGTCGGGGCCGAACGCCTCCAGCACCTCCCGGACCACGGCGAGCAGGGCGGTCGCGCCGGTTCCGGGCGCCGCCTCGGTGGCGAGCCCGGACAGCTTGCAGACGACGTTGTCCCTGCGGGCGAGCCGGAGCAGATCCGGCCGCCACGCGGCGTCGGGGACGGGGACGGACGGCTTGCCGAGGTGGTCGAGGACGACGAGGGTCTGCGGGCAGGCGGCGGCCAGCTCGGCGAGTTCGCCGAGCTGCCACTGCCGTACGCACGCGTCGAACGGCAGCCCCGCCTGCCCCAGCAGCCTCACACCGGCGCGGAAGTCCGCACCGGCGGTGAAACCCGGTGCCTCGTCCTGGATGTTGTGGCGCACCCCGACGACGAACGGGTCGGCGGCGAAGCGGCGGACGGCGTCCGGTGCTCCGGCGGGGTCGTCCAGGCTCACGTGCGCGACGGCACCGCGGATCCACGGCCGGGTGCGCGCCAGGCCGCGCACCCACTCCACCTCGTCGCCGGCCTGGCCCGGATTCCGGCCGGCTTCGACGAAGACCGCCTCCACCGGCTCGGGCGCGCCGCCGAGGAAGCCGTCGGGGGAGAAGGGCCGGTCGAGGGCGGGAACGTCGGCGAGCCACGGGTAGGCCAGGTGCCGCGGGTCCCAGAAGTGGACGTGGCTGTCGAGCACCCGCGCGCGCCCCGCAGCGGGGACCTCCGGGCCGGCTGCGCCCGTCGTGCGGCCCGTCACGACGCCTCCTGCTGTGCCGGCCCGTCGAAGGGGGACCGGTAGCTGGGCCGACGGGTGCGCAGGCCGAGCCGCAGGGTGAGCCGGACCGTGCTGGAGCGGGGCAGCTCCACCCGCAGCCAGGGTCCGCCGACCTCCGCCGACGCGGCGGTCACCCTCGGCGGGGTGTGCCCGTAGTCGTACAGGTCACCGATCCAGGAGGGGTCCTCGCAGACGCTGTACTCCACCGAGCGGATGGTGTGCTCGCTGAACGCGCCGGCCTGGACGATCACCGATCGCGCCGCCTCGGGATCGAGGTTGACCAGGTCGACGACCGTGGCGTCCGGGTCGACGGCCGACACCAGTGCCGCGACCCCGGCGGGCAGGCCCGGACGGCGGGCGTCGGCGTCGTGGTAGCGCACCCGCGCCTGCTGCAGACCGCCGTTGTAGACCACCTGGGGGCCTCCCCAGGTCAGCTGCACCAGCGCCTCGGTGACCACCGGGTTGGACTGCTGCCACAGATGGATGTCCGCCTCCGGCACGTCCCAGTGGCGGTACTTCTCCATGCGCGCCAGCCGGTGCCGCACCTGCGCCTGGGCCGCTGCCAGGATCTTCTCGGGGTAGGCGGGGTCGTCGCCCGCAAGGAACGCCAGCCAGGGCTCCTCGTGGCCGGCCTCCTCCTTGCTGCGGAAGGGCCGGACCGTGCGCCAGTCGTATCCCGCGGCGGCGCGCAGGCGCTCGATGCGCGCCCGGTCGGCCTCGGAGGCGGTGTGGTGCCACAGCGCCGTCGGGACCGCCATCAGCATGGGGTTGTAGTCGAACCAGCCCTCGTCGGCGTACCGGAACGGCACGTGCAGGGTCGGGGTGTGCACGTCCTCCGCGAGCTGCGGGATCCACTTGGACGTGATGCTGGAGTCGGCCTCGGTGAAGGCCATCACCTTGCCGTGCGAGATGATCTCGTCCAGGACCGGCCGTACCAGGTCCAGGTGCGAGTCGTCGCCGGTGACCGCGGCACCCGCCAGGGCGGCGACGATCGCCGCGTGCCCCACGCTGTACCAGCCGTGCGGCCAGGACCAGCCGTAGTGGCCGCCGTACCAGCGCCCCTCCAGCAGCCCGCCGACGGTTCCGTCCGGCGCGACGTTGTCCGGCAGGAGGCCCCCGTTGGCGGCGGCGCGCTCGCGCCACGCGCCCACGTACTCGGCGATCCAGTCCGCGTAGCGCTGCTCGCCGGAGAGGATCCAGGCGTTCAGGACCAGTCCCGCCGCGGAGAGGTTGACCGCGGTGTCGCCGACGCCCATCCGGCGGCGCATCTCCGCACCGAGCCGCGGGTCGGCGTCGAGCGGCGGCTGCTCCGCGTCCGGGGGCAGGATCCACCCCAGCGGGAAGCCGTACATCTGCGCTTCCTTCGGCAGCCACGGGTAGGAGTCGCCGTCCGACAGGCCGTCCCGCCCGGGGTCGCTGCCGTTGTGCGGGCGGCGGATGATGCGCAGGTCGGGGTCGTAGTTGCCGTGCCCGGGGTCGACGTACAGGTCGGCGAAGCGCTGTGCCCGCCCGGCCCACCGGTCGGGGGCGGCCATGCACAGGAAGTACAGCAGCAGCAGGCTCTCGCCCTGGTGGAACCAGTCGTAGCCGCGTTCGTACTCGTCCTTGAGCATGCCCAGTTCGGTCAGCTGGCGGGTGACGCCCTCCCAGTGGAGCTCGGACTGGGCCAGCAGGTCGTCCGCCCCGCCGAGCAGGTACAGCTGGGGCCAGTTGAAGAAGACCTCGTAGAAGTCGTCCACGCCGTCCCGGGAGGTCAGCTCGCCGGTGTAGCGCAGCCGTCCGTCGGGCCCCGTGAAGTCGCGGGCGAACCGGCGCCAGGCCCGGTCGAGCAGGTCGAACAGCTCGCGCTGCGCTGTCGCCCAGCCCGGCGGTTCGAGCAGTGGCACCGAGGCCGTGATGACGGGATGCATCGGGAGGAGCTCCATTCGCGTTCGGGCCCGGCCGCGTTCGGGCACGGCGCTGCCGGCGCGGCGGCCGGGGCTCGCGTGCGCCGTGCGTCGTGCCGGGCGGCCGGCCGGATCAGTCCTTCGTCCCGCCGGCGAGCATGCCGGCGACCAGGAACCGTTGGGAGAACAGGAAGACGACCAGCACCGGGACGATCGCCAGCAACGTGGCCAGGGCGAGTTCCGGACGCTCGACCTGCAGCGTGGCGGCCGTCGGGTTGAACTGCGGGACGGAGTCGAGCAGCGTCCCCAGACCGACCTGGACCGGGAACTGGTCGCTCTCCGGCAGCATGACGTACGGCAGGTAGTAGTTGGTCCAGTTGGCGACGAAGCTGAAGAACCCCACCAGTGCGACCACGGGAGCCGCGAGGGGAAGCGCCACCCGGCGGAAGACGCCGAACTCCGAGCAGCCGTCCAGCCGCGCGGCGTCCAGCAGCTCCCGGGGCAGGGCGGTGCTGAAGTAGATGTAGGTCAGGTACACACCGAACGGGTAGAAGGCGTACGGCAGGATGATCGACCACATGGAGCCGATCAGGTGGACGGCGTTGACTTCCAGGAACAGCGGCACGACCAGCGTGGCGTTCGGCATCAGCATCACCACCAGGGTGGCGACCAGCAGTGTGCGCCGGCCCCGGAACTCCGTCATCGCCATCGCGTAGCCGGCCGGCACCGCCACGCACAGGGTGACCACCAGGGCGAGGGAGGAGTAGACGGCCGAATTCCGCAGCCACATGAAGATCGCGTCGTCCTGGTAGCCGGTCAGGGCGTTCCAGTTGGCGTGCAGCGCGTGCAGGGAGCCGAACGACAGGGGATTGTCGTGCACCAGCTGGTCGTCCGTCTTGGTGGCCGCCAGCAGCAGCCAGAGCACCGGCAGCACGAAGAAGACCGCGAACAGCAGGAGTACCAGCGCCGGGAGCGGGTTGAGGCGCCCGCGCACCGAACCGCCGGAGCGCGTCCGGTCCGTTCGGCCGGGCAGCTGCCCGTCGCCGGTGGACGGGGCGGCCACGGGCCGCAGGATGTCAGTCCGCATCGAAGAACCCCGATCTGGCCACGAAGACCCCTGCCACGGCCAGGCCGACCACCAGCAGCTCCACCGACACGGCGGCCGCGGTGTTGACGTCGTTGTTCTGGAACGCGAAGTCGTACGCGAGCTGGTTGAGGGAGTAGTCCCGGCCGGCGACGCCGACGCTCGCCTGGGACAGCAGCTGCGGTTCGACGAACAGCTGCGTGCCGCCGGCGAAGGCGAGGATGACCATGTAGACGATCCACTTGCGCAGCAGCGGGATCTGGATCCGCCAGGCGGTCTGCCAGGCCCCCGCGCCGTCGATCCGGGCCGCTTCCAGGACGTCCTGCGAGATGTTGTTGAGCGCCCCGTACATCACCACGATCCAGCCGCCGGCGCCGGTCCAGAAGGCGATGAGGGTGAACAGGATCGGCAGGTGTCCGGGGGCGATGACCTCGCCGAAGGTGTGGTAGCCGAACGCCCGCAGCAGGAAGCCGACCGGGCTGACCGTGGGGTCCAGCACGAACAGCCACACCATGACGCTGGCCGCTCCGGCGAGGGCGCCGGGCACGTAGTACAGGAACCGCAGGGCCCGGCTGACCCCGCTCAGCGCCAGGCGGTGCAGCAGCAGCGCCAGCCCGACGACGAACACCACCAGCGACACCAGCCACCACACCAGGTAGAGGGCCACGTGCTGGAGGGCGGGCGTGAAGCGGAAGTCGTCGACGGCGGTGGAGAAGTTGGACAGCCCGCTGAAGGTGCCGCCGCCGTCGGTGAAGGCGTAGTAGATCGCGTACCCGGTCGGTATGACGCCGAAGGCGATCAGCAGGACCGTGTAGGCGGCGACGAAGCCGTGCCCGGCCCGGCCGGGCCACCGGGTGCGCGCGCTGCGCACCGGTGCCCGGCCGGCCTCGGCGGATTGCGCCGTCACGGGGTGGTGACCTTGTATCCGGCGGCGCGCGCGTAGTTGGCGATCGCCGTCTGCCAGGCCGGCAGCAGGGACACGATGGTCTTGCCCGCCGTCAGCTGCGGGGTCACGGTGGCGGCCCAGACGGCCTCCTGGCTGAACTGGCCGTAGCCCCAGCCGGGCCAGACCTCGTCCGCCGCGGCCTGCAGCGGCGCCGCGATGTCGCCGGTGAAGTAGTCGGAGGAGGCCTGCTTGGCCAGCCAGTCCTTCGCCGCGGCGGTGTAGGCCGGGTAGCCGGGCGCGAGCTTGGCCTGGTAGTCGTCCGACGTGGTCACCCAGGTGAGGAAGTCCGTGGCGGCCTTGAGGTTCGTGCTGTGCGCGGACAGCAGCCAGGTGCCGCCGCCGACGTTGCCCGCCGTGCTGCCGCTGTCGGCGGACCACCTGGGCATCGGCGCGACGGCTATGCGGTGCGCCGGCGTCTTGAACGACCCCTGGAACAGGGCGCCGCCGAACCAGGACGGGCCGGGCATCATGAGGATCTTGCCGGCCTGGTTCTTGTCGAAGTCCGAGCTGAAGACGCTGCTCATGGACATCGTCTTGTTCTTGACGAGGGTGTCGAGCAGCGACGCCATGCGTGTGCAGTTGGCGCTGCCGGTGTCGACCGTCACGGCCTTGGGCCCGGTGATCTGGTTGGCGCCGCACTTGCTCGGCCACATGTAGAGCTCGGGCGCCCAGGTGTCGCCGGCCGAGCCGACCAGGTAGCCGGGGTGCTCGGTGGCCACCTTCTGCCCGAGGGCCTGGTAGTCCTCCCAGGTCTGCGGGACCTGGTACCCCCACTTCTTCATCAGCGGGGCGTCGTACCACAGGACGGTCTGGGCGAGGTCGTTGCGCAGGCAGTACAGCGTGCCGTTGACCGTGCAGGGGGTGTTGGCGCCCTTGGCCCAGCCCGCCAGCGTCGACTGCGGTATCAGGCCCTTGTTGAGCGGGGCGGTGAATCCCGCGTCGACCGCCCAGGTGGTCTCGTTGTTCTGCGAGCTGAACACCACGTCGGGCCAGCCCTTGCGGGTGCGGTTGAACAGACTGACCTTCGTGCGCAGGTAGTTGGAGCCGTTGGCGTCGCCGTCGTAGCTGACGATGTTCATCTTCACGTCGGGGTGCTGCTTCTTGTACAGCTTGGCCGCGTCCATACGGGAGGCGTCCACCCAGACGGTCAGGGCGCCGCCCGTCTGCTTGACGGGCTTGAAGCCGCCTCGGGAGCCGTTGCTGCTGCCTCCTCCGCCGCAGGCGGCGAGCGTGGCCAGTAGCAGGGCGCCGGCCACGGCCAGCACGCCGGTGCGTCTGCGGTTTCCGCGGGTTCTGCTGGGGGTGTTCGCGCCGACCGCGCGGACCTTGGCTGTCATGAACAACTCCACTACGTCGTGGGGCCCGTCCATCGCTGGCGAGCGGGCCGGAATATGTCGCCCTCAAGGAGGGGAAGGCAGACAGGTGGGAGCTCGGTGGCCGGGACGGGGCCGTCCGGACCCGAATGTCTCAGGCGAAGCAGCGTCGCGCTTTGATCACACATAACAAGCGCCAGGGCCCGGTCGCGTCAACAGGATGAGCATGGTTATTTCCAAGATCTTCTCGCCTGAAGGCCGCAGAGCGGAGTCATCTGTGGTGGTTTGAGGGGTTTCAGGGCGAGGGGGCGAAAGAAATAAGTCCTACACATATTGGCGGGACGGACCACCGTTGTATGCTGCGACATGACGTCGGACCGGTCGCGTACCGCGTGGCTGACGACGGGAGATGAAGGAGGCGGGCCGTTGGACGGCAACCCCGTACTCGCGGCGGCCGGCAGCTCCGCCCCGGCGCCGGCGCAGGCGCAGGACACCGTGGCCTACCGGCCCGGGTACGAGCGGGTGGCCGAGGAGATCCTGCGGCTCATCGCCGAGCTGGAGCTGCAGCCGGGGGACCGGATGCCCACGGAGAACCAGCTCGCGTCACGGCTGGGCACGAGCCGGACGGTGGTGCGCGAGGCCGTCAAGATCCTCTCGGCCATCGGGCGGATCCGCGCGCAGAAGGGCCGCGGTCTGTTCGTGGCCAACGACGAGGGCATGCTGGGCTCGTCGCTGTGGGGGAGCTTCTTCCTGCCCACCGACCTCGACCACGTCTACCGCCTGTTCGAGTTCCGCCGTGTGCAGGAGGCCGCGGCCAGCCGGCTCGCCGCGACACGTGCGACGCCGGCGGACCTGCGCGCGATCGAGGAGGCCGCCGAGATGTGCCGGGAAGGCCATCTGACCGGCCGGCACGAGCTGTTCGACCGCGGCGACGACGAATTCCACCTCAGCGTGGCCAAGGCCTCGCAGAACCCTTTCCTGGTGGACGCGGTCCGCGAAGCCCGCCGCCTGCAGCGCCAGTCCAGCACCATCGGCCTGCACGGCACCGTCGGCGGTCATGCCGAGGAGGCGGTGGCGGAGCACGCGGCCATCTACCAGGCGATCAAGGACGGCGACGCGGAGGCCGCGGCGCAGGCGGCCACCGTCCACCTGGACCAGACGCTGGAGGACTACCGCCGCGAGATCCAGCGCCGCGTGTTCGGCTGAGCCGCGGCGGACCGGCTTCGCGCGGGCCCCACGGGGGGCGGCCCGCCGGGGTGTGCCTGCGGTGCTCTCCATCAAGATGGAAATATTTCCACCACTCTTGACGCCCTGAACGCACAGGAGTTATCTGTTTCCCACAACGGTGGGTGCGCGCGTGCCCGCCCGCGCCGCACCGGCCCTGTTGCCCGGCCCGGTACTCCCCACGGGTCGTCAGCCGGTCTCGTTCCTGATCCGACAGAGCACGGTGGCAGGCGTGTCCCCCCACGACTCGGCCCAGGAGGTCGGCACACCATGGTCAACAGAGGCAAGGGAATCGGGCGTCGGATCGGGCGGTCGCCGCTCCGGAGATTGTTAGCGCTAACAGGCTCAATCCTGCTGATCGCCGCGGGCGCCGCGCTCGTCGCCCCGGGCGGGGCCCAGCCCGCCGCCGCGCTGGGCAACGGCCTGGCACTCACACCGCAGATGGGCTTCAACGACTGGAACGCCTACGGGTGCAACGTCTCCGAGTCGCTGATCAAGTCCACGGCGCTGGCCATGCACAACAACGGCATGCAGGCCGCCGGCTACACCTACGTCAACATCGACGACTGCTGGATGACACACTCCCGCGACTCGTCGGGCCGGCTGGTTCCGGACCCGGCGAAGTTCCCCGACGGCATCAAGGGCACCGCGGACTACGTCCACTCCCTGGGCCTGAAACTGGGGATCTACGAGGACGCGGGCACCGCGACGTGCGCCGGATACCCCGGAAGCCTGGGACACGAGACGACCGACGCGGCGACCTTCGCCTCGTGGGGCGTCGACTACCTGAAGTACGACAACTGCAACAACAACGGTGTGCCGGGGCAGAGCCGGTACACAGCGATGCGGGACGCTCTCGCGGCCACCGGCCGGCCGATCCTGTACAGCCTGTGCAACTGGGGCCAGGAGAACGTCTGGACCTGGGGCGCCGGGGTGGGAAACAGCTGGCGCACCACAGGTGACATCAACGCGAGCTGGTCCAGCATGCTGTCGATCTTCCACAGCAACGTGGGCCTGGCGTCCTACGCCGGTCCGGGGCACTGGAACGACCCCGACATGCTGGAGGTCGGCAACGGATCCCTCACCGCCACCGAGGCCCGCACGGAGTTCAGCCTGTGGTCGGAGATGGCGGCGCCCCTGATCGCGGGTACCAACATCGCCTCCGCCAGTTCCACCACGTTGTCCATCTACACCAACACCCGGGTCATCGCGGTGGACCAGGACTCGCTGGGCAAGCAGGGCACCATGGTGTCGTCCGGCGGCGGGCTGGACGTGATGGCCAAGCCGCTGGCCAACGGCGACGTGTCCGTGGCGCTGTTCAACGAGACGGGGTCGACCGCGACCATCAGCACCACCGCTGCCGCGGTGGGCAAGACCGGCGCCTCCGGCTACACCCTGACCGACCTGTGGTCCGGGGCGACGTCCACCACCTCGGGCGCCATCAGCGCCTCGGTGCCCGCGCACGGCACGGTGATGTACCGGGTCGCGGGCGGGAGTTCGACCACCACTCCGCCGCCGGCCGGCAGCGGGGCGCTGCACGCGGTGGGTGCGGGCAAGTGCCTGGACGTGCCGAACTCCTCGACGACACCCGGCACGCAGGTGGACATCTGGGACTGCAACGGGGCGGCCAACCAGAGCTGGACGCGTACGTCCTCGGGTCAGCTGACGGTCTTCTCCGGCGGCAGCCAGCTGTGCCTGGACGCGTACGACAACCAGACCACGGCCGGCACCAAGGTCGAGACCTGGACCTGCAACGGCGGAGCCAACCAGCAGTGGAGCGTCAACTCCAACGGCACCGTCACCAGCACCCAGTCCGGCCTGTGCCTCGACGTCACCGGAGCCTCCACCGCCAACGGCGCCCTCGTCGAGTTGTGGACGTGCAACGGCGGCAGCAACCAGCAGTGGACGCTGAGCTGAACCGCACCACCGCACCGGCGGTCCGAACGGCGGCCTGATCCCGGGGCGGCCCGCAACGACGGCCCGAGCACCTCCCGCCCCGCCGGGCGGGAGGAAAAACCGCCGGGGGGAAGGCAGCGCGGCTGCCTTCCCCCCGGCGGTCCGGTGGGACCACCGCCCGCCCGGCCTCCCGAGGAGGCCGGGCGGGCGGTGGCTTACTGCACCGGGTTCAGCTCCACTTCTGGTTGCTGCCCCCGTTGCACGTCCACAGCTCGACGAGGGTGCCGTTGGCGGTGCCGGCTCCTGTCGCGTCGAGGCACAGACCGGACTGGACGCCGACGATGGTGCCGTCGGAGTTGACGCGCCACTTCTGGTTGTCGCCGCCCCAGCAGGAGTAGATCTGGACCTTGACACCGCTGGCGGTGCCGGCCGCGTCCAGGCACTTGCCCATGCTCTGGAGTTCACCGGCGGAGGTCACGGTCCACTGCTGGTTGGCCTGGCCGTTGCAGTCCCACAGCTGGACCTGGGTGCCGTCGGTGGTGGTCGAGTTGGGCACGTCCACGCAGCGCCCGGATCCCACCCCCTTGATCGCCCGGGTGCCGCCGGCCGGCGGTGTGGTCGTACCGCTACCGTTCAGGGCGTTGAGGACGGCGCTGTAGGCGGCTTTGGCGTTGCCGTTGCTGTCGAAGAGCAGCGGGTTCTCGCCGGTCCGCCAGGAGTCGCTGTCGCGGATGCCCCACACGGTGATGCCGGTGCAGCGGGCGACGTGCAGGCAGGCGTTGACGGTGTTGGCGTAGGCGGTGGAGGAGGCCTGGGCGATGTCGAGTTCGGTGAGCTGGACGTCGACGCCCAGGGCGGCGAAGTTCGTCAGGGTGGTCTGGAAGCTCGCGGGCGGGCCGCTCGATCCGAAGTGGCTCTGGAAGCCGACGCAGTCGATGGGCACGCCGCGGGACTTGAAGTCCTTGACCATGTTGTAGACGCCCTGGGTCTTGGCGTCCGACCAGTTCTCGATGTTGTAGTCGTTGTAGCAGAGCTTGGCGTTCGCATCGACCGAGCGGGCGGTGCGGAAGGCGTGCTCGATGAAGCCGTTGCCGAGCTTGTCCTGGAAGGGCGAGCTGCGGTGCTGGCCGCTGCCCCCGTCGGCGAAGGCCTCGTTGACGACGTCCCAGGCGTAGATCTTGCCCTTGAAGTGGGTCATCTCCTGGGTGATGTGGTTGTCCATGGCCGACTGGAGGTCGGAGGCGGACAGGCCGGACACCCAGCTGGGGAGCTGGTTGTGCCAGACCAGGGTGTGTCCGCGCATGCGCTGGCCGTGGGCCTGGGCGTGGCTGACGATCTGGTCGGCGGGGCCGAAGTTGAAGTTGCCCCGGGAGGGCTCGGTGGTGTCCCACTTCATCTCGTTCTCCGGGGTGATCATGTTGAATTCCCGGTCGAGAATGGTGGAGTACGTCGAGTTGCTGAGCTTGCCCGCCGCGACGGCCGTACCGAAGTACCGGCCGGACTGCGCGGCCGCCGCGCCGAGCGAACTCGCCGCCGCAGCGTGGGGAGCCGCCGTGGCGAGGGCGACGACGGCCAGCGAGGCGCTGACCGCCGCCCCGGTGGCCGCAGCCACCGCCTTTCTCCGAACGCTCCGGTGCTTGCTGAGCCAAGACATGTCGCTAGGTGCTCCTTACGGTGGGGGGACAGGGCACCGGCCTCCGGCCGGGCCCTGCTGCTGTCGGCGCACTGCGTGCCGTGTAGGTGAGCGCTAACATCTGCGCCTGCACGCGCGGGAACGGAAACTTCCAGGATCCCGACGATCGTTTCGCGGCACCTTAGGGTGCCCACCTGGACGCGTCAATACATCTCACACGGCGGCCCGTTCGTGCGGGGCGCCCCGGCGGACGGTGGCCACGTGCCTCTCGCCTGCCGCCGGTGCCTCCACCAGCGACGGGGCCGAGGGGGGAGCGGTCCGTCCCGCTCCCGGGCGCCGGGCCACCACGGAAGGACGTCGGACGTGGCCGGACGCGGGCGGCCCGAGGGAGGGGGTGCGGGCGCCGGCCGCGCCCGCGGCGGCGTGCGGCACACGTGGGGCGGGAGTTGCGCGGCGGCCCTTGACAAGAACCCGGGATGGGGGGAGCGTTTTTGTTCTGGACACCCCATGTATGGGAACCACTTCGTCGTGCCGTACTGGAAGCATGATAGTTAGCGCTAACAATGGCAGGAGGTGCTGTCCCCGGCGAACCCCCGTCCACGCGGGACTCCACCCCTCGCGAGGGGAGTGGGCGACGGCCGGGCTGTCCGTCCGAGCCGCCCCGTGAAGTCGACGACCAGCAAGAATCTCCTGCAGCACACAGAGCCGCGGACACGGCGCCTCCCAGCGGGGCCGTTCCTCCTGACGAACCGTGAGCCGTCAGGCCGAGTGCGCGCGCGCACGGCCGTCTCCCCGGCCGGTGCGCAGACATCCCCCCACATGCGAGGAGAGCGATTCGTGATGCCACGGCTCACCGCGGCGCCGGCCCGTCCGGCGGCGCCGGCAAACAGCAGACCTCCGGGCGACGCGGTCCCGGACGGTGCGGCACTGCCGCCGCCTTCCCCCTGACTCCCGGCGCAGTGCATCGGGCCTCCCCGTGCAGGCCCGAGCCGCCGGGCCGGGACCTCGGCGTGCACCGCCGACGCCGCGCGATTCCTGCCTCCCGGCAGGCGGACCGTGCGGCTGCGCCGAGGTCCCCTTCTTCTCCACCTGCCAGGGAAAGACACAGGACGACCAGCGGTCCGCTGTTCGAGCTGCCGCTGTCCGGAAGGGAGACGTGCCGTGCAGCACGTAGCGTGGGAGGCGTCCACGGGCGCCCGGAGACGGATGACACACGGAGGTTTACGGCACCGGCCCGGGTCGTACAGGACGGTCGTGGCCGTGCTGGCCGCCGTGGCGGGCCTGCTGGCGGCGATGCTGGCGTTCCAGCCGGCGGCGGCCGCGGACAATCCGTACCAGCGGGGCCCCGACCCGACGCTGGCCGGCGTGGCCGCTTCCCGGGGGCCGTTCGCCACGGCCCAGGTGAGCGTGGCGCCGGGTAACGGCTTCAACGGCGGGACGATCTACTACCCCACCGACACGAGCGCGGGCACCTGGGGCGCGGTGGCGATCGTCCCCGGGTACACCGCGCTGTTCGCCAACGAGGAAGCCTGGATGGGACCCTGGCTGTCCTCCTTCGGGTTCGTCGTGATCGGCATCGAGACCAACAGCCGCACCGACTACGACACCGCTCGGGGGACCCAGCTCCTGGCGGCGCTCGACTACCTCACCCGGCAAAGTCCGGTGCGGGACCGCGTCGACGCGAGCCGGCTGTCCGTGATCGGCCACTCCATGGGGGGCGGCGGCGTGGTCTACGCCTCCGAGCACCGGCCGTCACTGAAGGCGGCGGTCGCGCTGGCGCCGTTCTCGCCCTCGCAGAACATGTCCACCGACCAGGTGCCGACGATGGTCATGGGCGGGCAGAACGACACCGTGGTGACCCCCTCGTACCTCGACGGTCTCTACGCGACCCTGCCGGCCGCCACCCAGAGCGACTTCGTGCAGATCGCCGGAGCCGACCACGTCTACTACACGCATCCGCAGAGCACCGAGATGCGTCTCCTGATCCCCTGGCTCAAGATCTTCGTCGACAACGACACCCGCTACACGCAGTTCCTCTGCCCGTCGGCGGCGGATCCCAGCGGGCTGTCGATCTACCACAGCAAGTGCCCCTACGTGCCGCCGGGCGGATCGACGACCGGTGGGACGACGACGGGTGGGACGACCACCGGTGGGACCACGAGTGGGACGACCACCGGCGGGACCACGAGTGGGACGACCACCGGCGGGACCACGAGTGGGACGACGACGGGTGGGACCACCACCGGCGGGACCACGACCGGGGGCACGTCGGGAAGCGCGTGCACCGCGACGTACACGACCGTCAACTCCTGGTCCGGTGGCTTCCAGGGTGAGGTCAAGGTCACGGCGGGCGCGGAGCCCGTCAGCGGCTGGACCGTACGGTGGACGCTCGGAAGCGGCCAGAGCATCAGTCAGGTGTGGAACGGCACCCTCAGTGCCAGTGGCTCCGACGTGTCGGTGCGCAACGTCTCCTACAACGGCACGCTGCAACCCTCCGCGTCGACCACGTTCGGGTTCCTCGGTACCGGGGCGCCCACCGACGTCTCCCTGAGCTGCACCAGTCCGTGACCGGTGCGTGACGGAGCGGGCGAGCCCCGGCGCGGCCGGATGCCGGGCCGGGGGTTCCCCACCGCTGACGGCAGTGGTGGGGAACCCCCGGCCCCCGCGGATCCGCAACGCCGGTGACGGGAGCGGCCGCGGGGGCGCTCGCCCGCCCCTGGAGGCGCTGTTCTCTGCGTGACGCACCTCTTGAGGTTCGGCGTCGGAATGTGTCAGTCTCATTTCGGCACCCAGCACCCCAGGTTTCTCCGCGCCCCCATGCCTTTCACCGCATGCGAGCGCGCGCGTCCGCCCCGCCAGGCTGGCGCCACCTGAAGTGCTCGACTGTCGCGGCACCTGTGACGCCCCGGATGTTGTCCGGAAGAGACTGATACATCGTCCCGAGTGGGGACGGATTGAGTGCTACAGCATGCGCACGGACGGAGCTCGCGTCGGCAGCGTGAGCGTTCCCGCCCGCGCGACCTGCTCCTCACCCACGCAGAAAGAGAGCGCACCATGATCTTCACCTCGCGCACCCGCCCGCGCCGCAGCCGACCACCGAGAGCGGCTCTTGTCGCGGTCCTCGCCGTCGGCGCCTTCGTCGCAGCCCCGGCCGTGACGTCGCAGGCCGCGACCATGACCACGCTGTACGCCTCACCGGCCGGCAGCGGCACGGCGTGCTCCGCGTCGGCCCCGTGTTCCCTCACCCAGGCGAAGGCGTCGGTCGAGGCCATCGACGGGAACATGAGCGGCGACATCGTCGTGCAACTCGCGGGCGGCACCTACCGCATGTCCTCCCCGCTCGTGCTGGGCAGCGCGGACTCCGGTACCAACGGCCACCAGGTCATCTGGCAGGCGGCCCCCGGCGAGCAGCCGGTCCTGTCGGGCGGGCAGCAGGTGACGGGCTGGACGCTGAAGGACGCGTCGAACAACATCTACGCCGCGTCCGTACCCGCCGGTTCCGATTCACGGCAGCTGTTCGTCGACGGCGCCCTGGCCCCGCGGGCGGCGATCTCCATCGCCCGCAGCGACGTCAAGATCACCGCCGGCGGGATGACCATCGTCAACTCCGCGCTGAACTACCTCTCCACGCTTCCCCAGCAGAACCGCATCGAACTGGAGAGCCAGAACTCCTTCACCGACCGCTACGCGCCGGTCCAGTCGATCAGCGGCAGCACGATCACGATGCAGCAGCCGGCCTGGAACAACAACAACTGGGGCTACGACACCCTCGCCAGCCCCTTCGCCGGCGGCAGTCTCCAACTGGAGAACTCCTACAGCTTCCTCAAGACCGCCGGCCAGTGGTACCTCGACCCCCAGGCCGGACAGCTCTACTACAAGGCGCCCAGCAACTGGTCGCCCACGTCGCACGACATCGAACTGCCGCGTCTGACCTCCCTGCTCCAGATCGGCGGCTCCTACACCAGCCCGGCCCACGACATCACCGTCAACGGCGTCGCCTTCCAGCACACCACCTGGCTCCAGCCCAGCACCTCCGTCGGCTACGCCGACCAGCAGAGCGGCGCCTTCCTGGGACGCACCTTCACCCAGCCCTCCGACTTCATGACGTCCTGCCAGTCCGGCTGCCAGCTGTTCGAAGCGGCCCGCAACAGCTGGAGCCAGGTGCCGGCCGCGGTGCAGGTCTCCGCGGCCCGCGGCATCACCTTCACCGGTGACACCTTCGCCCACCTGGGCCAGGTGGGCCTCGGCATCGGCAACGACGCCGACGCGCACGCGTCGGGCGTGGGGCTCGGTGCCTCGTCCGTCACCGTCTCCGGCAGCACCTTCACCGACGACTCCGGCGCCGGCATCGTGGTCGGCGGAGTGCAGCCGGACGCCCACCACCCCTCCAACACGGCGATGACCAACCAGGACATCACCATCCAGGGCAACCGGATCTCGGGTGTGGCCAAGGACTACAAGGACATGGCGGGCATCCTGTCGACCTACGTCACACATGCCGTCATCAGCCACAACGAGGTGTCGAACCTGGCATACGACGGCATCGACGTCGGCTGGGGCTGGGGCGCCAACGACCCCGGCGGCAGCCAGGACTACCGCAACCGCGGCCTGTACAACTACCAGCCCGTCTACACCACGCCCACGACCCTGAAGAACACCGTCGTCAGCTACAACTCGGTGCACGGCACGAAGAAGGTGTTCCACGACGGCGGGAGCATCTACAACCTGTCGGCCAACCCGGGCACGAGCATCGACCACAACTACGTCTACGACAACCAGCACACCGTGGGCCTCTACCTCGACGAGGGCTCGCGCTACGTGAACCTCAAGAACAACGTCATCCAGGACTCCGGTGTGTGGGCCTTCACCAACGCCGGCAGCACCAACAACACCAACGACAACACCTTCGACACCAACTGGTACAACTCGGGTGCCACCCAGGTGGCCACCGGTTCGCCCCACAACAACGTCCTGACCGGCAACGTGCAGGTCAGCGGCACCAGCTGGCCGTCGGGCGCGCAGCAGGTCATCGCCCAGGCAGGTGTGACGGGCGGCAGCGGCACGGGGAGCACGGGCGCGCTGCACGCGGTGGGTGCGGGCAAGTGCCTGGACGTGCCGAACGCGTCGACGGCGACGGGAACGCAGCTGCAGATCTGGGACTGCAACGGCGCGGCCAACCAGACCTTCACCCGCACGTCGTCCGGCCAGCTGACCGTCTACAGCGGCGGCAGCCAGCTGTGCCTGGACGCGAGCGGCCAGGGCGCCACCCCGGGCACCAAGGTCGCGACCTGGACGTGCAACGGCCAGAGCAACCAGCAGTGGACCTTCAACGCGAACGGGACCGTCACCGGTGTGCAGTCGGGGCTGTGCCTGGACGTCACCGGGGGCTCCACCGCCAACGGGGCGCTGGCCGAGCTGTGGACGTGCAACGGCCAGAGCAACCAGCAGTGGACGCTGGGCTGATGGCCGGGGCGCACCAGGACGTCCCGCACCCGGGACCGGCCGGCCTGCTGCGGGCGGCAGCACGCCCGCCCCTCCCGTGGTTCACCCCTCTTTGCCGCACCACCGTCATCTCACTGCTGGAGGTCCCATGACCCCGCGACACCCCCGCCCGCACCTGCGGCGCTCCCGGTTCGGCGCCCTTGCCGCCGGACTGGCCGTCACGCTCGCCGGCACGTCCCTGCTCGCCCTCGTGACGGCCTCGTCCGCCCAGGCGGCCACGTCCCTGCGCACCCTGGCCGAGGCCCAGGGCCGCTATTTCGGCACCGCGCTGACCGTCGCCGACCTGAGCAACACCGGTGAGACCACCATCGCCAACGCCCAGTTCGACATGGTCACCCCCGGCAACGAGATGAAGTGGGACACCACCGAGCCGAGCAGCGGCCGCTTCAACTTCGGCCCCGGCGACCAGATCGCCTCGTACGCCAAGTCGCACAACATGCGCGTCCGCGGCCACAACCTGGTCTGGCACGCCCAGCTCCCGTCCTGGGTCAGCAGCCTGCCGGCGAACCAGGTCCAGGGCGCCATGGACGCCCACATCACCGCGGAGGTCACCCACTACAAGGGGCAGATCTACGCCTGGGACGTGGTCAACGAGCCCTTCAACGGCGACGGCTCCTTCGTCAACGACGCCTTCTACAAGGCGATGGGCTCCAACTACTTCGCCGAGGCCCTGCGCACCGCCCACGCGGCCGACCCGAACGCCAAGCTCTACATCAACGACTACAACATCGAAGGACAGAACGCCAAGAGCAACGCCCTGTACAACCTCGCCAAGTCCCTGCTGTCGCAGGGCGTCCCCCTCGGCGGCATCGGCTTCGAGAGCCACTTCGTCGTGGGCCAGGTCCCCTCCGACTTCCGGGCCAACATGCAGCGCTTCGCCGACCTCGGCCTGGACGTGGCGGTCACCGAGCTCGACGACCGCATGCAGCTGCCCGCCTCCAGTTCCGGACTCCAGCAGCAGGCGACCGACTACGGCAACGTCGTCAAGGACTGCCTGGCGGTCTCCCGCTGCGTGGGCGTCTCCCAGTGGGGCGTCGACGACGCCAACTCGTGGATAGACGGGACCTTCCCCGGTTACGGGGCCGCCACCATGTACGACCGCAACTTCCAGCCCAAGCCGGCGTACAACTCCACCGTGACCGCCCTCGGCGGGAGTTCGACCACCACTCCGCCGCCGAGCGGCAGCGGGGCGCTGCACGCGGTGGGTGCGGGCAAGTGCCTGGACGTGCCGAACTCCTCGACGACGCCCGGCGCGCAGCTGCAGATCTGGGACTGCAACGGGCAGGCCAACCAGAGCTGGACGCGTACCTCGTCGGGTCAGCTGACGGTCTTCTCCGGCGGCAGCCAGCTGTGCCTGGACGCGTACAACAAGCAGACCACGGCCGGCACCAAGGTCGAGACCTGGACCTGCAACGGCGGCGCCAACCAGCAGTGGAGTGTCAACTCCAACGGCACCGTCACCAGTACCCAGTCCGGTCTGTGCCTCGACGTCACCGGAGCCTCCACCGCCAACGGCGCCCTCGTCGAACTGTGGACGTGCAACGGCGCCAGCAACCAGCAGTGGACGCTGAGCTGAACCCTGCGTCCGTGCCCCTGCCGGGCCGCCGGCAGGGGCACACCTCTTTTCGGCACGGCGCGGTCCGCCGTGCCTCCCCCCATCGCGAGGAGTGGAACATGCAGCACCCGAACATCCCCCCAGGCGGCGGCACGCGGAGACGGGCCCGGCCGGCCGCCGTGGTCTCGACCGTGCTGGCCCTGCTGGCCACCCTGCTCGCAGCGGCCTTCGGCATGTCGGTGCCCGCCTCGGCGGCCACCGCGCCCGTGGTGAGCGCGGCGTCGGGGCGGTGCCTGGACGTGAAGGGCAACGTCGACACGCTGGGCACGCCGCTGGACATCTGGGACTGCGGCGGCCAGAGCGGCCAGGCCTTCGAATTCACCTCCGCGGGGGAGCTGCGGACGCTGAACGGCACGCGCTGCGCCGATGCCAACGGCCAGGGGACGAGCCCCGGAACGCAGGTGATCATCTGGTCGTGCAACGGGCAGGCGAACCAGCAGTGGCGGCAGAATTCCGACGGGTCGGTCACCGGCGTGCAGTCGGGTCTGTGCCTCGACGTGAACGGCGCGGCCACGGCCAACGGCACCGCGGTCATCCTGTGGACCTGCAACGGCCAGAGCAACCAGAAGTGGACCACCTCCACGCCCCCGCCCCCCACCGGCTCGGGACCGTGTGACATCTACAGCTCGGGCGGCACGCCCTGCGTCGCCGCGCACAGCACCGTGCGCGCGCTCTACGGCTCGTACAGCGGCAACCTGTACCAGGTCAGGCGGTCGTCCGACAACTCGACCAGGGACATCGGCGTGCTGGCCAAGGGCGGCTACGCGAACGCCGCCGCGCAGGACTCGTTCTGCGCGAACACCTCCTGTGTGATCACGGTCGTCTACGACCAGTCCGGCCGGGGCAACGACCTGTGGTACCAGGGATCGAGCCAGGTCCCGGGATCGAGCCAGAGCAGTCCCGCCAAAGCGACCTCGGAGGCGCTGACGGCAGGGGGGAACAAGGCCTACTCGCTGTACATCAACCCGGGCAACAGCTACTGGCGGGACGGCCACCTCACCGGCGTCCCCACCGGCAGCGCACCGGAGGGCGCCTACATGGTGACCAGCGGAACCCATGTCAACGGCGGCTGCTGCTTCGACTACGGCAACAGCGAGACCACCCGCAAGGCGGACGCCGCCGGGGCCATGGACGCCATCAACTTCGGCACCGAGTGCTGGTTCGGCGGCTGCTCGGGCAGCGGTCCGTGGGTGCAGGCCGACCTCGAATGGGGCCTCTTCCCCGGCGGCAGCCAGTCCTGGAACCCCAACCAGCGGGCCTTCACCAGCAAGTTCGTCACGGCGATGCTGAAGAACAACGGCACGTCGCGCTTCGCGCTCAAGGGCGCGAACGCCCAGTCCGGTTCCCTGACCACGCTGTGGGACGGCGGCCTGCCGAGCGGCTACAGCCCGATGAAGAAGCAGGGTGCCATCGTCCTGGGCAGTGGCGGCGACTGCTGCAAGCCCGACGGCGGGGCCAATCTGAGCGCTGGGACCTTCTACGAGGGGGCCGTCGTCGCCGGCTACCCGTCGGACGCCACGGACGCCGCGGTGCAGGCGAACATCACGGCCGCCGGCTACCGCTGAACCAGGGCCCGCCGGCCGGCCCTGACGTGGCCGGCCGCACCGGCCGAACCGCCCGTGGTGCCGCCCCCGACGAGGGCGGCACCACGGGCGGCGGCCCGTCCGGACCCGGCTAGTCCTGGATCTTCCCGCCGGTGACGCGGGACAGGGCCAGGGCGATGAGGATGATTCCGCCGTTGAGGGCGCCGATCCACTGGGCGGGGACCCCGCCGAGGGTGAGGACGTTCTGGATCAGGTAGAGCAGGAGGATGCCGGTGAAGGCGCCGAACATGCTGCCCTTGCCGCCGTTGAGGCTGATGCCGCCGATGACGGCCGCGGCGAAGACGGTGAAGATGTAGCCGTTGCCCTGGGCCGAGGCGACCGAGGCGAGGCGGCCGGAGAGCATGAGGCCGCTGAGGGCGGCCAGGCCGCTCGCGACGATCATGACGGTCCACAGCACGCGGTCGGTGCGGATGCCGGCCGCCCTGGCGGCGTCGACGTTGCCGCCGATGGCGTACAGGGACCGGCCGAAGCTGGTGAAGCCCAGGACCACGATGCCGACGGCGAAGAGGATCAGGCACACCCAGACCGAGGCCGGCATGCCGAACCATTCGGTGGTGCCGAGGTAGAGCATGGAGTCGGGCAGGTGGAAGAAGGTCTGGCCGCCCGAGATGCCGGTGAGCACTCCGCGCAGCACGATCAGCATGCCCAGCGTGACGATGAAGCCGTTGAGACCGAAGTTGATGATGAACAGCGCGTTCACCGCGCCGATCGCCAGCCCGACCGCGATGGTCACCGGCACCGCCCAGCCGCCGGGCAGCAGCCCCAGGCCGTGCCCCGCGCCGGAGGGGACCGTCAGCCAGGCGGCGACGCCGGGGGCGAGCCCCATGGTCGACTCCAGCGACAGGTCCATCTTCTTGACGATCAGGACCATGGTCTCCGCCAGCACCAGGACCGCGATCTCCGACATCGTCTGGAGGACGTTGATGATGTTGTCGGTCTGCAGGAACACGGAGTTGACGAGCTGCCCGACGATCGCGATCACGATGATGGGCGGGATCAGCACGAGATCCCGCAGGCGGGCGAAGGCGATCCGCCGCTCGGCGGTCACGGCGGGCTTCGAGGCCGCGCTTGAGTCCTGCGGTGTACCCGTGGCCACGGCGTCAGGCATCGAGATCCACTCCTTCCATGGCGGCCACCAGTTCGTGGTCGTTCCATCCGCGGGGCATTTCGGCGACGACACGGCCCTGGACCATGACCAGGACCCGGTCGCAGACGCGCAGGTCGTCCAGCTCGTCGGAGGCGAGCAGGACGGCGGTGCCGCCTGCGGCCGTCTCCTCCACCTTCTGCAGCAGGAACTCCTTGGACCGGACGTCGACGCCCGCCGTGGGGCTGATCAGGACCAGGAGCCTCGGATCGTTGGCGAGGGCACGGGCCATGACCACCTTCTGCTGGTTGCCCCCCGACAGGCCCGCGACGGGCAGGTCTGGTCCGGGTGTCTTGATGGCCAGCTCCCCGATCGCGGCCCGTGCGAGCCCGTCCCGCACCCGTCCGTTGAGGAATCCGTACGAGCCCAGGCGGCGGGGGACGGTCAGGGTGCAGTTGTCGGCGATGGACATGTGCGGCACGTACCCCTGGTGGTGCCGGTCCTGGGGGACGAAGCCGACCCCTGCGGCGAGCGTTGCCGGGACGCTGCCGGGCCGGGGGCGGACACCCGCGACGTCCACGGTTCCGCTGTCGGCGGCGCGCAGCCCCACGACGGTCTCCGCGACCTCGGTACGGCCGCTGCCGGCAGCCCCGGCGAGACCGACGATCTCGCCGGCGCCGACCTCGAACGAGACCTCCCGGTACCCGGCGCCGCTGAGGGAGCCGACGGTGAGGGTGCTGCCCCTGCCCGGCGGGGGCGGGCGGCGTGACCCGCGCCGGGCGGTGTCCGCCGCGTCCCCGGTCATCGCGGCCACCAGCTCGCTGCGCGGCAGGTCCGCCACGGGCGCGGTGAGGACGTGGCGGGCGTCGCGGAAGACCGTCACGGTGTCGCAGATGTCGTAGACCTCCTGCAGGTGATGGCTGATGAACAGGAAGGTCACGCCCTGCTGCTGGAGGTCCTCGATCCGGCCGAACAGCCGGCTGATGGCCGCGCCGTCCAGCTGGGCGGTCGGCTCGTCGAGGACGATGAACCGCGCGCCGAAGGAGAGCGCCCGTGCGATCTCGACGAACTGCCGCTGCTCGATGGTCAGTTCGCGGGCAGGGAGGCGTACGTCCACATCCACCGACCACTTCTCCAGCAGATCGCGCGACTTGCGCCGGACCTCGCCCCAGCGGACCAGTCCGAGCCGCCCGCGGTCCAGGCGGTGCAGGAACAGGTTCTCCGCGACGGTGACGTCGGGGATGATGGTGGACTTCTGGTACACGCAGGCGACTTTCCTGCGCCAGGCGTCGCGGTCCGCGAGCCGCGGGGCGGGCCGGCCGTCGAAGGCGACCGTCCCCCGGTCGGGGGCCTGCAGGCCGGTCATGATGGACACCAGGGTGGACTTGCCCGCGCCGTTGCGCCCGACGAGTGCGTGGGTCTGTCCCTGGTGGATCGTGATGTGGGCGTCGTCGAGCGCCACGGTGGAGTCGAACTGCTTGACGATTCCCGACGCCTCGGCGACGGGCGGTGCCGTACCCATGGCTGGTGTCGCCTTCCCGGTCAGTTGAGGTGGTTGCCCCACAGGGAGGTGTCCGTGTTCTTCACACTGGCTACCCCGCCGTAGGTGGCGCCGTCGGCCGTCACGAGCGGCGCGGAGAGCTGGTCCTCCAGGACGCCCGGGCGGACCTGGATGATGGTGCTGGCGTGGTCGGTCTTCCCGGGCTTGAAGGTCTTCCCGTCCAGGGCGGCCTGGAGGTAGTAGAGCGCGTACTTGGCGTACAGGTCGGCGGGCTGGGAGACGGTGGCGTCGATCTTGCCGGCGCCGATGTCGCTGAGTTCCTCGGGGATGCCGTCGTTGGACACGACGAAGACGTGCTTGGGGTCGCCGGGGCTGACGAGCAGCCCCTTCTGCTTGAGGACCTGCAAGGTGCCCGACAGGGCGAAGCTGGACTGCATGTAGACGCCCTTGATGCCGGGGTGGGCGGTCAGGTCCGTCTGGAGCTTCTGCGCCGCGGTGGCGCCGTCCCAGTTGGTGGCCTCCCCGTAGACCTTGACGCCGGGGAAGTTCTGCTTCATGCAGGAGTTGAAGGCCTCCGTGCGGTCCCGGCCGTTGATCGAGGACAGGTCGCCCTCCAGCATGACGACCTCGCCCTTCCCGCCGAGTTTGGTGCCGAGGAACTGGCAGGCCTTCTCGCCGTACGCCCGGTTGTCCGCCCGGACCACCATGTACACCTTGCCGCTGTCGGGGCGGGTGTCCACGGTGACGACGGGGATCTTCTTGTCCGCCAGCTGGTCGAGCGTCGGGGCGATCGCCGCGGTGTCCTGCGGCGCCATCGCGACGCCCTTGACGCCCTGGCTGATGAAGGTCTGGACGTTGGCGGTGAGCTTGGCCACGTCGTTCTGGGAGTTCGTCGTCTTCAGCGACATCTTGAGCTGCTTGGCGTACTGCGGCGTGTACTTGATGTACGAGTTCCAGAAGTCGGTGTCGGAGCGGGGGTAGTCCACGCCGACGGCTGACGAGCCGCCGGAGTCGGAGTTGCACGCGGCGAGCACCGGGAACGCCATCGCGGCGAGGACGGCTGCCAGGGCGGTGGTTCTGCTGGTGGCTGGCTTCATTGCTCCGGTCTCCTCGGGTCTTTGCGCGTACGGGGTCGGCTGGATTCAGGTGCGGGGACGGGCGCGGCGCGGGCCGCTCACGCCGCCCTCCGCTTCCACACGGCGCCGTCGGGGAAGCGGTGGGCGGCCGCCGACTGCGCGTGCAGTTCGGCACTCAGACCGGGCGCGGTGGGCGCGAGGTAGTGCCCACCGCGGATGCGGACCGGGTCGGTGAAGTGCTCGTGGAGGTGGTCGACGTACTCGATGACCCGGTCCTGCCGGGTGCCGGAGACCGCCACGTAGTCGAACATGGCCAGGTGCTGGACCATCTCGCACAGGCCGAGGCCGCCGGCGTGCGGGCACACGGGGACGCCGAACTTCGCGGCCAGCAGCAGGATCGCGACGTTCTCGGTCACGCCCGCGGTCCGGCTGGCGTCCATCTGCAGGACGTCCAGGGACCCTGCCTGCAGCAGCTGCTTGAACATCACCTGGTTGTGGGTGTGCTCCCCGGTGGCCACCTTGATCGGCGCGACGGCCCTGCGGACGGCGGCATGGCCGAGGATGTCGTCAGGAGAGGTGGGCTCCTCGATCCAGTAGGGGTCGTAGGGCGCCAGCTGCCGCATCCACTCGATCGCCTGCTGCACGCCCCAGGCCTGGTTGGCGTCGACCGCGATACGGATGTCCGGTCCGACCGCCTCGCGGGCCAGCCGCATCCGCCGCACGTCGTCGGAAAGGTCCGCCCCCACCTTGAGCTTGATCAGCGTGAAGCCGTCGGCCACCGCGGCCTTCGACAGGCGGACCAGTTTCTCGTCGGAGTAGCCCAGCCAGCCGGGTGTGGTGGTGTAGGCGGGGAATCCCTCCGACACCAGCCGCCCGGCCCGCTCGGCCCGTCCGGGCTCGGCCCGGCGCAGGATGTCCAGTGCCTCGTCGCGGGTGAGGGCGTCCCGCAGGTAGCGGAAGTCCACCAGGCTGACCAGCTCCTCGGGGGACAGCTCGGACAGCAGGCGCCAGACCGGCTTGCCCTCCCGGCGGCCGTACAGGTCCCAGACGGCGTTGACGATCGCCGCGGCAGCCATGTGGATCGCGCCCTTCTCGGGCCCGAGCCACCGCAGTTGGCTGTCGCCGGTCAGCCGGCGCGAGAAGGCGCCGAGATCCCCCAGCACCTCGTCGACCGGCAGGCCCACCACGAGCCGGGCCAGGGCCTGGACGGCGGCGATCGCCACCTCGTTGCCCCGCCCCACGGTGAAGGCCAGACCGTAGCCTGCCGCACCGCTGCTCGTCCGTACGGTGACGTAGGCGCCCGAGTAGTCCGGCTCCGGGTTCATCGCGTCGGATCCGTCCAGGTCGAGCGAGGTCGGGAACCGCACGTCGGCCGTCTCCACCGCGGTGATCAGCTCAGCCATGTGCCCTGGTCCTTCCGGAACGCCCGTGCGCGCACCCATGGGTATTGCTGCATCCATGACATGGGATGGATTTATAGGGCCACGCCGACCGCCTGTCTAGAGGATGTCGGCGAACTGCCTGCTGGCGCCGCCTGGGAGGCGCGGTTCCGGCGGCAGGCGCGGGCCCGGAGATCGGAGGACAGGCATCCCATGTCTGTCAGACATTGGATGACCCTGCTACTCTCGTGCAGCGCATGCAGGGGAGTGGGGGCCATCCGATGTCACTGACCGACAAAGCCATCGCCCGGATCAGGGAACTCATCCAGTCCGGAGAGCTCCTCCCCGGGGCGAAACTGCCCCCGGAGCAGCAGCTGGCCTCGGACCTCGGGCTCTCCCGCAACCTGATGCGCGAGGCGGTCAAGGCGCTCGTCGTCGCGCGGGTCCTGGAGATCCGGCGCGGGGACGGCACCTACGTGACCAGCCTGGAGCCGGCGCTGCTCCTCGAAGGCCTCGGCTCCGCGGTGGAACTGCTGCGCGGTGACAAGCTGCTGGAGCTGACCGAGGTCCGCAGGCTCTTCGAGCCGATCGCCACCGGCCTGGCCGCCGGCCGGATCACCGAGGAGCACCTGACCGAGATCAAGTTCCACCTGGACGCGATGACGCGCGCCAGTGACGACGTCGAACTGCTCAACAAGCACGACGCCGCGTTCCACCGCGCCGTGATCGCCTCGGCGGGAAACAGCACGCTCGCCACCCTGCTGGAGGGCATCTCCAGCCGGACGGTACGCGCCCGGGTGTGGCGCGGGCTGGTCGACGACCGGGCCGGCGACCGTACCGTGGCCGAACACCGGGCCATCTACGAGGCCCTGGTCGCACGGGACCGCGCCCTGGCCGAGGCCGCGGCGCTGATCCATGTGAGTACGACCGAGCAGTGGCTGCGCGAGCACTTCGAGCAGGAGGGCACGCACGGCAGCGGGGACCGCTACCCGTGACGGCTGCGCCGCCCCGGCGGCGACCGGGCGCGTAGCAAGGTCCCGGCGGCCGCCCTGTCCGCCGCCGACCGCTCGCCCCTGGCCCTGCCGCGCCGCGAGGGCCGTCCTCGATCCCCACCGGTCGAGGACGGCCCCCTACGCGGCGGCGGTCCACCTGGACGAACGGCTCCAGGCGCTCCAGGACCGCCGACGCCGGTTCCGCGGCCGGGCGTGACGACCGGACCGCACGGTGCCCGGCACCCGGGCCCCGCTCAGCTGCGCAGGCTCCACTGCTGGTTCGCGCCGCCCGTGCAGCTCCACAGCTGGATCTTCGTGCCGTTGGCGGTTCCCTGGCCCGAGGCGTCGAGGCACAGTCCGGACTGCACCCCGGTGATCGTGCCGTTGGAGTTGATGTTCCACTGCTGGTTCGCCTGGCCGTTGCAGTCCCAGATCACCGCGGCGGTGCCGTTGGCGGTCCCCTGGCCGGAGGCGTCGAGGCACTTGCTGCCGTAGACCATGAGCTGCTTGCCCGCGGTGTAGGTCCAGCGCTGGTTGCTGCCGCCGTTGCAGTCCCACAACTGCGCCTGCGTGCCGTTGGCGGTCGTGGAGTTGCTGATGTCGACGCACCGGCCGGACTGCTGGCCGACGAGCTGCTGGTTGCCCGCCGGCTGGCTGGTCGGCGGCTGGCTGGTGGGGGGCTGGCTGGTGGGCGGGGTGGAGGAGTCGAACTGCGTGAAGAACTTCCACACCTCCCCCGAGGTCCAGGTGTGCCAGCCGTCCCCGGTCGACCCGTCGATGGGGCCGGGGTCGTGGCCCGCTCCGTCGAAGGCGGCCCACACCACCGGATACCCCGCCTTGCACCCGGAGTAGGCGGTGATGATGTGCGTCAGGCTTCCGTAGGCCGGCTCCGGCGGGTTCTGCGGGGTGCAGCCGTTGTTCCTGACGAACGTGTCCCGCAGCGCGCGTCCGGAGGCGATCGGAAGGACGTTGTCCCGGATGCCGTGCAGACCCATGTAGGCGACGGGCTGGGTGCCGCCGCTGCATCCGCTGAGATTGGCCCCGGAGTACACGGCGACCGCGCGGAAGACCGTCGGCCGGGCGCAGGCGAGCGCGTACGTCATCGCCCCGCCGTAGCTGAAGCCGGACGAGAACACCTGCGTGGTGTCGACGCACAGGCCGGACTCGATCTGCCGGACCATGTCGTCGACGAAGGTGACGTCCTGGCCGTTGGTGTTGGCCCAGCCGTTGTTGATGCCCTGGGGCGCGACGAAGATCGTGCCGTTGTTCGCGCTGTCGGCCAGACGCCTGAGTCCGTAGTAGGACCAGTTGTAGCCGTCGGTCCCGCCCGAGTCGACGTCGTTCATGGTGCCGCCCACCCAGTGGAATCCGAAGACCAGGCGGTAGGGGCGGTTGCTGTCGTAGTTGGCCGGGACCCTCAGGATGTAACTGCGGTTCTGGCCGCTGCTCTGGATCGTGTGCGTGCCGCTCGCCAGGGCCGGGGCCTTGCCGCACCCGGCCGTGGTCGCGGCGGCGGTGACACCGGTGGGCGACGCACCGGTGCCGAGGGTGTTGCTCAGCGCCGTGCCGGCGGCGGCCAGGACCAGGGCTAACGCGGCCAGGACGGGCATGAGGAGGGATCTGCGTCTCATGGGCGCTTCCTTACGTGTGGGGGGACAGGAGCCGCAACGGTGGTTCAGCGGCCGGTCGAAACGATTCGCGCCGGCGGCGAGCCTGGTGTGCTGCGTTGCGGACTCGGTTCGTGAATGTCCGTGAGCGCTAACATCCGAACCTTCGCGAGAGATTGCTCCCGGGTGGGGAGATGGGATGTCTTGGAGCAACGGCGGCAGCTTGCAGCACCCAGAACGCGCTGTCAACCTTTATCACAAACAGCGCGGCGCTCACAGGAGTACCTCCCCGGTAGGTGCCGGGGCGGCCCGGTGACCGAGCCCGGAATCGGGGGGCAGCGCCGCGGGGGCACGGGGCTGCGGTCGTCCCCGCGCCCGGCAAGTGCGCTGATCTGGACCGGACTTCGCACCCTTGACAGACCCGCGGAGTTGAGAGCACCGTCTGACCTCGAAACCTTTCGGCAATCCCACTTCGGACCGTACTTTTCGGCATTTCTGGATTGTGAGCGCTAACGCACCCAGGACGATTGCCGCCAGCACCTCCGTCAGCGGGTCCTGCGGGCCGGGCTCGGACGCCGGCCGCAGGAGACCTCCCACCCTGCGAAAGGAACCCCACTGTGTCAGCACTCGGCCTGTTGTTCCGGCGATCGCGAGCCTTGACGGCCGTGCTCCTGGGACTGCTCCTCGCCGCCGGTGGCATCGTGAGCACGGGTGCGTCGCCGGCCCACGCCGCGACCTCCGTCACGATCAACGGCGCCTCCGGCGGCCGGACCTTCGACGGTGTCGGCGCGATCAGCGGCGGCGGCGGCAACAGCAGACTCCTGATCGACTACCCCGAGCCCCAGCGGGGCCAGATCCTGGACTACCTGTTCAAGCCGGGCTACGGCGCCTCCCTGCAGATCCTCAAGGCCGAGATCGGCGGTGACACCAACTCCACGTCGGGTGCCGAGCCGAGCCACCAGCACACCCGGTCCGACCTGAACTGCAACCGCGGCTACGAGTGGTGGCTGATGGAGCAGGCCAAGGCACGCAACCCGAGCCTCAAGCTCTACGGGCTGGCCTGGGGCGCGCCCGGCTGGATCGGCAACGGCAACTTCTGGTCCACCGACATGGTCAACTACCTGGTCTCGTGGCTGGGCTGTGCCAAGCAGCACGGGCTGACCATCGACTACCTCGGCGGCTGGAACGAGCGGGGCTACAACGTCTCGTGGTACGAGCAGCTGCGCAGCGCGCTCAACAGCAACGGCTACTCCGGCGTCACCATCGTCGGGGCCGACTCCGACTGGTCCATCGCCAACGACGTCGACTCCAATGCGGCGTTCGCCGCCTCGGTGGGCGTCATCGGCACGCACTACCCCTGCGGGTACCGCTCGTCCCAGTCCAGCTGCAGTGTCCCGGCGGCCGCGCTGTCGTCCGGCAAGCAGCTGTGGGCGAGCGAGAACGGGTCGGACGACTACAACGGCGGTGCCCAGGCGATGGCCCGCGGCATCAACCGCGGCTACATCGACGGCAAGATGACGGCCTACCTCAACTGGCCCGTCGTCGCCTCGATCACGCCGAACCTGCCGTACCCCACCATGGGGCTCGCGCTGGCCTCGCAGCCGTGGTCCGGTTCCTACTCGATCGGCAAGAACGCCTGGGTGATGGCGCAGACCAGCCAGTTCACCGCCCCCGGCTGGAAGTACCTCGACTCGTCGAGCGGCTACATCGGCGGCAACCGCGCCAACGGCAGCTACGTGTCGCTGAAGTCCACCAACAACTCGGACTACTCCACGGTCATCGAGACGATGGACGCCGGCAGCGCCCAGACCCTGAACTTCAACGTCACCGGGGGGCTGTCGACCGGAGCGGTCCACGTGTGGTCGACGAACGTCAACTCCAGCAACTCCGCCGACTACTTCGTGCACTCCGCGGACATCACCCCGTCGGGCGGCAGCTTCAGCGTCACCGTGCAGCCCGGCCGTGTCTACACCCTGACCACCACGACCGGCCAGGGCAAGGGCACCGCCACCGGCCCGGCCCAGGGCTCGCTGGGACTGCCGTACAGCGACTCCTTCGACAGCTACGCCGCCGGCACCGAGGCGAAGTACCTCATGGACTGGCAGGGCGCCTTCGAGGCGACCGCCTGCGGCGGCGGCCGCAGCGGGACGTGCGTGCGCCAGATGAGCCCGCAGAAGCCGATCACCTGGGACGCGCTGTCGGATCCGCACGCCCTGCTCGGTGACGTCGGCTGGAGCAACTACACCGTCACCTCCGACGTGCTGCTGGAGCAGTCCGGCTACGCCGACCTGCTCGGCCGCGCCAACTCGCAGGACTACACCACCACCGGCGGCCTGAACGCCTACCACCTGCGGGTGACGGACGCGGGCGCGTGGTCGATCCTGAGTTCGAGCACCAACGGAAACGTCTCCACCCTGGCCCACGGCACCGTCGCGTCCCTCGGCACCAACCGGTGGCACACGCTGGGTCTCACCTTCGCCGGCTCGACCATCTCCGCGGTGATCGACGGCGCGGCGGTCGGGTCCGTGAACGACTACTCCTACGCGGGCGGACAGGTCGGCTACCAGACCGGTCAGACCGAGACGGCCCAGTTCGACAACCTGTCCGTCACCCCCGGCAGCGGCGGGAACGGCGGCACCACGTCGACGATCGTCGGGGTCGGCTCCGGCAGGTGCGTGGACGTGCCGAACCAGTCGCAGACGGCCGGCACCCAGGTGGAGCTGTGGGACTGCAACGGCGGCAGCAACCAGCAGTGGACCAGCACCTCGTCGCACGAGCTGCGCGTCTACGGCGGCGCGTGCCTCGACGCGTCGGGCGCGGGTACCGCCCCCGGCACCAAGGTGGACATCTGGACCTGCAACGGCGGCAGCAACCAGCAGTGGACCCTCAACGCCAACGGCACCATCACCGGCGTGCAGTCCGGCCTGTGCCTGGACGCCACGGGCAACGGCACGGGCAACGGCACCCTGCTGGAGCTGTGGACGTGCACCGGGGCCAACAACCAGAAGTGGACACGAGGCTGACGGGAACCGCCCGGACGGATCCCGGCTCAGCAAGCTCACCCCGTCAACCAACCTGAGAGGCTCGGCATGACCTCCTCCTCCCCGATCAGCCGCCGCAACCTGCTCGCGGCGGCGGGTGCGGCCACGGCCTTCGGCCTGCTGCGGTTCGCCCCCGGCGCCGCCGCGACCGACGGCCCCGGAAGCTACAGCGCGAGCTGGTCCTCGGTGGACCAGCACCCCCCGGCCCCGGCCTGGTTCCAGGACGCGAAGTTCGGCATCTACTACCACTGGGGCGTCTTCAGCGTTCCCGCGTTCGGGAACGAGTGGTACCCGCGCAACATGTACATCGGCGGCTCGGCCGAGAACCAGCACCACATCGCCACCTACGGCGACCCGTCGGTGTGGCCGTACAGCAACTTCATCGACGGCGCGCGCGACAAGGCCGGCAACTTCGTGCAGTTCGCCCCCAAACTGGCCTCGCAGGGCGGCAACTTCGACCCGGGCGCATGGGCGCAGCTGTTCAAGGACGCGGGCGCCAGGTTCGCGGGCCCCGTCGCCGAGCACCACGACGGCTTCTCCATGTGGAACAGCTCCTCCAACCCGTGGAACTCGGTACGGCACGGCCCCAAGCTCGATCTCGTGGCGCAGCACGCCCAGGCCATCCGCGGGCAGGGCCTGAAGTTCATGACCTCGCTGCACCACGCCTACCACTTCAACGGCTACTACGACCACGTGCCGTACCAGTCGGACCCGACGCTGCGGATCCTCTACGGGCAGCAGGGGTCGGCCGCGGAGAACCAGCTCTGGTACAACAAGCTGGTCGAGGTCATCGACGGCTACCAGCCCGACCTCATCTGGCAGGACTTCGACCTGGGGCTGGTGCAGGAGTCCTACCGGCTGCAGTTCCTGGCGTACTACTACAACAAGGCCGTCGCCTGGAACAAGGACGTCGTCGCGACCTACAAGGACGGTCTGGACAACAAGGGCGAGGTCTTCGACTTCGAGCGCGGCGGCCCGGCGGGGCTGATGACGCCCTACTGGCTCACCGACGACAGCATCTCCTCCTCCAGTTGGTGCTACACCGTCGGCATCGGCTACTACTCGACGCAGGCGCTGCTGCACGCCCTGATCGACCGGACCGCCAAGGGCGGCACCATGCTGCTCAACATCGCCCCCATGGCGGACGGCAGCATCCCCTCCGGCCAGCAGACGGTGCTGCGCGGCATGGGGGACTGGCTCGGCCGCTTCGGGGAGGCCGTCTACGGCACGCGCTCCTGGTCCAGCTACGGCGAGGGCCCGACGGCCATGGGCGGCGGTTCCTTCAGCGGTCCCAAGGCGGGCGTCGCCAAGGACGTCCGCTTCACCCGCAGCCAGGACAACAAGGTGCTCTACGCCACGTCCCTGGGCTGGCAGGGCGGCACCATGACGATCAGCACCCTCAACTCCAACCAGTTCAACATCAGCACCCTCACCAGCGCCCAGCTGCTGAACAACAGCGCGGGCAGCTACATCAACCTGCCCACCCCGACCCAGGACGGTTCGGGCCTGCACCTGGCCATGCCGTCCTCGAACGCGCCCTTCAGCGCGCTGGCCTACACGGTCAAGCTCACCTTCTCCGGCCAGATCCCCGCGCTGGGCAGCGGCGGAACCGGGACCGGTTACGTCAAGATCGCCAACGTGACCACCGGGCTGGTGCTGGACAGCGGCGGCAACGTCGCCTCCGGCTCCAACCTCAAGCAGTGGAACTACGACGGGAGTACCAACCTCCAGTGGCAGCTGGTGGACCTCGGCAACGGGTACTACCGCATCGTCAACCGCACCAACGGCATGGTCGCCGACAGCTGGGGTGACGCCACCAACGGCGCCCCCGCCCGCCAGACGACGTGGAACGGCGGCAACAACCAGCAGTGGTCCCTCAGCAACGTGGGCAACGGCCGCTACCAGATCGTCAACCGCGGTACCGGCACCGCCCTCGACGGCGCCGGCAGCACCACCGCCGGCTCCACCACGGTGATGTGGGCGCCGAACTCCAGCACCAACAACCAGTGGACGATCAGCGGGGTCTGACCGTCCGGCGCGCGGACCGGGGGTGTGTGCCGCGTCCCCCGGAAGCGGCACACACCCCCGGCGCCCGCTACGTGACGGCTCCGCCGGTGGCGCCCGCCACGATCCCGCGCCGGGCGGAGCCTGGCTCGCTGCGGGCGCCCGCCCGGACGGCGGCGGTCACGGCCGGCACGCCGGCAGGAGCGCCCTGCTCCTCGGGTGATGCATGGCGGCCCCCTGTTTGCGGGGTGCGGGCGGACGGGCGGCGGGGCGCGGGCACCGCGTCAGGGGCGCGGCGGCGGTGCGGTGCTCTCCCGGACCACCAGTTCGGGTACGGCGGCCGAGTGGGGCGTGACCGGGGCCGCCCTGGTGAGCAGGCCGTGCAGCAGGCCGAAGGCGGACCGGCCCAGCCCCGGGAAGTCCAGCCGGACCGTCGTGAGTGCCGGGGTGACGAACGCGGAGTGCGGCGCGTCGTCGAAGCCGACCACGCTCACGTCGCCGGGGACGGACCGGCCGGCCTCGTGCAGGGCGCGCATGACGCCGAGCGCCAGGTCGTCGTTGCCGCACAGCACCGCGGTGACGTCCGGGTCGCGGGCCAGCCGGCCACCCGCGGTGTAGCCGCTCTCCGGCCCCCACCCCCCGTGGACGACCTCCGGTACCGGGGCGCCGGCGTCCTCCAGCGCCTGCTGCCAGCCGGCGGTGCGCGCGCTCACCCGGCGGGTGCCGGAGGGGATGGCCACGTAGTGCACGCTCCGGTGGCCCAGGGACAGCAGGTGCCCGGTCGCCTCGTACGCCGCCCGGTGGTCGTCGGTCCACACCCAGGGCCGGCCGTCCGGAGGGTTCCCCGACGGCGTCTCCACCACGCCGACCACCGGGAGGCCCGGGTCCGCCGCGGCGAGTGCCGCCACGCCGGCGGGGTCGTACGCGATCACGATGAGGCCGCCCACGGAGTCGCCGGCCCGTTGCACGGCGGTGGCGACGGTCTGCTCGTCGGCGGACTCCAGCACGCTGATGCCCACGCCGTAGGCCGCCCGTCGCGCCGCCTCCTCCACGCCCTGCAGCACCGACGCGTAGCCGTGGTGGGTGGTGTTCGCCGTGAGTACGGTGACGCTCCGGTTGCGTCCGCTGGCGAGCGCCAGCGCGGTGGCGCTGCGCCGGAAGCCCAGCTCCTCGATCGCCCTGTTCACCCGCTCGCGGGTGGCGGACTTGACGCTCGGGTGGTCGTTGATGACCCGGGAGACCGTCTGGTGGGAGACGCCGGCGGCTGTGGCGACATCCCGGATGCTGGGCTGGCGCCTTGTGTGACCGGTCACATTCATGCCAGGATTGTTACCGGTCACAATACGGCCGTCAAGATGCTCGCGCGTTCGGATTCCCCGGGCCGTCGGCGCGCCACCGCCAGGTCACGGGAAGGGCCGGGACAAGGAGAACAGGGTGACCGAGGCGGCAACAGCGGCTGAACCGGCCGGTGACCGGGCCGACGACCCGCTCGTGTGGGGCCATGCGGCGCTGCGCCTGGAAGTGAGCACCGGCCCTGACGGTGTACCGCGGCTGGTCCGGCTGGAGCGGCCCGGGGCGGGAGGCGACGGCGCGGAACCCGCCGCCCGCCTGCCCCTGCTGGAGGTGACGGCGCTGGGACACGGCACCGGCTGGTCCGGTCCGCGCTTCACCGGTACCGCGCTGAACCAGCGGATGCGCGGGCGCGCCGTGCGGTCCGGGATCCGGGACGGCTGGCACGTCCTGGAGCTCGACGTCCACGACCCGGTCAGCGGGCTGTCCGCGGGCGTCGAACTGTCCTCTCCCGACGGTGTTCCGGTCCTGCGTTCCCGGGTACGGCTGCGCAACGAGGGCGCCCGGCCCCTGGTCGTCCAGTCGGTCAGCAGCCTCCTGCTGGGCGGGCTCCCGGCGGCCGGGGCGCTGGAGGTGCACCGGGCACGCAACGACTGGCTGGCGGAGGGCCGGTGGTACGCCGAGCCGCTGCGCGACGCCGTGGCGGACATCGGGGCCGACAGCCACCAGCACGACAGCCGCGCCACCCTCGCGCTGGCGGGGCGCGGCAGCTGGCCGACCGACGGGCACCTGGCGGCGGGCGCCCTCACCGACCGCGCCGGCGGCCGGGCCTGGGCGTGGCAGGTCGAATCGCCCGCCGGCTGGCGCTGGGACATCGGCGAGTACGCCCACAGCTGCCACCTGGCGCTGCACGGACCCACCGACGCCGACCACCAGTGGCGGCACACCCTGGCCCCCGGCGAGGAGTTCACCACCGTGCCGGTCGCGGTGGCACTGGGGTCCGGCTTCGGGGACGCGATCGGCGCGCTGACCACCTACCGGCGGGCCGTACGCAGGGCGCACCCCGACCACACGGCGCTCCCGGTCGTCTTCAACGACTACATGAACACCCTGATGGGCGATCCGACCACCGCGAAACTGGTGCCGCTGATCGACGCCGCCGCCGCGGCCGGCGCCGAGTACTTCTGCATCGACTCCGGCTGGTACGACGACGACCTGCACGGCTGGTGGGACAGCGTGGGGGAGTGGCTGCCCTCGGCCACCCGCTTCCCCGGCGGCATCCAGGTCGTCCTCGACCACATCAGGGACCGGGGCATGGTGCCGGGACTGTGGCTGGAGCCCGAAGTCGTCGGCGTCCGCAGCCCCGTCGCCAGGACGCTCCCGGACGCCGCGTTCTTCCAGCAGGACGGGATCCGCATCACCGAGCAGGGCCGCCACCAGCTCGACCTGCGCCACCCCGCCGCCCGGGCGCACCTGGACGCCACCGTCGACCGCGTCGTGGGCGCGTGGGGCGTCGGATACCTCAAGCTCGACTACAACATCGTCGTCGCCCCCGGCACGCAGGCCCCCGGGGACACCTCGCCCGGCGCGGGCCTGCTCGGCCACGCGCGCGCCTATCTCGACTGGATCGCCGGGGCACTGGACCGGCACCCCGGCCTGGTCGTCGAGAACTGCGCCTCCGGCGGCATGCGCATGGACGGCGCCACCCTGGCCGTCACCCAGCTGCAGTCCACCAGCGACCAGCAGGACCCGCTGCGCTACCCGCCCATCAGCGCCGCGGCGCCCACCGTGATGCCCCCCGAGCAGTGCGCCGTGTGGGCCTACCCCCAGCCGGAGTTCACCGACGACGAGATCACGTTCTCGCTGGCCGGCGCCCTCCTCGGCCGCGTCCACCTGTCCGGGCGGCTGGACCGCATGTCACCGCGTCAGCTGGCTCTGGTCGGGGATGCGACGGCGGTGTACAAGCGGCTGCGGTCCGATCTGCCCCGCGCGCTGCCCTTCTGGCCGCTCGGCCTGCCCGGCTGGAGCGACGACTGGCTCGCGCTGGGCATGCGTGTGCCGCAAGGACCCACGTACCTGCTCGTCTGGCGCAGGCAGGGGAGCGAGCCGCGGCTCTCGGTCCCCGTACGGCACCTGGCCGGCCGCTCCGGGGTGACCGTGGAGATCCTCCACCCGCGGGAGACCGCCGGCGAGGCGCGGTGGGACGGGGGCGGTGCGGCTGTCGGGCTGATGCTGCCCCGGACGCCGGCGGCGGTGCTGCTGCGGCTGGACGCCCTGAGCTGACCCTCCCCGTACGACCAGGCCGTACCCGGGTTGCTTCCCCACCGGGTACGGCCTGGTCCGTCATGGGGTCACCGGGGGGTGAGCACCAGCTGGTAGGCGCCGTTGGGGTCCTCGCCGGGCACGGGGAAGGTGACGGTGCCGTTGGTGACCGGGTAGGCCGCCGAGGACAGGGTCGTCGCGGACGCCACGTTCGTCGTGCGCCCGGTCCCCGGGACGTAACTGAGCGTGGCGGTCACCGACGAGCCCATGTCGCCGAGCCCGGTGACCTTGACGGTGTTGCTGCCGGACTCACCGCCGAAGACCAGGCTGAAGGTCTTCCGGCCGGCGTCGTACGCGGCCACGCCGTCCTGGTTCTGGGTCGGGGTGACCTTGACGACGTTGCCGGTCTGGTCGCCGTACCACTTGTACATCCAGTACGAGGCGGTCGGCTGGTTGTTGTAGAGCAGCCCGTTGAGCGTGCCCGCCTCGTACCAGAAGGCGCGCTCGGCGTCCCGCACGCCGTCGCGCTCGAACAGGGCCACGTAGTGGTTGGCGCTGCTGGGCACGTCGATCTCGCTCGTCGTGGCGTACTCGTCGATGGAGATCGGCCGTGCCGGGATCCCGAGCTGCTGCTCCAGCGAGCGGTACGCCTGGATGTCGTTGGTGACGTTCTTCCAACCGCCCAGCTCGTGCCAGCAGATGACGTCCGGCAGCGTGCCCGACGCCTTCGCGGCGGTGAGGAAGGTGCGCATCCAGTCCAGGTTCAGGTACGAGATGCTGGGGCCCAGGATCGGCATGTTCGGCAGCGTCTTCCGGACCTGCTGGACCGTGCGGGTCCAGCCGTCGGTGAAGCTGCCCGCCGCGCTCGGCCAGGTCCAGTCCGGCTCGTTCCACGGTTCGAAGGCGTTGATGTCCGTCACGTCCGGCCTCGCCTTGACCGCGGCGGTCATGCTGTCCACGTCGGCGAGCCAGCCCGTCCAGCCCGGCCAGTTGTAGGGGAAGCCGTCGAGGTAGTCGGCCATGTTGACGGTCATCTTGGCACCGGCCTGCATGGCGGTGGACGAGACCTTCATGGCGTCGCCGACCGGCACCGAGTAGCCGTTGGGCCGGTGCTGGGTGCCGGGGGGCGCCTGGCGTATCTGGTTCAGGTGCAGCGGCACCACGACGGAGGCCGGGGGTGTCGTCTCGTCCTTCAGCCCGTCCAGGGTGCCGGAGCCGACATGGGTGACCGGCCGCACCACGGAAGCGGCGTCGACCACCAGGGTGCTCCCGGTGCCGCCGCTGCTGCTCGTCCAGCGCTGGTTGGACTGGCCGTTGCACGTCCACAGCAGCACGCGCGTCCCGTTGGCGGTGCCCGCGTGGTCGACGTCCAGGCACAGCCCGGACTGCGCACCGGTGATCGTGCCGTTCGCGTTCACCTGCCACTTCTGGTTCTGCTGGCCGTTGCAGGACCAGATGTCCACCACGGTGCCCGGGGCGGTGCCGTTGTTGTACGCGTCCAGGCAGCGCGTGCCGTTGAAGGTGCGCAGCTCCCCTGCGGAGGTGACCTCGAACTGCTGGTTGGCCTGGCCGTTGCAGTCCCAGATCTCCATCGGGCTGCCCAGCGCGTCCGTGTTGCCGGTGACGTCCAGGCAGCGGCCCGATCCGACGCCGGCGAACTGGGACGTCGCGGCGGAGGCCGGGGACGCCGACGCGAGCGAGACGCTCAGGGCCGCGGTGGTGGTGAGCGCGGCGCCGAGGGCCGTCCATGTACGTCGCCGCGGGGCGGCGCGGCCTGTCGTTGTAGGTGGCACAACTCCTCCTCTGAGGAAGCAGTGGGGGGACACGGAGCGCCGGGCCGGTGTCCGGCCTGCGGCCGCGCGCAGGGGCGTGCGCGCGCCGGGGACGGCCGTGACCGGCAGCCCGACGTGCCGTGACGCCGGGGCGGGATGCGCCGGCATCGCGGCACCGGCCTCCGAACACTCCGGGCGCCCGCAGTGTGTGACCGGTCACAGCGGCATGATTGTGACCGGTCACACGAGGAGGCGTCAAGGAGTCGCGCGATATCCCGGCGAGGCCGGACCGACCCGGTGCCCGGCGCCGGAACGTGCGGGGGCCGCCGCGGTGCGCCTGTGGTGGTCGCCCGCGAGCAGCAGATAGCTGCTCGCGGTCCAGGTGTAGGCGCGGTCGCGCAGCCCCTCGCCGGTGAGGGCGTCGAAGTTCTCGGCGAAGCCCGAGGTCTCGCACAGACGCCGGAAGCGGCGGCTGATGTCGTCGGCCAGGCCGGTGTGTCCCGCGCGGCGCAGGCCGTCCTCGATGAGAACGGTGGCCGGCGCCCAGATCGGGCCCCGCCAGTAGCCGTCGGACCGGTAGTGCGGCGAGTCGGGGTGTTCGGTGGCCAGGCCGTGGCGGGTCAGGTGCTCGGCGATGCGTTCGGCGAGCCGGTCGCCCACCTCGCGAGGCAGCCGCTCACCCAGGACGATCGGCATCAGGTCCAGGAGGCTGCGGCTGGCGAAACGGTCGCCGGAATGCGGCGACCGGCTGCGGAAGTGCCCGTCGGACCACAACTCCTCCAGCATCGCGTGCTGGAGCGCGTCCGCGGTGCCCAGATGCCGCTCCGCGGCGCCGTGGTCGCCGAGGAGCCCGGCGAGTTCGGCCAGCTCCGCCAGCTGCAGGACGAGGAAGGCCGCCAGGTCGGCGGTGACCAGCACCCTCCGTCCGTCGAAGGTGGTGGCGTTGTCCCAGCCGCTGTCGTTGCCGTGCTGGTAGTGCGGCAGGCTCAGGCCGGGCGCGGTGCGGGCCCGCAGCCAGAAGTCGGTCCAGCGCCCGAGGCGCCGGTAGGTCCGCGTCAGCTCGTCGGCGTCCGGCTGCCGGGCCAGGCGCTCGCGCAGCTTTCGCAGCGCCCAGCCGTGAATGGGCGGCTTGACGAAGTTGAACAGGACCTCCGAGTGCGTGACCGAGTCGGGCAGCGCCCCCGTCTCGTCCTGGTGGTCGAACGGGATCTGGAACTGGTCCCACGCGAGATCCGGCAGGCCCTGGGCGAGGGCCAGGGCGTTGAAGCAGTGGTCCCAGCTCCAGACCTTGTCCATCCAGTGCTTCGACATCAGGACGGCGGGACGCCGCACGAAGCCGGCGGGACGCACGGTGGCCGACCACAGGACGTAGGCGGCGAGTCCGGCGGCGGGCGCCTCGTCGGACGGAAGGGGGGCCACGGCGCCGGCGAAGTCACGGAAGGCGTCGGCGTGCGAGAGCGCCGCGGCGGCGAAGTCCCCCGGGGCCGCGTACGGCTGCCGTGCGCTGTCGATCTCCTCGACGACGGCTTCCCAGCCCCGCGGGCCCGACAGGACGAGCCGGCGGTCGGCGCCCGCGAGCCCTTCCAGCCCCGCCGCCGCGACCTCGCCCTCCAGGAGGGTGACGCGGTAGCGGCGGCCCGTCTCGTACGAGGTGAACTGGTAGGACCCGTCGACGGGGTCGCGGTAGAGGTACGTGCCGGTGAAGGGCGTCAGCTCCTGGTCGGCGGGGGCGATCTCCAGGTCGAGCCGCTCGCCGCGCAGCCGGACGGTGTCGGGGTTCTCGTAGACCAGCGAGATGCGGCCGGGGTCCGCCTCCCAGGTCAGCACGGTGGGTGTCGCGCTCCAGACGGTCTCGGCACGGCTCCCGCTCGACGGGTGGAGCGGCACGAGCCGCAGGACCGGGTGCATGCCGTTCTGGTGGGAGATCAGGTGCAGGTCCCGGGCCATGGTGTGCTGAGCGGTGACCGACGAGATGTTGAACCACGATCCCTGGCGGCTGAAAGGTATCTCCTGGATCGCGAAGGCGTGGCGGTCAGGGGTGGCGGTCATCGGCGGGAACTCGATCCTCTTCTGGTGGGGCGCTTCGGTCGGGGGGTGGTCCGTCAGGGCGTCGCCGGGTCAGTCCTTCACGGCCCCGGCCGTGACGCCGGCGGCGACGTAACGCTGGGCGAGCACCAGGATGACCGCGGTCGGCAGCGAGGCCACGACAGCGGTGGCCATGATGGCGTTCCACTCCTGGTTGTTGTTTCCGATGTAGTGGTAGATGCCGAGGGTGATGGGCTCGTGGGCTCCTCCGCCGTCCAGGGTGCTGGCGAAGACGAAGTCCGACCAGGACCACAGGAAGGCGAACAGCGACACGGTGACGATCGCGTTGCGGCTCATCGGAAGCACGACGGACCGGAAGACGCGGAGGGAACCGGCGCCGTCGACCCGTGCCGCCTGCAGGACCTCGGCGGGGATGCCGGACATGAACGCCGTGCAGACGAGGACGGCGAACGGCACGGCCAGGGTCGAGTCGGCGACGACCAGGCCGGCGACGGAGTGCAGCAACCCCAGCCGGAGGTAGACGGCGTAGAAGCCCATCGCCATGATGATCCCCGGGATCATCTGCGCCACCAGCATCAGGAACCCGACGAGCCCTCCGCCGCGCGGCCGCAGTTTCGCCAGGGCGAATCCCGCCGGGGCGGCCAGGAGGACCGTGACCGCGACGGTGCCGAGCCCGACGGCCAGGCTCGTGCCGAGGTACGGCAGTTGCCGGCCGAACACCTCCCGGTAGCCCCTGAGGGTCGCGTGCACGGGGAAGAGGTCCGGCGGGGTCTTGCGCATGTCCTGCTCCCGTGTGAGGGAGACGTTCACCATCCAGTACACGGGGAAGAGCATGACCGCGGTGAACAGCAGCCCCAGCGCCGTCTTCCGGCGGGACCCCCGGCCCGGGCGCCGGGGCCGGGACCCCTGCTCCGGCGGACGCGGCCGTCCGGCCGCGCCGGTACGGGCGCTCACGCGGCGGCCTGCTGCCGCTGGGTGCGGATGTACACCAGCCCGAAGACGAGGGCGACGACCACGAGGAGGTTGCCCACGGCGGCCCCCGGACCGAACTCCGGCAGCAGGCTCCCGAAGCCGAGCCGGTAGGACCAGGTGGCGAAGGTGGTCGACGAGTCGCTGGGACCGCCCTTCGTCATGATCCAGATGATGTCGAAGACCTTCAGCGTGTAGACGAGCCCGAGCAGCAGGGTGATCGCGGAGACCGGGCGCAGCAGGGGGAAGGTCACCCGCCGGAAGCGCTGCCAGGCGTTCGCCCCGTCGATGGCCGCGGCCTCGTACAGCGAGGCGGGAATCGCCTGGAGGCCGCTGTAGAGGACGACCAGGTTGAAGGGGATCCCGATCCAGATGTTGGCGATGATCACCGACGCCAGCGACCACGAGGGCGAGGTCAGCCAGTCGACCGGTCCGACGCCCAGCCGGCCGAGCGCCGCGTTGACGACTCCCGACTCGCTGTTGAGCATCCACGACCAGGTGGAGGCCGACACGATGAGCGGCAGCAGCCAGGGCACCAGGAACAGGGCGCGCAGCGTGGCCGAGAGGCGGAAGTGCTGGGCGAAGAACACCGCCAGCGCCAGCCCGAGGGCGTACTGGAAGAGGAGGGAGACGCCGGTGAAGAGCACGGTGTGCTCCAGGGCCGGCAGGAAGGTCGGGTCGTCGAAGACCCTGCGGTAGTTCTCCAGACCGGTGAAGGGCGCGTCGCCCTGCACGAACGAGCGCACGGTGTAGTCGCGCAGCGACAGGTCGAGGTTGCGGTAGAGCGGGTACGCGTAGAAGGCGCCGAGGTAGATCACCACGGGGGCCAGGAAGCCCCAGGCCGCCCACTGCTGCGAGCGGGGCCTGCGGGGGGAGCGGTCCCCGGCCGCCGGCGGGGGAGGCGCCGTGCGTACCGGCTCCGCCCCGCCGGGCGCCACCGGGGTGCCCGGCGTCGGTGCGGTGCTGTTCATCGGGGTGCGGTCCTTCGCTGAGCAGGCCGGCCGGCGGCGCGGGCGGGGCCGGTCGGCCCGCCCTTCGCCCGCGCCGCGGGCCGGGGCGCTGAGTCGGGGTACTACCGGGAGCCGGCGGACTGCGCGGCGGACATCGCGTCCTTCGGCGACTTCGATCCGGTCAGTGCCGCCTGCACCGCGCCCCACAGCTGCTCGGAGATCCTGGGGTACTTCGTTCCGAGGTCGTCGCTCGTGCGCCCCTTGGCCGCCCGCACCGCCTGCACCCACACCTCGAGTTCGGGGGAGGCGGCCGTCTGCCGGGCCTGGACCTGCTCGGTCGGCCCGACGTAGGACAGGGTCGTGTCGGTGGTCAGGAGGCTCTTCGCGTCGGTCAGGCAGGACACGATCTTGTCCGAGACGGGGTAGCGGCCGGTGTTCTTCTGCACGGGTACGGTCACGAACTCGCCGCCGGTGGGAGCGGGGGCGGTTCCTCCGGTGGCGGCGGGGATGGCGACGGTGCCGTAGCCGAAGCCGGCCTTCTTGGCGTTGGCCAGCTGCCAGGTGCCGTTCTCGGCGAAGGCGTACTGCCCGGTCGCGAACTCCTGCCAGCTGGTGGTCTGGGTGTTGTTGATGACGGAGTGGGGTGCGTACCCCTTGGCGAGCCAGTCCTTCCACAGGGTGACCGCGGCGACCGCCCGGTCGGAGGAGAGGTCGGTCAGCTGCGCTCCCGAACCCCACAGCCAGGGCAGGAACTGGAAGCTGCCCTCCTCGGTGCCGATGGCGGAGAAGGTGATGCCCTTCTTGCCCGCGGCCTTCACCTTGGCCAGTGCCGCGTTCAGCGACGCCCAGTCCTTGACCGAGCCCGGGTCCACCCCGGCGGCCTTGAGGACATCCTTGTTGTAGTACAGCGCCAGGGTGTTCGCCCCGATCGGCGTGCCGTAGGTCTTGCCGCCGCTCTGGCCGGCCGCCAGCAGGTTCGGCTCCACCTGGGACGTGCTGATCCTGTTCTCGTCCGTGGTGGTCAGGACGCCCGCCTCGGCGAGCGTGGAGACGACGGGGTTGTCGACGATCAGGACGTCGGGGGAGTTGCCCTGCTGCGCCGCGAGGAGCGTCTTGTTGGTGAGGTCGGTGGTGTCGAAGCCCGTCCGCTTCACCTTCACCCCGGCCTGTCTGCCGCAGCTCTCCAGCAGCTTGACCCAGTCGGACGCGCCGTCGAACTGCGGGTAGGGATCCCAGACCGTGTACGTGCCGCCGGCCGCCTTCGAGCCGGAGGATCCGTCCGAGGACGACGACCCGCAGGCGGTGGCCGTGGCTGCCACCACCACGGCGGCCAGCGACGCGACAGCGAGCCGTCGCCGGACGGAAGTGTTCATGGCGCGTGTCCCTTTCGGTCGGTGCCCGTCCCGCCGCGGCCGGCAGCGCCGTTCGCGGGGCAGGGGCGAGACGAGTCGCAGAGGTAGCGAATCGGTTCGACCGCGAACGTAGGACCCGTCGCGCGCACCCGTCAAGACTCGTGCGCCGACGCGGCGCAGCGGCTACGGGCCCGATGCCGACGGTGCAGGCAGGCGCCGCGGCGCCCGGCCGTACCCCACCTCGCGAATCGGTTCGCGACGGTATGGTTCTCCTGGGTACGGGGTGTGAGGAGCGGGATGAACATCGGTGAGATCGCCCGGCGGGCGGGCGTGTCGCGCAGCACGGTGTCGTACGCCCTCAGCGGCAAGCGCCCTGTCGCGGCGGCCACCCGGAAACGTATCCAGGACGTGATCGACGAGCTGGGCTACCGGCCGAACGCGACCGCGCGGGCGCTCAAGGAGGGGCGGACCCGCATGATCGGCCTGGTGATCCCGCCGGCCGGCAACCGTCTCACCCACATGCAGCTGGAATTCGTCGGGAGCGTCGTCGACGCGGCCGCCGGCGCCGACCTGGACGTGCTGCTGTCACCGTCCGGGGGCGATCACGACCGGTCCTTCGAACGGCTCATCTCGGAGAGCCGGGTCGACGGTGTGATCCTCATGGAGATCCGGCTCCAGGACGCCCGGGTGGGCCGTCTCATGGAGGCGGGCCTGCCCTTCGTCGGGATAGGGCACACCATGGACGACCGCGAGATGTGCTGGATCGACGTCGACTACGCCGGCCTGGTCCGCCACACGGTCCGGCACCTCGCCGACCTCGGCCACCGGAAGGTCGCGCTGATCAGCCGTTCACCCGAACTCGTCGCCGCGGGCTACGGTCCCGCGATCAGGGCGCGGGAGGGCTTCACCGCGGCCGTCCGCGAGCGGGGTGTCGAGGGCGTCGAGGTCGCGTGCGGGGACGACGCGCGCTCCGGCCAGGAGAGCATCGAGGCACTGCTGCGGGAGCACCCGGACCTCACCGCGGTCACGACCGTCAACGAGGCGGCGCTGCCGGGCATCCAGCGGGCACTGGCCGACGCCGGACTGAGCGTGCCGTACGACTTCTCGGTGACCGGTGTGGCCGGCCGGCTGTGGGCGGAGGACTTCCGCCCGCCCCTCACCGCCGCCGACGTCCCCGCCCACGACATGGGCGTGCAGGCCGTCTCCCTGCTCATCGAGCGGATCGCGGCGCCGCACACCCCTCCCCGCCACATCCTGCTCGCGCCGCCCGTCTCCCTCCGCTCCAGCACCGGCGCCGCCCCCGCCCGCCGCGCCTGACGGCTCCCCGCCGCCCCGGGCCGCCCGGGGCGCCGCGCGGCTCCCGCCCGCCGTAGGAATCGGTTCGCTCCACCACGGCCCCGCTGCTCCCCGACACGCGGGCGGTCGCGGGCAGTTGACTTGCAACACCTCATTGACCCCAGTGAACCCCAGCCGTAATATCCCGTCGAACCGATTCCTGCCAATCGGTTCGACGCACCAGCCCGCGGCCGCGCCACCCGGGACCGGCCCGGCGTCCCACGCCGGCGGCCGGCCTTCGGCCGACACCTTCACCCCTGGGCTGCGGTCCGGCTCGCCCCTCCAAGGGCCTCAACTGCCGTGTGCGCCACCGCACCGGATCCCCGTCACCACGCCGCGCCCCCCGCCTCAGCGCTGTGGCGCGCAGTCGTAGGAGGAAGTCGATGAGAAAGAGAGCAAAACCGGGCCGTCTGGCCATGGCCGCAGCCGCCGTGCTGGGGCTCGCCGCCCTGCTGGTGATGCCGACCGCCGGGCACGCCGCCACCGGGGAGTCGCTCAGCGTGGATCTCGGCTCCTCGCGTGGACCGTCGACCGGAGTGGGGGAGGGCTTCCTCTACGGGATCACCCAGGACGGGACGCAGCCGGCCGACCAGTACCTCCAGCCCCTGGGCATCAACGCCTTCCGCGGAGGCGGCTGGTTCTCCGGCGGCTGGATCAAGGACAACTACAGCTACGGGGCCGCCACCAAGGCGGACATCGCCTCGATCACCGCACAGGCGACGCGGCTGACGCAGCCCCCGTACCACGCCCAGTACCAGGTCATCCTGAGCGACCTGTGGGGCAACAACGGCGGGCAGCCCTCGAACGAGGTGTACCCCTGCGACAACGGCAACTGCTCGAACTGGGTCAGCTTCATCGACTCCTCCGTGGGCGCCCTCCAGGCCTCCGGGCTGCCCTTCGCCTACGACATCTACAACGAGCCGGACATCTCGGTCTTCTGGACCCGGGGGATGAACAGCGCGCAGTACTTCCAGATGTGGGACACCGCCTACCGGGAGATCCGCCGCATCGCGCCGAACGCGAAGATCGTCGGGCCGTCCCTCGCCTTCACCCCGCAGAGCAATCCGGGGGAGTGGAACACCTGGCTGGCCCACGTCAAGTCGGCCGGGACCGTCCCCGACATGATCACCAACCATGACGAGGGCGACGTCGACGACCCCGTCACCGTGTCGCAGTCGCTCAACAACGCCCTGTCGGCGAACGGCGTTTCGGCGCGGCCGCTGTCGGCGAACGAGTACCAGCCCGCGGACCGGCAGACCGCCGGGGTGACCGCCTGGTACCTCGCGCGGTTCGCGCAGTCCGGATACACCAACGCGATGCGCGGAAACTGGTCGTGCTGCATGACCCCGAACCTGACCGGGGTCCTCACCCAGAGCAACGGGACGTGGCAGCCCAACGGGAACTGGTGGGCGCTGCGCACCTACGCCGACATGACGGGAACGCTCGTCAACACCTCCGGCCAGGTCGGATCGACGGCGATCTCCGCGTCGAAGGACAGCACCGCCAGGCGCGCGGTGGCCGTGATCGGCGACAGCAACGGCTACACCGGCTCCGCCTCGGTGACGTTCACCAACCTGGCCTCGGTGTCCTGGCTGCAGAACAACGGCAGCGTCAACGTGACCGTCGAGAGGATCCCCGACCAGTACCCGCTGAGTGCCCCCCAGGTGGTGTACAACCAGAACCTGAGCGCCTCGTCCGGGTCGGTCACCGTCCCCGTCACCTTCCAGGCGGCGCACGACGCCTTCGCCGTCTACGTGACCCCGGCCGGATCCACGAGCGGGAACACCAGCGGCGAGCTGCACGCCGTCGGTGCGGGCAAGTGCCTGGACGTGCCCAACGCGTCCACGACGGCCGGTACGCAGCTGCAGATCTGGGACTGCTCCGGCGGATCCAACCAGGTCTTCACCCGCACCTCCGCCAACCAGCTGAGCGTCTACTCCGGCAGCGGCCAGATGTGCCTGGACGCGAACGGCCAGGGGACCACGGCCGGCACCAAGGTCATCATCTGGTCCTGCAACGGCCAGGCGAACCAGCAGTGGGTCTTCAACTCCAACGGCACCGTCACCAGCGCACTGTCAGGGCTCTGCCTGGACGTGACGGGGGCCGGCACGGCCAACGGCGCGCAGGTCGAGCTGTGGACCTGCAACGGCGGCAGCAACCAGCAGTGGACCCTCGGCTAGAGCCGTGACGCGGGTGGGCGGGCGGCCGGGACGTGGTCCGGTCACCCGCCCGCACCGCCCCGCGGCGGGCGGGCCCGCCGCCTCCGGGGGAGGCGGAGGCACGGCAGCGCGGGGCATGTCCTGAGTCCGCCCCCCACGGCCCGTCACCATCCCATGGGTGCACGGGCTCCCGGGCCCGTGCACATGGGTCGCCGCGAGGACAGCGGGATCCGCAATTGTTGCGCACTCCCTTGACCGGCCGGGTGGATCGCTCCTACGTTGTGCCGCGGACAAACGGTTGCTCTTTTGCGCAACGGCCCGAAGAACGCCGACCGGCAGAGGACACCTGACGCGAGGATCGGACGTCGGCGGACTCGGCAGTGGTCGTGCGCTCCCCCCACTTCCCCGGAAGGGTGTCTCCCTCATGCGTGGATCCACGCAGCATCAGCGCGGCCGACGACTGGCAGGGGTCGTCGGCCTCGGAGTCGCGGTACTGGCCGCGAGCACAACCGCCTTCACCGGCGCGTCCGCGCAAGCGGCGTCCGCCTCCACGACCCTCGTGGTCAACGCCGGCCAGGTGCAGCGGCCGGTGACCCATGTCGCCACCGGCAGCCTCTACGGCCTGGCGAACGCCTCCACACCGGCTGACAGCCTGGTCCAGGCGATCAAGCCGAACACCTTCGTCCAGAAGCCCCAGGGCGGCCATCAGCAGGGCACCGGCGACATCCTCACGGTGGCGCCGAAGGCGGCGCGGGCCGGCGCGAAGGTCGTCAACCGGCTCTCCGACTACTACGCGGGCTGGCCCTACCAGTTCAGCTGGAGCAACTGGCTCTCGGTCGTCGACGACCAGATCGCGCAGACCAAGGCCTCCGGGATCACCAACCTGGCCGCGTACGCGCCGTGGAACGAGTCCGACAACACCTGGCTGTCGTCCAACGGCACCTTCGAGGACTTCTGGACGCGGACCTACCGTGAGATCCGCTCCAAGGACTCCACGACGCCGATCCAGGGTCCGAGCTTCTCGGACAACATCAGCGACATGGACAACTTCCTGAGGAACGCGGTCGCGACCAACACCGTGCCGGACATCATCGCCTGGCACGAGCTCTCGCGCTCCTCGAAGATCGCCGGTGACGTCGCCACGGTCACCGCGCTGGAGAGCAAGTACGGGATCAGCCCGCGGCCGATCGCGATCGAGGAGTACGCGGCCCCCTCCGAGGTCGGCGTTCCCGGTGCGCTGGTGGGCTACATCGCCAAGTTCGAGCGGCTGGGCGTCCACGACGCGGAACTCGCCTTCTGGAACCAGTCCGGGGCTCTGGGAGACCTGCTCACGGGGCAGGGCGGCAGCCCGAACGGGGCGTACTGGCTCTACAAGTGGTACGCCGACATGAGCGGTTCCATGCTCGTCACCACGCCGCCGGCGCAGACCGGCATCGACGGGGCCGCCTCGCGCAACAGCGCGGGCAACGAGATCGACGTCGTCTTCGGCGGCAGCTCCGGGGACTCGGCCGTGACCGTGAACGGGCTGAACGCGCTGTCCGCCTTCGGGTCGACCGTGCACGTCAAGCTCGAGTACACCCCGTCACCCGGGCGCACGGTCGCGGTCTCCGGACCGACCACCGTGTCGGAGTCGAACTACGCGGTGAGCAACGGCACGGTCACCGTTCCGGTGAACGCGAACAGTGCCTACGGCTACCACCTGGTCATCACGCCGGCGAGCAGCGGCTCGACGCTGGACGGCACCTACCAGATCGCCAACAAGAACAGCGGTCTGGCCCTGGACACGCAGAACGAGGCCTCCGGCCAGGGCACCCTGGTCGACCAGGCCACGCCCAACAGCTCGGCCACGCAGAAGTGGGCGCTGGTGTCCGCGGGCTCGGGCCTGTACAAGATCCGCAACCAGGCGAGCGGGCTCGTGCTCGGCATCACCAACATGAGCACCACCAACGGCGGGACCGCCCTCATCTGGGGGGACAGCGGCACCGCCGACCACCTCTGGCGGCTGACCTCCGACGGGAACGGCTACTACAAGATCGCCAACAGCAACAGCGGACTGCTGCTCGGGGTGCAGAACATGAGCACCAGCAGCGGCGCGCAGGTCCTGCAGTGGGAGGACAACGGCACCGCCGACCACCTGTGGAAGCTCAGCGCGCGCTGAGGCGGTGCCCCCGGTCGCCGCACGTCACCGAGCGCAGCACGGTGGTGTCCGGTGGGGCGGCGACCGGGGAAGGGCACTCCCGCCTTCGGGCGGGAGTTGACCCATGGTCACGAAAAGCATTGCGCACCACGTTTCGCAGGCAGAATCCGTACGCGGGGGCGGCGGTCAGGTGACGCACCGGCAGTGGGCCGCCTCCTCCCGTACCCAAGGGATTGAGCTGCGGCCTTCCGGTCGGTCAGTTTCCAGCGCGGGGCTTGACGCCCTTGTCTGTGAGCGCTAACAATAGGCGGTCAACACTGATCGGAGAACCATGTCGCAGACTGCGCCGCGTTCCGGACCACGCCGGGCACCCACCATGGCGGACGTGGCCCAGCGTGTCGGGGTGTCGCACCAGACGGTTTCGAGGGTTCTGAGCAACCACCCCAATGTACGCGAGTCGACGCGGGCGGACGTACTGCGGGCGATCGAGGAACTGGGCTACCGGCGGAACTCCTCGGCGCGGGCCCTCGTGACACGGCGCACCCTGACGCTGGGTGTGGTGGCGTGCAATCCCACCCTGTTCGGCCCGGCCAGCATGCTGTTCGGACTGGAGGAGGCCGCCAGGGACGAAGGCTTCATGGTCTCCGCCGTGACGCTGCGCCGCTACAGCGCCAAGGCCCTCTCCGACGCGATCGACCACCTCAGCGAATGGGGGGTGGAGGGCATCGTGGTGATCGTCCCCCACCGTGCCGCGGTCGCCGCCCTGGCGGAACTGCGGCTGCCTTTCCCGGTCGTGACCGTGGAGGGCGGGCACTCGCTGCCGATCCCCGGCGTGTCCGTCGACCAGGACCTCGGCGCCCGGCTGGTCACGAGCCATCTGCTGAACGCCGGGCACCGGACCGTCTGGCACGTCGCCGGGCCGTCGGACTGGCTGGAGGCCGAGGCCCGGGTGCGCGGCTGGCGCGGCACGCTGGAGGACGCGGGGGTCGAAGTGCCCCCGCCGCTCGTCGGCGACTGGACGCCGCTGTCCGGCTACCGCGCCGGGCAGGAGCTGGCGGGCCGGGTGGCCGGGAACGGCGCACGCCGTCGTTCGCTCGACGTGACCGCGGTCTTCGTGGCCAACGACCAGATGGCGCTGGGCGTGCTGCGGGCCTTCCGCGAGGCGGGCCTGTCCGTGCCGGGACAGGTGGCGATCGCGGGCTTCGACGACATCCCCGAGGCGGAGTTCTTCGCGCCGCCGCTCACGACCGTACGGCAGGACTTCGCCGCCGTCGGCCAGGCCAGCATCCGGCTGCTCGTGAGCCGGCTGGAGTCGAGCGGGATGCCGGACGACGAGCGCGTCGTCATCGAACCCCGTCTGATCATCCGCCGCAGCAGCACTCCCTCCTGAGGACCCTCGTTCGCAACGGACGTTCCGGCCGTGTGCCGGAACTCGGCATATCTGGAGACGAACATGACGACCGGTCCGGCCGCCGCGGCGGGCGGCAGCGCTGCCGGAAGGCTGCCCGGCGGTGCTGCGGCCCCGGATCGGGCGCCGAATGTTAGCGCTCACGCAGCCGTGCCGGCCGTCGTTCCTCCCGTGCGGCAGGCCGTCGACGGGCGGTCCTCCTCCCTCGTCCGCGGGAGGTCCACCCGTCCGGCTGCGCCGTGAGGCCGGGCCGTACCAGGAGCCGGTGCGCCACCGGCCCGGCGTCCCGCCGCCCGTCCCGCACGCCGGCACCGGCCGGCAGTACGACCGCTACCAGCACATCCACGGCCGACCCGGCCGTCCGCCCCGTGAGGAGTTGCAAACGATGACATCGTCCGCCGAGCGTGAGGTGTGGTTCCTCACCGGTAGCCAGGGCCTGTACGGGCCCGGCACGCTCGCCCAGGTCGCCGAGCAGTCGCAGGCCATCGCCCGTGAACTGGGCGCCCTGGCAGGTTCGCCGGTCCGGGTGGTGTGGAAGCCGGTGCTGACGGATGCGGCGGCGATCACGGGTGTGGTGTTGCGGGCGAATGCGGATGAGGGGTGTGTGGGTCTGATTGCGTGGATGCACACGTTCTCGCCGGCGAAGATGTGGATCGGTGGGTTGGATCTGCTGCGTAAGCCGTTGCTGCATTTGCACACGCAGGCGAATGTGGAGTTGCCGTGGTCGAGTATCGACATGGATTTCATGAATCTGAACCAGGCTGCT